>NZ_CALPBU010000002.1:0-322622 GCF_943169685.1 Porphyromonas bobii
GGTCGCAGCCGCTGCTCTTTTATATACTATTATAGTACGACGTCTATCGCTTGGGGGCGAAGGCCACGAGGCGCTCGGCCTCGTCGACGATGCGGTCAGCAGCCTCGGTGAGGGCGAGCTTGCGGATCTCTTCGGAGAGCGAAGCGCACTGCGCAGCGTCCTGCACGAGGGCGATGGCGCGGGGCGTCAGTTCTTCGCGAGCCTTGTCGTCGGGGATGAGGAGCGCGGCCGAGCGCGTCGAGAGCGCCAGCGCGTTCTTCGTCTGATGGTCTTCGGCTACGTTGGGCGAAGGGACGAGGATGGTAGGCTTGCCGAGGAAGCACAGCTCGGAGATCGAGCTGGCACCAGCACGCGACACCACGACGTCTGCCACAGCATAAGCCAGATCCATACGCTGGATGAAGGCCGACGAGTAGACGGGGAAGTCATACGCCTTGAGTAGCTCCTGCGCCTTGGCTTCGAAGCCCTTACCCGTCTGCCAGATGAGGGCGACACCCGACTGAGCCCACTCCTCGAGGCGCGAACCGATGCTCTCGTTGATACTCAGAGCACCGAGACTCCCGCCGATGACGACGACGACGCGCTTCGTATCAGCTGGCAAGCCGAAGTGACGTAGCGCTTCTTCGCGCAGCCCGTCCTGCATATATTCGATAGCAGGACGCAGGGGATTCCCCGTCAGTACGATCTTATCCTTCGGGAAGAAGCGCTCCATCTCGGGGTACGCTACGCAGATGCGGTCGGCACGACGAGCGAGGAACTTATTCGTCACGCCAGCATAAGAGTTCTGCTCCTGAATGAGCGTGGGGATGCCGAGACTCTGTGCAGCCTTCAGCGTAGGTGCGCTGGCATAGCCCCCGACGCCGATGACGATCTCGGGGCGGAAGTCACGGATGATATCGCGTGCCGTGATGAGCGCACGCAGGAAGTCACGGATGACTCCGATATTGCGCCAAGGGCGCTTGCGGTCAAGGCCGCGGATCTTCAGACCGCGGATGGGGAAGCCCGCCTGGGGTACACGCTCCATCTCCATGCGCCCTTCGGCACCGATGAAGAGGATATCGATCTCGGGGTAGCGCCGGCGAAGGGCTTCGGCGATGGATACGGCAGGGAAGATATGCCCCCCTGTGCCACCGCCGCTGATGATAGCTCGCTGGATCATATTTCTATACGTAGTCTTGTGTGTCGGTATCGAGAAGAGGCTCTTCCACGACCTCCTCGGTCGCGGCGACCTCAGTGAACTCTGCCTCCTCCGTGTGGGGCTCACGCTTGGGCTTGTCGACGCGCGAGGCCCCGATCATGATGCCGAAGGCCATGCTTGTCGCCAGGATCGACGACCCCCCGTAGCTGATGAGCGGGAGCGTCTGCCCTGTGGTGATGATCCCCGAGGCGACGATCATATTCACCAGCGCCTGCAGCGGATAGAGGATGCCAAAGCCCTTGATGAGGTTGCTGCGGAAGACGTTCGTCTGCTTGCGTGCCTCACGATAGCCGATGAGCATCCACACCAGATAGAGCGATGGGATGAAGAGCAGACCGAGGATGCCATACTCCTCGATGATGATGGCGTAGAGGTAGTCGGAGTAGGCCTGCGAGAGGGAGTCACGCAGCTTGCTATTCCCTGGGCCACGACCGACGAGCTTGGAGTTGGCGATAGCCATACGGCCCATCTGCTCCTGACGGTTCTCGTCGGTGATAGCGAAGCGGTCTTCTCGCTCCTTGACGGCGCCATGCAGACGGTTGTGCCACGTGACGGCACGACCAGGCAGCATGCTCTCGGGGGCTAAGTAGAGGTAGGCACCACCCAAGACCACCGCTATGGCACCGATAGCCGTGATGCGGTACATGAAGCGCTTAGGCGCCTTGAGTACCCACGAGTAGAGGTAGAGGAAAGAGAAGATGATGAGGAAGGTCGACAGGTTGCTCAAGAGCACCATAATCGAGAGGATGAAGATCCACCCCCAGTAGGCCCAGTAGCGAGGCTCCTTCCTCGGGTCTTCCACGACATCCTTACCCGCGACATAAGCGCCCCAGATGACGATATAGACACGCAGGAATTCGGCGGGCTGGATGGTGATGAAGCCCAAGTCGATCCAGCGCTCTGCCCCATTGGTGCTCTGCCCTAAGAGGAGCTGCGCGAAGAAGAGCCCCACCATGAGGAGCGCCGAGAGCGGTGGCAGGGTATAGCGATAGAAGCGCCCGGAGCATCGGCTCAGCAAGATAGCCGAGCAGATACCGATAGCGAGCATGAGCGCATGCTTGAGGATGGGATTCAGTCGCCCGACGGAGAGGCTCTTATAGATCTCCGAGCTCAGCGCGCTCGATACGGTGTAGAGCGAGACCAAGACGAGCACGAAGTAGAGTGCCCACATGAGGCCGTTGCCCGCGAAGATGCGGCGCAGCCACGAGTCCTTCGGCTGGAGGGAGGTCGTCTGATCGTTAGGCATGCTTCTCCTCAGCTTGGATCAGGCCCTGTACCACTTCGCGGAAGCGGTCGCCTCGATGGATGTAGCTGGTGAAGAGGTCGAAGCTCGCACAGGCTGGAGAGAGCAGGACGGTGTCGCCTGGCTGAGCCATCTCACGAGCGTGGGCGATAGCCTCCTCCATAGAGAGTGCCGAGGCGATCTGAGGCACCTTGCCGTGGAAGCTCTTGTACAGCTTCAGCACGTCGGTCGTGAGAAAGACGAGCCCACGCGCCCCAGAGGTGATGAGCTCGGTGATATCCATATAGTCATTCCCCTTGTCTTCGCCACCGAGGATGAGCACGTAGGGCGTGGTCATCGTCCGCAGAGCATAGTAGGTAGAGCTGACGTTGGTGGCCTTGGAGTCGTTGATATAGCGCACGCCATCGAGTACCCCGACCTTCTCAAGGCGGTGGGGCACGTTCACGAAGTCGCTGAGCGCACGTCTCAGGACGTCATGCGAGACACCGAGGCGCAGGGCTGCGATCGAGGCAGCCATAGCATTCTGCAGGTTGTGCGGCCCCTGGAGTGCGAGCTGATCGATGGGGAACTCAAAGCTCTTCCCGTCGAAGTGCAGGCGCATCATGTTGTCGTCCGACTTGTCGGCGGCGGAGCCTACCTGCGGATAGGTCAGGAAGGAGAGCGTCTGCATCGGCATGGGCTGGTGGCTCATGACGTAGCGAGAGACGAACTCATCTTCACCCCAATAGATGAAGGCATCCTCCGCGGTCTGGTTCTGCAGGATGCGCATCTTCGCCATAGCATACTCCTCGAAGTTGTAGTGATAGCGGTCGAGGTGGTCGGGCGTGATGTTCATCAAGAGGGCGATATGCACGCGGAACTTGTACATATCATCCAGCTGGAAGCTACTCAGCTCGACGACGAAGTAGTCGGGCTGCTCGTCGGGGATCACCTGACGGGCGAGGCTGAAGCCGACGTTCCCAGCCAGTGCGGGCTTCATACCCGCCTCGGTGAGGATGTGGTGCAGCCACATCGTCGTCGTGGTCTTCCCATTGCTCCCCGTGATACCGATGACCTTGCCCTTGAGGTAGCGACCTGCCAGCTCGATCTCGGAGATGACGGGGATGCCACGCTCACGGATAGCCACCATGATAGGCGCCTTCTCAGGGATACCAGGGCTCTTGACGATCTCCTCGGCACGCAGGATGAGCTCGGTGGTGTGGCTACCCTCTTCGTAGGGGATGCCATTGGCTTCGAGCTCCTGCTTGTACTTCGGGGCAATATGCCCGTAGTCGGAGACCATGACGGATATACCACGACTCTGGTATAATAGGGCTGCGCCGACACCGCTTTCGCCAGCGCCCAGGACGACGGCCTGGAACTTCTCTTCTATCATCTTATTTGTCTTGCTATGGGGTGCAATGGGAGGTAGGGCAAAGGACCTCTTCACCCTACCTCGCATAGCCTGCTTTTAGACTACAATTTTCGTCATTTTCGCCCATATATGCAAGCTGTATGCGTGCGCACTCGCGCGGGGAAGGAGCGCTACACCGTTGCACGGAGGGGGCAAATAGTCGCTTTTTCTCCCCCACCTTCCCCTCGATGCGAAGAAAGGAAAAGCTTTACCTGCCCCATGCGACATTTAGACGAGCACAAAGTATCACATATATCCCCTACCTTTACACCCATAAGTACAGCCCCAGATACATCAGCAAGACAGCATGCAGCCGCACGAGTGGACGACCAATGACTTCAAGGGAGATCCTGGCATAGACTACTGCCATGACAAGTTCCTCTTTGCACATAGCCTACACACGCTCCCCGAGCGGATGATAGGGGCTCGTATGCACTTCGGCATGGCGATCTACTGCCGTCAGGGTACGATACAGATCGCCATTGACGGCCGACAGTACCGCCTCGAGCAGGGGCAGAGGCTTAGCTACCAAGAGGGCTCTCTCATCGAGGAATGCCTCGCCTCGAGCGATGCCGATCTGGTCCTCATGGGACTCTCATGGGAGCTCATCGGGGCGACCGAAGCACTGAATACCGTGGTATGGAGCATCGCGGACTATGTGCGCAGGTCGCCCATCTACACGCTGAGCGAGGATGCGATAGAGCTCAGCAAGATCTACCACCAGCAGATCCACACCCTCTGCCACTCGGCCAATCCCCTCTTCCGTGACGAACTCCTGCACATCCATATCCAGGCACTCCTCTACTCCTTCATCCGTGAGGTCAGCGAAGAGCTCCGCCAAGCGACCCCGCAAGACCTGACCCGTGCCAGCCAGCAGGCACGTCTCTTCTTCGACCTGCTGGGCATGCAACGCGGCCGCATACGCTCCGTCTCGGAGGTTGCTACCCTGATGAACCTCACGCCGAAGTACCTCTCACGCATCATCAAGGAGCAGACGGGAGAGACACCCATCCACTTCATCCATCAGTACATGATGCGCGCCATCACGCAGGAGCTACGCTACTCAAGCAAGACAGCTAAGGAGATTGCCTTCCAGCAGGGCTTCTCGAGCCTTGCCTTCTTCGGCAAGTTCGTCAAGCAGCAGACGGGCCTCACACCCACCGAGTACCGCAAGAAGCTCCAGGCAGGCGAAGGCGCGACACCGAGCTAAGCCACGACACACCCGCTCGCCTCAGCCCAGCAACCCTCTTCCCCGCCATAGTCCGAGCCCCTCGCCTATCGCGGGGATTTTTCTCATCCAGCGGAAGGAAAAGCCTCATCCTCCACGAAAAGAAAGCCCCTTCCTCTACGCCATTTCCTCTGTCCACGCACGTAGTCCTAAGGACTCGGCACGTAATCTCTATGATCCACGTACGTAGATTTTAGAGCCACGCACGTAGACAAAGCTTTTCTACTACTCGTCCGCGACTTTTCCCCGCACTCGGATGAAGTTATCCAGCTACTCGTCACCCTTTTTCCTCCCCTAAAATCCAAGGGAAAACTTATTACCTTTGAGTCATCTAACACTTACAGCTACTCTATGGACCTCTTTACTCTCGGAGAATACACGATCAAAGCTACCCAACAAGTCGGACGCCAATTCAAGATGCTCACCCATCCGATCCCCTCGGCCGTTAGAGCGTTCTCTATCTTACTCTTCTTCAGCCTTCTCTTCCCTAAAGAAGGAAATGCTCAGAGGCAAGTCGCAGACTTACGTGACCTCCATCGGGTATCAGGAGAGAATCGAGGTGATCCCCAAGGCTTCTACTTTCAAGATCGAAACTACGACCTCGATAAGTTTGCTGGCGAGTGGGAGGGTACTGGCTTTGGTGGCTATCAGTGGCGTACCCGTATCGCTGTCCAAAAGAAGGTAGACCGCCACGGCTCCTATTGGTCCGATGTCCTTGGCTTAGAGCTATCAATCAAGAAGGATGGCAAGGCAGCTATCACGCCAACCAGAGATCTAATCCCTGGGACCTCTTTTATTCAAGGATTTGGGCTTCGATGGGTGAAGCAGCAGCAGGCTGTAGATCCTAACATTTATAAAGTCCTCTTCGCTTACGGTATATCTGATGAGCCTTACCGAGGGACAGTCGAAGTGCTTCTCTATATCAATGCGACCCATGACACGATCGTGATACGTCGGGGATATACTATCGAGATAGAGCACAGTGCGAACATCCCTGATTATATCCCCCCTGGGGGCTATCTGTCTGAGGTCTGTACGCTACGACGCGTGAAGAAGTAGGGGAAGTTCCCCTGCATGATACACCAACTCGTCACCCGAACTACTCACCGAATAAACCCGCCCCTTTTTACTATGACCAAGCTAATTAGGCTCTTATCCCTCATACTACTCCTCTCGGGAGCGAGGGTCTCTGCTCAGACGCAAGTCGCAGCCTTACGCGACTACCACCAAGTAACAGAAAACAATTACTACAATTCTCGAGGCTACTACTTTGAGGACCAACACCACGACCTCGACAAGTTCGTAGGTGAGTGGGAGGGCATTGGCTTTGGGGACTATCATTGGCACATAGGTATCGTAGAGCAAAAGAAGTCAGACTTCTTCGGCTCCTATTGGGCTGATACTTTGGGCTTAGAGCTATCAGTCACGAAGGATGGCAAGGCTGCTATCACACCGACCGGAAATCTAATACCTGGGACTTCCTTCATTCAAGGCGCTCGATTTCTATGGGATAGGGATAAAAAATCAGTAGATCCCGATATCTATACGATGCTCTTCTCTTATGGGGAGGCAGATCACCCCTATAAGGCAGCAGTACAAGTGCGTCTCTATATAAGTGCTGATCAAAATACGATCGTGCTACGTCGGGGAGCTGTTATTGCGATTGATGAAATTCCGAATATCCCTGATTATATCCCTCCCGGGGAGGGCTATCTGGCAGATGTCTGTACGCTACGACGCGTAGGGAGATAGGAGATTACATCACACAAACAACATACGCTCTATACCTATGCTCCGATTCATCACCTCTACCATTAGGCTCGCCTTACTCTTACTTCCTGCCTTACTCGTCCTTTCGGAGGTCTCCCATGCTCAGACGCAAGTCGTGGACTTACGTGACTTCATGCGCGTGTCGGACAACAACCGTGGCAACCCTGAAGGCTACTACTTTGAGGACAGACACCACGACCTCGATAAGTTTGCTGGAGAGTGGGAAGGCACGGGCTTTGTTGGCCACCAGTGGCGTGCCCGTATCATCGTGCAGAAAAAGGCAAACTATTACGATTCCTACTGGTACGATGCTCTTGGCTTAGAGCTATCAATCACAAAGAATGGGAAAGCATGTATCACCCCGACGGACTCCTTCCTGCCTGGGACCTCCTTTATTCAAGGCGGGGGATTTATCTGGGACAGAGAGAAGAGGTCTCTACAATTAGATGTTTACAGAATGCCTTTCTTCTATGGCAAAGCTGACAAGCCCTATCAGGAGCTTGCCAATGTACTTCTCTGCTTGAATGCGGCACACGATACGATAGTAGTACGCCGAAGCCACTTGGTCGGAATCGATCGTCCTGTGATCATACCTGATTATCTATCGGTCCCGTATGACGCTGAGGTCTGCACGCTACGACGCGTGAAGAAGTAGGGGAAGCTCCTTATACAGCCTCGGGTAAAGCATACGGAAGCCCACCTTGACACGGGGACTACCTCAATCGAAATAGCAGGAGAAGGCAATCGCCTTCTCCTGTCTTGTCTCTGGCACTTTCCCCCGCTGATGGGCAAGAGGATATGCAGAGGTCGCGATGAGCAAGAGGAGTAGACGTGCAGACGATGCGGCGTATAGACGCCAACGGCACGGGAGGATTTCGATGCGTAAGCCCTGCCCACGAGGTCAGCGCCCCCAGAGGCACGGGGGCTTTTCCTTATCTTTGTAACCTAACAGCTATTTAATCGTATAGGAAGAAAACCTACTTTTTACTCGACATGCAGCGCTTGAACTTCCGCCCCATGCTCATCGATAGCCTCAAGGGCTACACGCGGCAGGGCCTCACTCGTGACCTCTTAGCGGGGCTCATCGTGGGGATCGTCGCCCTACCTATGGCCATCGCATTCGCTATCGCCAGCGGGGTATCTCCCGAAGTGGGGCTTGTCACCGCCGTCCTCGGGGGGCTCATCGTCTCGGCTCTCGGGGGTAGCTCCGTACAGATCGGGGGGCCGACGGGCGCCTTCATCATCATCGTCCTCGGCATCATCGGCGAGTACGGTCAGGGCGGACTACTCATCGCCACACTGATGGCGGGGATCCTCCTCCTGCTGATGGGCGCACTGAAGCTCGGATCGCTCATCAAGTTCATCCCCTATCCGATTATCTTAGGCTTCACGGCTGGTATCGCTGTGACCATCTTCACCACGCAGGTCAATGACCTCCTCGGCCTTGGGCTGACGGGTCTACCGAAGGAGTTTGTACCGAAGTGGGGCGTCCTCCTCTCCTCGCTCGGCTCCGTCCACCTACCTACGCTCGCCATCGGTCTGGGGAGCATCCTCCTCATCCAGCTCACCCCACGGCTGACGAAGGTCGTCCCTGGCTCCCTCGTCGCCATCATCGTGATGACCATCGTCTGCTACCTCCTCAAGGAGTATGCTGGCGTCACGGGCCTTGACACCATCGGCGACCGCTATACGATCTCCTCGAAGATCCCCGACCTCGTCGTGCCCGAGCTGAGCTGGGCGACGATGCAGCACCTCATCGGCCCCGCCTTCACCATCGCCCTCCTCGGCGCTATCGAGTCCCTCCTCTCTGCCAGCGTCGCTGACGGGGTCATCGGTGAGCGCCACCGCTCGAATACCGAGCTGATGGCCCAGGGGGTAGCCAATATCATCGTTCCCTTCTTCGGTGGGATCCCCGTCACGGGAGCTATCGCCCGCACGATGACCAACATCAACAACGGCGCCCGCACGCCCATCGCAGGCATCACGCACGCTCTGGTCCTCCTACTGATCTTCCTCTTCCTCATGCCCCTGATGGCCTACATCCCTATGGCCTGCCTCTCGGGTGTGCTCGTCGTCATCTCGTACAACATGAGCGGATGGCGCTCGGTACGCGCTTCGCTGCGTGGCCCGAAGAGCGATATCGCCGTGCTTGCCGTCACCTTCTTCCTCACGGTACTCTTCGACCTCACCATAGCTATTGAGCTGGGTCTCCTACTCTCCATGCTCCTCTTCATGCGCCGCATCATCGAGTCCACACGCATCGTCGTCTCCCGCGACAAGCTCCACGTGCACAGCTCCGAGGATGACGGCCAGCTCGCAGGTCGTGAGGAAGCCCTCGACCTGCCGAAGGGCGTCGAGGTCTACGAGATCGAAGGGCCCTTCTTCTTCGGTATCGCCAACCGCTTCGAGGAGATCGTCCTCGCCACCAAGGCGCGCCCGAAGGTGCGCATCCTGCGTATGCGTCAGGTGCCCTTTATGGACTCGACGGCCGTGCGCAACCTCCGCATTCTCATCGAGACCTCACAGGCTGAGGGCATCCAGCTCGTCCTCTCGGGCGTGCGCCCCAGCGTCCATGAGACCCTGCGTGCCACAGGTATCGCCGACCTCATCGGCGATACCTACATCTGCCCCAATATCCACGAGGCCCTCACGACGGCCTCCCAATACATAGCCCAGATAAGCGAATGAAAATAGGTACGGTCGATCTCGGGGAGCGCCCCCTACTACTGGCCCCCATGGAGGATGTGACGGATGCCGCCTTCCGTCTCCTCTGTCGCCGCTTCGGTGCAGACATGGTCTACACCGAGTTCCTCAGTGCTGACGCCCTCATCCGTCAGGTCGCTGGCACGACGCGCAAGCTCGAGATTAGCGCCGAAGAGCGCCCCGTAGCCATCCAGATCTACGGCCGCAAGGTCGAGCCTATGGTCGAAGCCGCCCGTATCGCCGAGGCCGCTGGCCCCGAGGTGCTGGACTTGAACTTCGGTTGCCCCGTCAAGCGTGTCGCTGGCAAGGGCGCTGGTAGCGGTATGCTTCGCTGCCCCGACGTCATGCTCCGCATCGTCAGCGAGATCGTCAAGGCCGTGAAGATCCCCGTCACCGTGAAGACCCGCCTCGGCTGGGACAACGATAGTAAGATCATCGTCGAGCTCGCCGAAGCCCTCCAGGACGTGGGCATCCAAGCCCTCACCATCCACGGCCGTACCCGCGCCCAGATGTACACCGGCTCTGCCGACTGGACGCTCATCGGCAAGGTGAAGGAGAACCCGCGCATGCACATCCCTATCATCGGCAATGGTGACATCACCACGGGCGAAGAGGCCAAGCGTGCCTTCGACACCTACGGCGTCGATGCCGTGATGGTCGGGCGTGCTACCATCGGCCAGCCCTGGATCTTCGAGGAGATGAAGCACTACCTCCAGACGGGCGAGCCTGCTCCCCGCCACCCGAAGGCCTTCTACGTCGACGTACTTCGCCAGCTCGTCGACAACAACATCCGCAAGCTCGACGAGCGCCGTGGCATCCTCCACAGCCGTCGCCATATAGCCGCCAGCCCGATCTTCAAGGGTATCGATAACTTCCGCCCCGTACGCATCGCTATGCTCAAGGCTGCCACACGCGAAGAGCTCTTCGCCGAGGTCGCCCGCGCTGAGGAGATGCTCCTCGCCACCGGCGAGCACTGGGACGCCCCCGCACTCTAATAGCCCCATCTATCACATACCTCACACGGCAGACAATGAATAAGACGAAGCTCCGCCTCTCCCTCCTTCTCCTCGGCTCCCTCTCTCTCGGCTCCTGCTCCAAGAGCGGAGGCAATGAGTTCACCGCCGAAGGCACCATCACCGATGCCGCAGGCAAGACGCTCTACCTCGAGACGACCGACACCGACGAACCTCAGCTCATCGACTCCGTGACCCTCGACGAGAAGGGTCGCTTCCGCTTCCGTCGCGAGGCACATAGCTATCCCGCCTTCTACCGCCTGCGCCTCGGGGAGAGCTTCATCCCCTTCGCAGCCGACTCCGTCACGCACCTCACCCTCTCCGCCTCGGGCAAGGATCTCTTCTCGACCTACAAGATCGAGTCGGGCGACGAGGCCAATAAACAGATCCGTGAGATCGGTCAGCTGCGCACCGCCACCGACAAGGCTATCGAGGCGATCCTCACACAGCTCAATAATGGCACCCTCGACCGTGGCATCGCTCTGGCACGTATCGACTCACTCTCCACGCAGCTGAAGAATACCCTCACGAGCAAGTACATCTTCAGCGACCCCAAGGGCGCTGCCGCCTACTACGCCCTCTTCCAGAGCTACCTCGGCGGGACGTACTTCTCCATCGACCATCCTGGCGATGACCGCGCCTTCGCTGCTGTCGCCACGGCCTACGATGCCTTCCACCCCAATGCCCCCTACACGCCGCTCCTGAAGCAGGCGGCTCTGCGCTCCATCGCTATGGCGCGTGCTCGTCAGCGCGAGGCCCATCCCGACACGACGATGACGGCAGCCCCCGTGGAGGTCGTCGCCTTCCCCGAGATCCGCCTGCGTGACCAGAAGGGGCAGATGCGCTCCCTCACTGCTGAGGTCGCTAAGGGCCACCCCGTCCTCGTCTGCTTCACCGCCTACGCTGGCGACTGGTCTCCCGCCCTCGTCGCCGAGCTGCGCGCCCTGCAGTCCGCCCACCCCGACCTCATCATCTTCGAAGTCTCCGAAGACCAAGACGCCTATCTGTGGAAGAATGCTTCACGCGCTCTGCCCTGGATCTGCGTCCAAGACCTCAACCATACCGCAGCTCAGGACTACAATACCCAGAGCCTGCCTTCCTTCTATGCTATCCGCGGTAGCGAGCTGAAGCGCCTCGCTGAGCCCGCCGATATCTTCCGCTAATCCGACATCCCACTCCGTATGAGTAAGCATTCAGTAGCCCACTACCAGCGGCTCAATGGCCGACGCTCCTTCCCCTCGCCCCACCGCAGTCGTGGCCGAGGCACGCGCGTCTTCGTCATCCTGATCCTCATCGTCGTAGCCGCAGCAGCCCTCGCGGGTGGCTATCTCTATACTACGCCTGCAGGTCGCCCCGCCACCGACACGACCTACCTCCTCGTAGCCCCAGGGAGCAACTATGCCGAGTTACGTGAGCAGATGCAGAAGAAGCTCTGGCTGCGCTTCCCCCGTGTCTTCGACCGTCTGGCGGCAGTGCAGGGGCTTAGCGAGACGGGCGACGCCCTGCGCCCAGGTCGCTATGCCGTCCTCCGCTCCACGACGATGCAGGAGCTCATCACCCTCCTCAAGGAAGGGAAGGACAGCCCACTTAAGCTCACCCCTCCCTCCGTACGCAAGGACTCTGAGCTCGTGGACTTCCTCGCCCAGCACCTCTGGGTGAAGGCCGACACGCTCCGCACGCTCCTCGCTGACTCAGCCCTTATGGCGCAGTATGGCACGAAGCCTGGAGCCTTCTACTCCAAGGTCATCCGCGAGCCCCACACCCTACGTTGGGCTGCCTCAGGGCGCGAAGTCCTCGACAGCCTCCAAGCCCACTACCAGCTCTTCTGGAAGGGTAAGCGCACCGAAGAGGCTGAGCGCCTTGGGCTGAATCCCCTCGAGGTGACGACACTTGCCTCTATCGTCGAGAGCGAATCAGGCAAGCGCGACGAGTACCGCCGTATCGCTGGGCTCTATCTCAACCGCCTGCGCAAGGAGATGCGCCTGCAGTCTGACCCCACGGTCAAGTACGCCCTCGGCAACTTCGATCTCAAGCGCATCCGTGGCGAGCACCTCATGGTGAACTCCCCCTACAACACTTACAAGGTCACGGGCCTTCCCCCGACGCCTATCATCCAGCCCCGCACGAGCACCATCGACAGCGTTCTCGCTGCCGAGAGCCACGACTACCTCTATATGTGTGCTAAGGAGGACTTCTCAGGCTACCACAACTTCGCCTCCTCCTTCGCCGTGCATATGCTGAATGCTAAGCGCTACCAGCAAGCCCTCAACGACCGAGGCATCCAATGAACCAGCCCCAGCAACAGACTCCTCCCGAGGCGTGGACCGAGCGTACCCGCCTCCTCTTCGGTGACGATCGCGTGAGCGAGCTCGCCCAGTGCCACGTCCTCATCGTCGGTCTCGGCGGTGTCGGTGGCTTCGCTGCCGAGCTCATCGCCCGCGCAGGCATCGGTCGTATGACCATCGTCGACGCCGACATCGTGCAGCCCTCGAACATCAACCGCCAGCTCGTAGCCACCAACGAGACCATCGGCAAGGCGAAAGCCAGCGTTCTGGCTGCACGCCTTCGCGCCATCAACCCTCACATCCAGCTGGAGGTCATCGAGGCCTTCCTCAAGGATGAGAACATGATCGAGCTCCTCGACCGTCACCGCTACGACTACGTCATCGACGCCATCGACTCGCTGAGCCCGAAGGTGCACCTCATCGCCAAGTCCATAGAGCGCGGCCTGCCGATCATCAGCTCTATGGGTGCAGGCGCCAAGAGCGACCCGACGCAGATCCACCAGGCCGACCTGAATAAGAGCTACAACTGTACGCTGGCACGTGCCCTGCGCAAGCGCCTGCGTAAGTTCGGCATCCACAAGGGACTCCCCGTGGTCTTCTCCGCGGAGCTACCGGACTCCGACGCCGTCAAGGAGATCGAGGGCGAGCAGTGCAAGCGCTCTACCGCTGGCACTGTCTCCTATATGCCCGCGCTCTTCGGCTGTCATCTGGCGGCCTACGTCATCCAGCATATCCAGCATCACCCCACCACTGAGCCTACCAGCCTATGATCATCGAGGCTACCCATATACATAAGAGCTTCGGCTCTCTTGAGGTCCTCAAGGGTATCGACCTCACCGTCGCACCCCGAGAGATCATCTCCATCGTCGGAGCCAGCGGTGCAGGGAAGACGACCCTACTCCAGATCCTCGGCACACTCGAAGCCCCTGCCGAAGGTGCTTCGCTGAAGATCTGCGGGGAGGAAGTCACCCGCCTCAGCGCCCGCCGTCAAGCCGAGCTCCGCAATCGTCAGATAGGCTTCATCTTTCAGGCGCACCAGCTCCTGCCGGAGTTCACTGCACTGGAGAACGTTATGCTCCCCGCCCTCATCGCTGGAGAGTCCCGCTCGAAGGTACGTGAGCGCGCCCTTGGACTCCTTGAGCGTCTCGGCCTTGCGGAGCGTGCCTCGCACAAGCCTGCCGAGCTATCGGGCGGTGAGAGCCAGCGTGTCGCCGTAGCCCGCGCCCTCATCAATTCGCCTGCGGTCATCTTCGCCGACGAACCATCAGGGAGCCTTGACACGGCGAATAAGCAGAGCCTTCACCAGCTCTTCTTCGATCTGCGTGACGAACTCGGCCAGACCTTCGTCATCGTCACCCACGACCCCGACTTTGCCGCCCAAGCCGACCGCATGATCGTGCTGCGTGACGGCCGTATCGAGGCCATACACACCCGCACCGAAGCCCCCACCGAGGAGCACGTCGGCTAAGCCACCCCAGCGATGCGTCAGAGGAAGACCACCACGAGCCGCAGTGAGCGCCTATTCTTGCTCATCCTCTCGCTCATCACCCTCTCGGGGCTGGCACTCTACGCCTTCGCCCCGCACAGCTCGCCTGCCCCACAGCCTATGCAGGCGACCGAAGCGAGAAGCACCTCCGAAAGCAACGCTCCCAAAGGACAGCAGCCCCACCGCGATAGCCTCATACGTGACCCGCACTATGTCGGCCCGCCAGCAGGAGCTGCAGCGCGTGGGGAGAAGTTCGCCCACTACGTCAGCCTTGACCTCAACCGCATTGACTCGCTGACGCTCCTGCGTGTCCCGGGCATCGGCCCCGCCTATGCCCATCGCATCCTCGCTCTACGCGAGCGCCTCGGTGGCTACTACACCGTCTTACAGCTACAGGAGGTCTACGGTATGGATGAGGATAAGTTCCTCGCCCTGCGCCCATGGTTCGTCATCAAGACGCCCCCGAAGCGCTTCGCCCTCCCCCAGCTCCGTGCCGACTCCCTCCCCTGGCATCCCTACCTCTCCCGAGAGCAGAGTGCCACCCTGCGCAAGCTCATCCTACGCCACGGCAAGCACCTTAGCTGGGCAGTCCTACGCTCTGCGGGGCCTTTCTCCCGCGAGGATAGCATCCGCCTCAGCCCCTACTTCGTAGATGGCACGGCAGCACACGCCACAGATAGTATTCCTAATCAACCATAAGCCCTATGTATCCAATCAGTCGTCTGCGTCGCCTACGCATGACTCCCAACCTCCGTGCGCTCGTTCGTGAGACCGCTCTTGAGCCCGCTGACTTCATCGCTCCCCTCTTCGTCGTCCACGGCAGTGGCATCCGCGAGGAGATCAAGACCATGCCTGGGCAGTACCGCCTCTCGGTCGATGAGCTCGTCAAGGAGTGCGAAGGCCTCTACAGTGTAGGCGTACTCTCGGTGATGCTCTTCGGTATCCCCGAGCACAAGGACCACACCGGTAGCGAAGCCTATTCACACAACGGCATCGTACAGCAGGGTATCCGCGCCCTCAAGGCCGCTCTGCCCGACCTCATCGTCATCGCAGATATCTGCATGTGCGAGTACACCGACCACGGCCACTGCGGTATCCTCCACGACCACTATACCGTGGACAATGATGCCACGCTCCCCTATCTCTGCCGTCAGGCGGTCTCCTTCGCCGAGGCAGGTGCCGACATCGTCGCGCCCTCCGATATGATGGACGGCCGTATCGCCGCCATGCGTCAGGCCCTCGACGAAGCTGGCTACGAGCAGCTCCCCATCATGTCGTACGCTGCGAAGTTCAGCTCCGCCTTCTATGGCCCCTTCCGTGATGCTGCCGACTCCGCCCCCAGCTTCGGTGACCGCCGTAGCTACCAGATGGATCCTGCGAACATCCGTGAGGCCATGCGTGAGATCGAAGGCGATATCGCCGAAGGTGCTGACATCGTCATGGTCAAGCCCGCCCTGCCCTACCTCGACGTCATTCGCTGGGCACGCGACCGCTACGACCTGCCCTTGGCCGCCTATCAGGTCAGTGGCGAATATGCCATGATCCAGGCTGCTGGTCTCAATGGCTGGATCGACCGCGAGCGTATTATGATGGAGAGCCTGCTCTCGATCAAGCGCGCTGGTGCCGACCTCATCCTCACCTACTTCGCACGCGAAGCCGCTGAGCTTCTTCGCCGCTAAGAGCCGATCGCTATGGCCTACCGTCGCCCCCTGACCCCGACGCAGATGGTCGTCATCACCATCCTCTGGCTGGCGCTGGTCATCTGGATCATCTCCTCTGGCCTGCGCCTCGATGGCTTGACGATCCTCATGCTCGCCTTCTCGGGCGTCACGGTCTTCTACCCCATCATCAAGAGCTGGCGCGAGCGCAAGAAGAAGTAAGCCCAGCCCCACAAAGCGCAGCCCGCCCCCGTCCACTTATGTTGGACGGGGGCGGGCTGCTTTATATCTGATGCGAAGTGCTACCTACGGGCGAGGTCGTCGTGCGTCAGCTGGAGGAGCGCACGGCCAAGGGCGGTGCGGTACTCCGAGGGCGCGGGAGTCACCTCGATGCCACGGCCGCTGACATTGTCCATCACCGTGACGCCCGTGCTGTCGACAAAGCCGAAGCCATCATTGAACGTGTAGTAGGCGAAGGGATGGGTATAGTTCGGCGCAAGGACATTGCGGGCGAAGGTGAACGAGCGGTAGCTGAGTCCGAGCTGCGCCAGGAGCGTCGCCGAGAGGTCGGACTGCGTCATCAGCGCATCGACGACACGGGGCGAGCGCACGGCACCACCGATCCAGAGCAGCGGGATGTGGTGCACAGCCGTGCTATTGCGGTCGTCCGAGCCGAGCTCCGAATAGCCGTGATCTGCTACACAAATGATGAGGAGGTCCTTCCACTGCGGGGTCGCCTTGAGACGAGCAACGAAGCGTCCCAGCGACTCATCAAGGTAGGCAAAGGCATTCGACACGGGCGAAGACAGGCGCTTGTACGGCACGTCGAAGGGCTCGTGACTGCTGAGCGTGAGCATCGTCTTGTACCACGGGCGATCCGAAGGCATACGGACGATCTCATCATAGAGGACGTCGAAGGCAGGGCCATCAGGCACACCCCAGTTCGTCCGCGGGAGGCTACGAGGGAGCGTGTGATCGTCGGTGACCTGCTGATAGCCCGATCCGAGGAGGTAGCCCTTCATACCGGTGAAGTTCGCATCGCCCCCGTAGAGGAAGCTCGTCGCATAGCCCGCCTCACGCAGACTCCCCGCGATGGAGGGCAGGGTACGGCTCTTCACAGGGAGCTTCATCACCGAGTGCGTGGGGAAGCTCGTGTAGCCACTGAGGATCGAGATGAGCCCGCGGTCGGTGCGGTAGCTATTGGCATAGCAGCGCGAGAAGAGGACACCCTCACGAGCCAAGCTATCAAAGTGCGGGCTGACCTCGGGCTTCTCGCCCAATACACCCGTATAGCGTGCGCCGTAGCTCTCGAGGATCAGCAGGACGATATTCGGTCTGCGGGTCGTCAGCAGCGTATCGCCCTCAAGGGACTCGGCGGGGAAGAGGTCTTTGGTCAGCTCACCGAGCGTCTTCTCATCGAAGGCATTATACTCGGCATCATAGTCCTCGGCCTTCCCGAGCGAGGAGAAGAGGCTGAAGAGCGGATTGACGGCAGCATGATTGAGGTACTGGCGATCACTGAAGTAGACCTGCCCGACATTGGCTGTCGCTTGACTCACGCCCCCACGGATCATGAGGAAGGTCGGGCCTAAGAGGAGGACGAAGGGCAGGGCGTAGAGTCCGCCACGGCGAAGCTGGGGCCAGCGCACCTCCGTCGTGCGGTCGAGGGCGAAGCCAACGGATAGGCCGATGACGAGCACAAGAAGGATCGAGAGCAGGATGAAGGGAAGGCTGACACTTGCGAAGGCTTCGCCTGGCTGGTCCAGATAGAGGAAGATCGAAGCATCGAGCTTGAAGCCCCAGAAGGGATAGAGCCGCACATCGGTGATGCCCACGATGCTGATGAGGGCAGCCGTGAGGATGTGATAAGGTCGGAGGGCGCGACGGGCGGGGAAGGCGCGGAAGAAGCAGCTCACTGCCGTCGTCAAGAGGGGTATGACGAGCAGGTAGCCCAGCACGGAGAAGTCCAAGCTCAGCCCATAATAGAGTACAGCGAAGATGTCCCCCATACTCAGCGCCCCTTCGGCTGGGACGAGCAGCAGGAAGCAGCCCTTGAGGACAAGGAAGCTCAGCAGCACCACGAGGGCGAAGCGGAGGAGGTAAAGGATTCGTGAGCGCATCGTGCGACGAGTAGATCTATTTCTATTTGCCACAAAGGTACGGCTTGCCCCGCTAATCCCGCTCGCTCACAGATGCACTCACTTCTTCTTAGCCTTATCACGTAGGGAGGCATAGCTCGTCACGACATCAAACTTGAGTTTACCTCCTGAGATCGCATCAAAGTGCTTACGTGCACACTCGATCTTGATCCTCTCGATTTCTCTTAGCTGGAGCATACTCTCAGAGCCCTTAGTCTCAGCGACGAAATAGACGTGGTTCACCGTTTCCTTTCCCTTTCCCTTTTCCTCTCGGAAGACAATAGCCCAGTCAGGATTATATCTTCCTGCAGGGGTATTGATATAGAAGCTACGTGGGAGCTTGGTGTACACCTCGACCTCTTCATGCTTCTCCAGCTCCTTGGCGAACTCCATCTCTGTCCCTAAACTATCCACGACGATAAGGTCATAGAGAGCCTTCTCGCTTTCTAATGCATCAATACCTATACTTCCTCGAAGCTCTTGATCCTCAAAGATCGCCTGGCTATATATCTGGGATTTCGGCGTCATCGCACGATAGGTAATACCCTTAGTGACGGCACTAATCTTCCTCCCATCAATAATGTCGCCAGCCTTGATGATGAACTCCTCTGGACTTTGACTGTACAGCTTGAAGGTAGCAGGCTTGATACCTCGTAGGATTTCAGCAATGGTCTGGCGCTTGAGTCTTGTACGTCGCACCAACTCACCAATAAGGTCATACTGTAGAGTAGAAGAAGGTGAAGAAGGTACCAAGCTAGACGTACTCCTATACTTTGAGGTCACCGCAATCTGGACTGTAGAGACTGACAACTCAGTATCCAGTGCCTCAATTGCATTCTTTATCAGCTGCGGTGTATCAAGCTCCACCTGATAGTAGGTCTTCTCTTTGATCAGATCCCACAGCGCTTCGAACTTATTAAAGCGCGCTTTGCAGAATTTAGCCGTCCTTTTCGTTTGAGCATCTTCAATCTTAACCTTCGTAGGATCAACCACTCGGTCAAGCACCTGTATCAATGAAGGAGTCAAGGGATATGGTACAGGCTTTGCCTCCTTATCCTTGAAGTATTTAGCAGTAAGTAGCTTTAGCTTACTTATGTAGCCAGCATTAATAAGCTCCCAGATGAGCCCTGAGGCATCCTGTTCATTAAACACGCGACTTCCATTACCATCATCAATAGTCTTATCTATAAATAGATCCTCATCCACCTGTGTAGGGCGTGAAGTACCATTGATAATCTCCTTCTGCAGGGCTTCAGAAAAGGCTTGGTAACTCTCACTGGCGATAACTGTGAGGATGTTGGTATCATGCACAGCATCGCCTAAGAGATCACTATCTTGGCGCACACCGTTTTGATCGACACACAGACGCATTCCTCGACCAACCTCTTGATGCTTCTTGGTGGTGCTGTTACTATGCTTAAGCGTACATATTTGGAAGACGTTTGGATTATCCCAGCCTTCCTTGAGCGCAGAGTGGGAGAAGATAAAACGTACAGGTTCTTCAAAAGAGAGGAGACGCTCCTTATCACGCATGATGAGCTGATAAGCATCAGAGCCATCCTCTGTATCAGCTCCAGATTGAGACTTTGTCTTTCCTCTTGCATCTTGCGAGAAGTAGCCATTATGTGGCGCCTTATTTTCCTCCTTCCACTTCCTATCAAGTTCATCAAGATAGGCAAGGTAATCTTTGTCTTTTGCGGGGTCAAGCTCCTTTCGTAGCGCAAGTAGCTCCTTTTGGTATTCGTCTTCAAATATGTTCGCCCAGCTTCCCTTTTTTACCATGCCACTTCTATCATAGATGCGGTACTTATCTACCGCATCTATAAAGAAGAGACTCAAGACCTTAATACCCTGTCGATAGAGCTGCCTCTCACGCTCAAAGTGTGTCCGGATGGTTTGACGAATCTGTTCACGACGAATCCGGTTAGTGACCCCTCCTGTGGTGCACCCCACAGCAAGTTTTCTACCGCTACTTAGTCGAATGAAGCCTCCAGCTACATCAATATCATCAATGCGATAGCCATTATGGTAAGCCTCCAGTCCTCCGCTCTTTTCATAGATGTCACCTCCTTTATCGATAAGACATCTGGAAAAACCTATTCCATCCTTTTGCTTCTTTTCATAGACGATGCGTGCACGCGGAGCTCCATTATTCTTAGGGGGTATGATCTCATCAAGATAGAGATACCCCGTGGTGCCTGTTGTACCCACTTGATGTACCCCGATTACCTCGATCTTCTTGACCAGACGCTTATCGTAGGCATCAATCGCATCAAGACGATACACCTGGTTGTAGACATCTTCGGGGCGGTGCGTCGCGCTATATAGGAGGTAGAAGAGTGGATTGAATTGCTTCAGCCCTTCACGTGTCTTATTCTGCTTATCTGCTCCAAGGACACTCTGAGGCTCGTCAATAATCAGGATGGGTCGTGCTGCCGCAAGCACCTCAATTGGGCGCTGCCAACCGAACGATTCTAATTGCATTGAGATACGTCGAGCCTTATCATCCGTAGCGTTGAAGGCCTGCATATTGATGACCATTACTTGGAGCTTCGGATCCGATACAAACTGATTAATATCCACTAAGCGGGAGCTATCATAGACGAAGTACTGCATACGCTCACTGTACTCCGTCGCGAAGTGATCTGACATCGTATCAAGGCTCTTGATGACACCTTCACGAATGGCTACACTGGGCACCACGATGACAAACTTTGTCCATCCGTAGTGTTTGTGTAGCTCGTACATCGTCTTGATATAGGTATAGGTCTTCCCCGTACCTGTCTCCATCTCAATACTCAGAGGTAAGGTACCATGCTCATCACGTTGCACGGCATGGATCAACTGAAGTCCGTGTCGCGCTTGCACGGCACGGATATTCTGTAGTAAGGCTTGATCCTGGAGGAAAAGCTCCTGATTACAGAAGCCATATTGCTCCATAGGCAATTCTCCCTCGCGCTCTCCCTGAATGTAGCTCAGAAGACCTTGGCGTGGCTGTCCTTTGAAGACATCTACCACGGCTTTAGCTGCCTCTATTTGAAACCCCTGATGCTTGAACTGTAGTTTCATAGCCCCCTATATGATATGGATACGACGACGACTCTCCTCCGTACTCCAGCCACAGCGTTGCTTGAACTGCTCATAGATGTTGAGCTTATCTTCATCGGCCGCAAAGCACGATTCACGGAAGAGCACACGTAAGGGATTCAGCTCAGCTATCGCACAAATCACCTCGAGGTCAATGCCCACGTCGAAGCAAGCAACCAAAGCCCCTTCATTCACGATGTGTAAGCGTTTGCCTGTCACCTCCTTTTGGCGAAGGGGGACACTCAGCTCTATTCCCAAGTCTAACATACATCCAAAGAGCAAATCCAGATCGCTGCGGCCTTTCTTCACGCTATCTGCGAAGAGCTGATCTTTCTCCAGCGTGGCTGGATCAAAGTACACCTCCTTCATATTCGACGTATCAACACGAAGCACACGGAAGCCCGTATCAACCTCGGGATGTTCCTTCCGAATCTCATCACCAGCTCTACGAATACGCTCCTTTGCAAGCTCGCAGATATTGAAAGGCTTGTCTAAGCTCTTGAGCAAGGCAACAGCATTATCAATTATCTCTTTCTGCGCCTTACTTATCTCCCGTTTTGGGGTCTGCTCGAAATCCTCTGCAATTTGAACGAGAATAAACTTAGCCTTTCCTCCGATATGCTCCTTATTCATATTCATTACAGCCTCGGCAGTTGTCCCAGACCCAGAGAAGAAGTCTAAAACAATGAATTCTTCTTCTGGCTTGATGAAATTCAATAGATACTGAATAAGGCTACAAGGCTTTGGGAAGCTAAATACTTTCTTGTCAAATAGCTTAAGCTGATACTCCCCTGCATTCTCATTTGTCTCTACACCCACCTTAGCATTAATGAGGTTAGTTGGCACCTCTGGGGCATACTCTGGTTTTTCATATGAAGGACTAAGGGTATTTCTCGGAATTCGAATAATAACCCCCTCCTTAAGAGATTGGTCAAGATATAACTGGCTCCATTTAAACTTTGCCTTCAGAGAGAAATCGGAAACAAACACACCATCTTTAACCTCTACATCCTGCAGAAGCTCAATCACATATTTTCCTGTTCCATATGAGCCAGCCTTCAATACTTGATCCTGCATAGATGTTAACACCTTACCTCCAGGAAAAGTAAGAACTCCCACTGCATTAGATTGATTTAACAGGCCATTTGAACTCTTTGAGCTCTTTGATACTCCATTAAATCTAGTTTGCGAGAGCATCTGTTTTTGATAACAGAGTACATATTCAACCATTTGCCTACACTTCTTCGATAAATTTTCTGGCGTTTCCGTTTTTACCCAGTTAAATGTCCCGACGAAGTTACTTGCTCCGAAGACCTCATCACAGATCATACGGAGATGATGCACCTCATTGTCGTCAATGGAGATGAAGATAACTCCATCTTGAGAAAGAAGTGAGTGTGCTACCTTCAAGCGACTATACAGCATCGAGCACCAATCAGAATGATAGCGTGCATGGGTCTTTTCATTAGCATGCAGGCGATTGCCTTCTGCATTGACATCACTAGCGAACCTGCCATACTCATCTTGATTCATTGTAAAGTTGTCGCGGTAGATGAAGTCCTTCCCTGTGTTATATGGGGGATCAATGTAGATCATCTTGACCTTGCCCATATAGGAGTTCCGAAGAAGCTTGAGAACCTCGAGGTTATCACCCTCGATATAGAGGTTCTGCGTATTGTCCCAGTCCACACTACCCTCCACGATGGGGCGCAGCGTCTTGCGTGTAGGCTCATCCGCCGCACGCTTTGCGTCCTGCTTACCGACCCAGTAGAAGCCAAAGCGCTCCGCATTGCTATTGCTGATATTGTCTCCGAGTAACTCTTTCAAGGCTTCAAAGTCGACCTTGTGTGTCAGCTCACCATGCTCATCACGCACTTCGGTGAAGGCGGATGGAGCTATTTGTCTCAAGGCTTCCAGCATGAAGTCACTATGCGAAGCTGAGGTCAGCTTCATTTTCTTGGCACCCATATTTCCTGTTGTGTTAGTTTCTTTTCTGATCATCAGCGGGGATTCATTGCCCCGAGCGAAGTACACGAAGATACTGAATATCTCCTTAGTAATAGATAGACGCATAGCAGGAGCAGGCTGGTACTCCTTCGTGTCACAAAGGTACGGCTTGCCCCGCTAATCCCGCTCATCAGGGAGGTATATTCACCTTCACCCCGACCCTTTGCCCCTCCACACTACGAGGGGGTGGTATCGACCTATATTGGATGGCGAAGAAAGCTATATAGCTTTGTGAAGTGACCTATATCAGGTTGTTGCTCCGCGCAGGGATAAAAGTTGTGGACAAGTGGCAGATAAGTTTGGGCTACGTACGTGGATCTAATAGCTTCGTACGTGGATATTTGGACTGACGTGTCTGGTCTTTAAGACTACGTGCGTAGACAGAGGAAAAGCACTACGTGAAGGCGCTTTTTCCCTCTCGAGAAGGACACTTTTCCCTCCGCTGGATAAGAGGAATACGCGCAATAAAGCGAAGGCCTTGCGTATCACTACGGCGAGGCGTATCGGGGAGCTGGGCGTACGATACCTTTGCATACTAAATAGAGGACAGGATTCTAAGGCAACAGTCACATTCAGAGGGCGCGCAGGGAGGAGTGAAAAGAGAAGCCCCACGGCCTCCCTTCGTGAGGGAAGCCGTGGGGCTGATGTGTGGTGGGTGAACCTTGCCGCAGTGGCTTAGCCGCGGTGTGCGATGATCTCGATCTCTACGAGACCGTTCTTAGGCAGCGTCTTCACAGCGACGGCAGAGCGCGCGGGGAAGGTGCCCGTGAACTGCTTCTCATAGACGGCGTTCATAGCAGCGAAGTCGCCCATATCAGCGAGGAAGCACGTAGTCTTGACGACCTGATCGATGGTGAAGCCAGCTTCAGCGAGGATCGCATGGATATTGCGGAAGACCTGCTCGGTCTGAGCGGTGACGCCTTCGGGGAACTCGCCCGTAGCGGGATCAATACCGAGCTGACCGGATGCGAAGAGCATATCTCCGACGAGGATAGCCTGACTGTAAGGGCCGATAGCGGCTGGTGCCTTGGTGGTGGCAATGACTTGCTTCATGAGTAAGAGGTTGTATTTAGGTGATGAATAGTTGGACGACGGGGGCGATTACTTAGCGTTGAATCGGTTCATCGTGGAGGCGATCCCCTCCAGGCAGAAGGCGATGGAGGCGTTGACGAAGGTCTCCAGACGCTCGGGCATCTGTACCTCTTCCTCTGGGGAGAAACGCCCGAGGACGTAGTTTATTTGTGCGCCCTGTGGGAAGTCATTCCCGATACCGAAGCGCAGACGGGCATAGGACTGCGAGCCGAGGAGCTGGGCGATATTCTTCAGCCCATTGTGACCCGCGTCACTTCCCTTGCCCTTGAGGCGGAGCGCACCGAAGGGCAGAGCGAGGTCATCGACGATGACCAGCACGCGCTCGATGGGGATCTTCTCCGTGCTCATCCAGTAGCGGACAGCTTCGCCACTGAGGTTCATATAGGTAGAGGGCTTGAGCAGGACGATCTGTGCGCTCTTAGCACGACCCATAGCGACATCGCCGTAGCGCTTCGTCTCGAAGCGCACAGCCAGACGGGCAGCGATAGCGTCGGCTACACGGAAGCCGATATTGTGGCGGGTCATATCGTATTCAGCCCCGATATTGCCGAGGCCTACGATGAGGTATTTCATTGAGTGGGGTAAGGGGTTATTCGTAGGTGAGGAGGACGTTCTCATACACGGCAGAGAGATCCCGAGCCAGGCGCTTCGGCGTGAAGCGCTCTACGTACTCACGGCCATCGGTGATCATCTTCTGACGCAGGGAGATGTCGATGAGGACGCGGTCGATCATGCTGGCGAGCATCGTGGCGTCACTGGGATCGGTGTAGAGGCTGCTGGGGCCACCAGCTTCCTCCAGACAAGAGCCCGTAGCACCGATGACGGGCACACCGGCATTCAGAGCTTCGATGAGCGGGATACCAAAGCCCTCGAAGCGCGAGGGGTAGACGAAGACCTTCGCCCCGGCATAGATACCAGGGAGCATCGCCGAGCCGACGCCGTGCATGAGATGCAGGCGGGAGAGGACGCCCAAGCGGCGGGCGCTGTCGACGACGGTATTCACATAGGGCGTCTTACGACCGACCGCCACGAGGTGGATGTCCTTATCCTGAAGCTGAGCGAGTGCCTCGACGATGAGGGCGAGGTTCTTACGCTCCTCGATACTCCCGACGAAGAGGATATAGCGCTCGGGGAGGTTCAGTGCCTGACGAGCCACTACGACATCCTCGGGCGTCACCGCCGCGAAGGCTTCGGAGCATCCCTGATAGACGGTCGTCACACGCTCCTCCTCGATGCCGAAGATATCGATGACATCACGGCGCGTCTGGTCGCTCACGGTGATGACGTGGTCGGCATGACGGGCTGAGGCGCCGTACTTCTTGCGGTAGAGCAGGCGGTCAATGGGCTTGTAGAACTGCGGGTAGCGGATGAAGGCCAAGTCGTGCATGGTGACGACCGTACCTATGCGCTGGGCATTGTACAGCCCGATGGGAAGCTCATTGGTCAGCCCGTGGAAGAGGTCGACCTGCTCCGTACGACAGCGCGAGGCCACGGAGAAGTTGCGCCAGAGATTGCCCCCTGCGAAGGCCAGTGCACGATGGGGCGTGATGAGCCGCACCGAGCGATTGGACAGCAAGCGCTTGTAGAGCGAGGGGTCACCCGTGGAGGGCGAGAAGAGCAGATAGCGGTTCTCTGGGCGGAACTCCGTGAGCGTATCGAGCACGAAGCGGCTGTAGTTCCCGAGGCCGGTAGCATTGTGAGTAATGCGCTTGGCATCGAAGGCGATATTCATCGGCTCAGTGAGGCTACAAGAGGGATAAGGGACGGGGACGAGTGCACTACTTCGCCTCGGTGGCGGTATTGTAGCGGAAGAGCAGCGCGAAGAGCACGGCTACGACAGCAGCATAGCCAGCGAAGATATACCAGCTCATGCTCCAGCCCGAGAGGATCGCCGTCGCCTCACTCTGAGAGTAGACGAAGCGATTGATCACCGCCTGCGCACCGAGCGAGCCAAGCGTCGCACCGATACCATTGGTCATGATCATGAAGAGCCCCTGCGCACTGGAGCGAATCGAGGGGTCAGTCTCCTTATCCACGAAGAGCGAGCCCGACACATTGAAGAAGTCGAAGGCCACCCCGTAGACGATCATACTCAGCAGGAAGAGCCATACGCCGCTACCTGGGTTACCAAGACCGAGGAGGGCAAAGCGCAGGACCCACGCCACCATAGCGATGAGCATCACACGGCGGATACCGAAGCGACGCAGCGCAAAAGGTATGAGCAGGATGCAGAGCGTCTCGGAGAGCTGCGAGAGGGAGATGAGGATATTCGCGTGCTTCACGCCGAAGGTATCAGCGTAAGCAGGGATCTCGCCGAAGGTGCTGATGAAGGGGTTAGCAAAGCCATTGGTGATCTGCAGGCTGACGCCGAGGAGCATCGAGAAGATGAAGAAGAGCGCCATCTTACGCTGCTTGAAGAGCACGAAGGCACGTAGGCCGAGGGCTTCGACGAGGCTCTTGCTCTGCCCCTTGGGAGCCGTGGGGCAGTTGGGTAGCGTCTGCGCGTAGAGCGCGAGGACGAGGCTGATGATAGCCGAGACAGCGAACTGCCCACTCGTAGCCTCGAGACCGAGCAGGCTCACCGCGATCATCGTGCAGATGAAGCCCACCGTACCGAAGACACGGATCGGAGGGAAGCTCTTCACCAGATCCAGCCCCGCTTGGTCAAGCGAGGTGTAGGCGACGGAGTTGCTCAGTGCCAGCGTCGGCATGTAGAAGGCGACACTCAGCGAGTAGAGCGCAAAGAGGGTGGGATAAGAGGGCGTGTCGGTCTGCGTGTAGAGGAAGACGCCGAGCATCAGCATCCCTGCCAACATATGGCAGACCCCTAAGAGGCGCTGTGCTGGGATCCAGCGGTCTGCGACGATACCCATGAGAGCAGGCATGAAGAGCGACACGAGACCTTGCATGGCGTAGAAGTTCCCGATCTCGGAGCCGAAGCCTGCGGTACCGAGGTAGCGCCCCATAGAAGTAAGGTAGGCCCCCCAGACTGCAAACTGGAGGAAGTTCATCACCGTCAGGCGGAGCTTGATGGAGGACTGCATAGACGTAGTCGTATATGTGCTTAGGTAGTGTATAGAGTGACGCCCACAGAGAGCAGGGGGTTCTCGGGGTGACGAGGCCTGTTCTCTGTGGGCGTCAGATAGGGGTTTACTGCTGCTGGAGCTGTACGCTCACGAAGCTCACCTGAAGGTCCGTGGTAGCCTTCGAGAGGCGGAGGAAGCTCGGACGGATGAGCTCAGCGATGCTTGCAGGGCCGTTGGAGCGCGATGACGTCACCGATACGGGTACGAGGCTCAGCTCCAGTGGCGTGGAGATCGTCCAGCCCGTAGCGGCGGAGTAGGTGGCGTACTTTGCCAGATGCTCCGTGACGATGCGGGCGATGTTGTTGAACTTATACGCCTTGTCGCTGGCGGCGTACTTCTTCGAGAGGTACGACTTACCCGACTGGACGGCCTGCACATCGGCCGAGAAGAACTCCGTCACCTTGTCTGAGGGGAGGAGCAGGAGGTAGTCGGGCTGGTTCGTGCGCTGCCCTTCAGGGCTATTGACCTTGATGGAGAAGTTCGCATCAGCGAGCATCCAAGCGCGGCCGATGAAGTCGCTGGGCACAGGCGTCGTGGTGGGCTTAGGCGCGGAAGCGAGGAGCTTCTGCAGCTCGCTCACCGAGAGCGTGTACTTCGTCGTCACGCCAGCGGGGCCCTTGACATAGCTATACTCCGTAGACGGAGCCGTGAGGCTCGAGATGTCGCCACTGCTCAGGGCATTCAGGCGTGAGGTAAGCTTCGTATCGACGAAGGTCTTCACGTACTTCACGCGCTCGGCGGGCTTCTCCTTGTTGGGCACACTGTAGTGGATCATGAGAGCGACCTCCGTGACCTCGAGGAGGAAGCCACGACCCGTGACAGGTGCTACGTAGAAGCCAGGGAAGATCTCGCGGTCAAAGCGCGACTGCGAGTTGAAGGCACTCTTCAGCGTCGACGAGCGCGTCGCATCGAGGAAGTGCTTCCCGAGGCTCACATCCAGAGGGATGGTGAAGTAGCGCATCGTGGAGTTCTGCTGGATGAGCGTCCCAGCGCTGGGCTGGATGGTGGCAGAGCCCAAGAGCGTCGCGCCCGTGCGGTACTGGCCGAGCGTCTGGCTCGAGGTACCAGCCGTGGTGACGGGCTGAGCGAGCTTGTAGACGTTGACCTTGATCTGGGCATCTGCATTCCCCTCGGTGCGGTCCGAATAGATACGGAAGTAGACCGAGTCAATGGTTAGCTGGGCATTGTCAGCCTCCTCGAAGGCAACCCCTTCGGCAGTACGGATCTGCTTGATGAACTCACCCGTGATGGTCGAGCCCGTCTCGTCGATGAGCGTACCGAGGAGCGAAGTCGTACCATCGGTATAGAGTGTAGGGGTGGCTACCGTGGTGGCGTCGAAGGTGATCGTCGTCGCAAGCCCGGTGACCTTGTCGCGGTTAGGCTGGATGCTCTCACCGATACCCGAGAGGTTGTCCTCGGCGCAGGAGGAGGAGAGCGTCACAAGGCCCAGCGAGAGGAGGCCTACATATAGAGCTGAAGCAAGCTTCATCATGGGAGGATCTTCTTATAGAATTCATTATACACCTCGGCGCACCCTTCGACAGGAGTATAGGGGAGGAAGTTCACCCCACTCTCGTCGATGTACTGCTTGAGGCTGGGCGAGATCTCGGCACTACCCTGTACGACCCCGTTGGCGTAGTGGATGGCCAGGCGGTTCAGTGCCTCGTAGTCGGTCTTGCCATCGAGTACGGAGAGAGCTGCGGGCTTGATCTTGTCGAACTTCAGGCACTCGAAGAGCGTGTCGGGGATCTCTACGGGAGCGGGCTCATCGTAGAGTGAGTAGATGATCTTGGCCTTCTTCAGGCAAGGGTCATCGTGGTAGTACTTCTTCAGATAGAGCATACCCAGCGCGGTGAAGGTACCGTGGCAGTGGATGATGTCGGGGATCCAGCGGAGCTTCTTGATGGCTTCGAGGGCACCACGCACGAAGAAGATCGAGCGCTCGTCGTTGTCGTTGCCCACCTTGGGGTCGACGTCGAAGACGGTCTTACGCTTGAAGAAATCATCGTTGTCAATGAAGTATACCTGCAGGCGGGCGGTCGGCAGTGAAGCGACCTTGATGATCAGTGGATGGTCATTGTTATTGATGATCATGTTGATCCCCGAGAGGCGGATGACTTCATGCAGCTGATTGCGGCGCTCGTTGATGACACCGAAGCGGGGCATGAAGATGCGGATATCATTACCCAGCTCCTGAATCCCCTGCGGCAGCTGACGTGCCGTCGTCGCGATATCGGATTCGGGGAGGTAAGGGAAGATCTCCTGCGAGATATACAATATTCGTCTTGATTTCATTCGTCTATCGATTATACTTTTTGATGCGGCTCCCCCGAGGGGGCGCCGTAGTAGCCCCGCCGCTGATAGGGCATAGAGCTTCTACAAAGATACGGAATTTCCCTCGGAGCACTTCCCTACCTGCTTCTCTCAAAGCATCTAATCCCTCTTGGAATGAGCCTCGAACAGCAATCACCTATCTTTACTTTACTCTCAAGGGAGGCTCCCCTCTCTCATTCATCGCAAGAGTACAGATCGTAACACATCACAAGCAATGACAAAATCACTCATCATCGCAAGCATTATGATCCCCGCTCTGCTCACCAGCTGCGGCAAAGGCAGCAAGGGCACGATAGCCCCCCAGGAGCAGACCTCTGCTACCGACAGCCTCCCCCTCATCGGACGAACGCTCCATATCGACTACGGGCAGATGCAGGCGATCGTGACCTACGGGCAAGACACGCTCATCTGGCAGACCAGCTCTCCCGACGGCAAGACCTCTGAGCAGACGAAGGAAGAGCCCAACTACGAAGCCCTCGGCGATGGGCGTACCTTCGCCACCTGGCAGGAGGCGAGCGGCGAAGTCGTCGCACATATCGTAGACCTCAAGGCCCAGCAAGTCACCGCCTTCATCTACGCCCCCCTCACAGAGGGGCAGACAAGTCGCTCCGCCACGCGCCTGACGGGCAAGATCACACAGCAGTAAATCCCACGCCCCCCTATAGCAATGCCCCCTCCATCAGTAGAGATGGAGGGGGCATCGTCATATAGAGCAGGCTATTACAAAAGGGACTCTTGACCAGTCCTCTTCATATAGCGAGCCTATAAAAGCGAAGCACCGACATACCTCACGAGGAGGATGTCGGTGCTTCTTGCTTGGTAGCCCCTGGGGGAATCGAACCCCCCTTTCAAGAATGAAAATCTTGCGTCCTAACCGATAGACGAAGGGGCCGCCTGAATTCTGTCTCACATCTTCTCGGAGAGAGGTGCTTGACAGCAGATGGGGAGAGTGGCTACTCTTAGCCGAGGCGTGCAATCTGCTTAGCGAGCTTGCTCTTGAGGTTTGCAGCCTTGTTCTTGTGGATGATCTTCTTGCCAGCGAGGCGGTCGAGCATCGAGCTGAGCTGGGGCAGAGCTGCGCGAGCTTCAGCAGCATCGGTCAGCGCACGGAAGCGACGCACAGCGTTACGAGCCGTCTTGGCGTAGTAGCGGTTGTGCAGACGACGAGCGTTGGTCTGACGGATTCTCTTGATGGATGACTTATGATTTGCCATTTGTATCTTTTCTTTTTGTTGTTATCGTAGCCCATGGGGGAATCGAACCCCCCTTTCAAGAATGAAAATCTTGCGTCCTAACCGATAGACGAATGGGCCTCCCAATGTCAACCGCCTACCACATGAGCAGCATTCAGTTGCGAGTGCAAAGGTATAACAAATTATTTATCCACCAAACACCCTGAGCAAATTCATCACCCTTACCTATATATGTATAAGCTACTCGAATACGCTTCCCGAGCGATGTGGCGCGCAGTTCACGGCATTACGGCAACGTGGAAGATAATTCGTGTAGATCGGGTAGCAAAGGATGCCGGACGGGTGAAGTACCCGAAGCGGGGAGAAAAATCGTCCCTTGCAAGACACTGAGATATAAGCACCTTTGAGGGGGCAAAAAGCAACCAGTACTGGTCAGTGAAGCGAGCAGTACTGGTCACGCGAGTGACCAGTACGAGTTGACTATGGTGACCAGTACTGGTTCGTCGTGCGACCAGTACTGGTTACTTTCCCCTATCGAGAAAGCCCGTCAGATAGCCGTGCCACTCCCCTACCCCTGTGCTATGCGACTCCTTTATTTCTATAGGCTTCGCGGATGAAGCTCGGTAAGTCAAGGTGCAAACAACAACTCGTTCGCATACGGATGAATACTGCTCTAAAGCCGAATGACTATTGGTCATTGCCCCGACCTATATTGGTCGCTGGGCTGACCTATATTGGTCGTCACACGGAGCTATATAGGTCAGCCCAGCGACCAATATAGGTTCACATCGCTCCCCCGCAGAGAGCACATCAGCCCCACCGCCACTACCCTACCACATATACGACACATCCCCCACGGAGCTACTCCGTAGGGGATGTGTCATTAGCCCGCCAGATAAAGGGGCGGGAGATGAAGCAATGGGTAGCAACTACTGCATCACCTTACGATCGGTGAAGAGATAGAGGCGGTCGCCTGGGCGCACCTTCTCGGGGACAGCGATCGAGCAGAGCTGACCCTTGACGGCCTTCTCTACAGGCTCCATGTCCACGCGGATCTCCTCGACGACAAAGCGCACAAGCCCCGTCGTCGGCCCCGTGATGATGATCTCATCACCGACCTTCAGCTCGCCACTCTCGACGGCGAACTCCCCGACACCGACCTTACCGAAGTACTTCGTCGTCTTAGCGACGTAGACCTTCTGCTTCGTAGCCGAAGAGCCGTAGCTCGACGTCCATTCGCCGAGGCGCTGACCGAGATAATAGCCGTCCCAGAAGCCGCGGTTGAAGACCTGCCCGAGGTGGTTGTCCCACTTCTCGACATTGTCCGTGGTGAAGTTCCCCGCGCAATAGGTGTCGACGGCCTCACGGTAAGCACGCACGACGGTATCGACGTACTCGGGGCCACGCGCACGGCCCTCGATCTTGAGGACGCGTACACCAGCATCAAGCATCTTATTGAGGAAGTGGATCGTCTTCAGATCCTTGGGCGACATGATGTACTGGTTGTCGATCTCCAGCTCGATGCCCGTCTCCTTGTCCTTGACCTCGTAGGAGCGGCGGCAGATCTGCGAGCAAGAGCCGCGGTTAGCACTCTTACCCTGCTCGTGCAGGCTGAGGTAGCACTTACCCGAGACGGCCATACAGAGGGCGCCGTGGGCGAACATCTCGATACGGATGGGCTCGCCAGCAGGGCCGACGATGGGCTCCTCGATAATCGCCTTATGGATGGCAGCGACCTGATCCATATTCAGCTCACGTGCCAAGACCACGACGTCAGCGAACTGCGCGTAGAAGCGCAGCGCCTCGACGTTGGTGATATTGAGCTGGGTGGAGAGGTGGACTTCGACACCGATACTACGCGCGTAGAGCATAGGGGCGACGTCGGCAGCGATGATAGCCGAGACGTCGGCATCCTTCGCCGAGTCGATGACCTTGCGCATGAGCTCAAGATCTTCGTCGTAGATGATGGTATTGACGGTAAGATAGCTCTTGACGTCATGCTCACGGCAGATCGCCGCGATCTTATAGAGGTCTTCGGTGGTGAAGTTATTCGCACTCTTCGAGCGCATATTGAGGCCTTCGATACCGAAGTATATGGAGTCAGCACCCGCATTGATAGCTGCCATGAGCGACTCATAGGAGCCCACGGGGGCCATGATTTCGTAATCTTTCCTGTTCATTTGTGATAAATAGAGATATGGAGTGCAAAGATAGCTCAATATAGCTCTACGGACTTTCCACCTCCATAGAGAAAGTCTATCAGCACCCCTATACAAAGCATCCGCGCCCGATACCTCGGTGGGTATCGGGCGCGGATGTAAGGTGGTTATTCCGGAGGAAAGAGGCTATCTGCGGCGCGTCGTGGTAGCAGCGGGGGCAGCCGAAGTCGCGGCGGGTGCGAAGGCTTCGGTGATAGGATGACCGATGCAACCCGAGGGGTACTGCGTCTTCAGGAGAGCTGCCAGCGTAGCGGCGATATCCGTGATATACGTCTCACGATAGAGATGGCCTGCGCGGACGCCATGCCCCATGAAGATGAGGGGGATGTGCGTGTCGTAGGGAGACCACACGCCGTGTGTCGTACCCTGCGGCAGCGAAGTACCTGACTTCGAGTACCACCCTGGATCGGGTACGATGAAGATATCACCACTGCGCCCCTTGCGGTAGCCGTTGATGATACGCGTCTTGATCGCATCGGGGATCGCAGCCATAGCCACTTCTTCGGCAGGCACAGCGTAGGCTACACCAGGGAGCTTATCCTTGAGGGCCTTGCAGATCGCCTGATAGAGGCCGTGGCGGTTGACGCCAAGCGAGTCGATGAGGTCCTGACGGAAGAAGACCTGATAGTTCATATACCCGCGGACGACCTGTGCATCACGTCCGATGTAAGCACAGGCTGCGGAGTCGGCTATACGACGAGCCAGATCACTGCGGAAGGCCTGCCCGGGGATCTTGTGGTCACGGTCGAAGGTGAGGTTGTGCGCAGCAGCGTGGTCGGCAGTGAGGATGAAGAGGTAGCCGTCACGACCGAAGCGCCCATCGAGGTAGCCGAAGAAGTCGGCGAGATCCTTATCCAGACGGAGGTAGGTATCCTCGGTCTCGACAGCGAAGGTACCATAGCGGTGCCCCACATAGTCGGTAGCCGAATGGCTCATAGCGAGGAAGTCCGTCTCGTCAGCACGCGAGCCGAGGCTTTCCCCTTCAATAGCGGCCTTAGCCATCTCGAAGGTCAGCGTATTCCCCATAGGCGTGGTGCGGATGACACCAGGGCCCTTGATCTTCGCCAGCTCAGCGGTGTTGAGAGGGAGCGTAGCGGGGAACTTGCCGTCCTTATCCCAGGGCTGCTCATAGGGCACAGCGTCGGCCGTGCTCTCACGATAGGTATTGATAGGATAGAGCGTGTTCCAGCCGTCCTTGAGGAGCTCAGCGACACGACCACGAGCGTTGAACTTCTTCACCCACTCGGGCAGGTCCTGCATATAGTAGGTGCTGGTGATGAAGTTGCCCGTCTTGTCATCCAGCCAGTAGGCACCGTTAGCCGTGTGGCCTGCGGGGAGGATGGAGGCGCGGTCCTTGATAGCGACACCGATGGTCTTCGAGCGGAAGTTCGTAGCGATGCGCAGCTCATCGGAGATAGTTGTAGTGAGGAGGTTGCGGGGAGACATCTGCCCGCTGACGCCGTTGGGTACACCGACCGAGCTTACCGTCGTGTCCTGCGTGCAGTAGATGGGGCTGCCATCCTTGAAGAAGTCATTCCCTGCGATACCGTGGATTGAGGGGACACTACCCGTGTGGACGGAGCTGTGGCCGATAGCGGTATAGGCGGGGATGTAGTTGATGCGGGTATTCTCGCAGTTGAAGCCCTGCGTGAGGAGGCGCTTGAAGCCACCCTCGACGAAGCGAGCCTGATAGCGGTAGAGGTAGTCCCACGTCATCTGGTCGACCATCATCGTGACGACGATGCGGGGGCGGTTGTGCTGTGGAGCGGCCTTCGCTGCCACGGGCGCGGTGAGCGTGAGCGCGGTCAAGGCGAGGGCGCCAAAGAGGTTCTTATGTATCATAATGTAGGGTGTGAATGTTCGTCTTTCGTGGGCTAAGCGGGGAGGAGCAGCTCGACACGGCTCCAGCGCTGACGCACTTCGCTGCTGACGAAGGTGAGGCCAAGCTCTTCGCCTCGGGCACGCAGGAGCGGTATATCCTCCTCGTAGAAGCCGCTGAGGATGAGACGTGCGCCAGGGAGCATCACCTCGCGGTAGCGGGGCATATCCTCGAGCAGGATATTGCGCGTGATGTTTGCCAAGATGAGGTCGTAGCCTTCGCGTCCCTCGAGTAGGGCTGCATCTCCGCAGAGCATCTCGTCGATGGTGACGCCTGAGAGTGCGGCATTCTCCTGCACATTGGCATAGGCCCAAGGGTCGATATCGATAGCCGTGAGGTGACGCGCGCCACGCTTGAGAGCGATAAGGCCGAGGATACCCGTACCGCAGCCCATATCGAGGACACGCTGTCCCGAGACGTCGTGCGAGAGGATCCATTCCCCGACGAGGGAGGTCGTCTCGTGATTGCCCGTACCGAAGGCCATCTTGGGGTTGATGATGATCTCCAGAGGCACCTCGGGACGTGGGTCATGGAAGGGGGCACGGATTAGGCACGCGCCATCACCGAGGAGGATGGGCTGGAAGTAATTCTTCTCCCACTCCTCATTCCAGTTGATGTCGGGCAGCTCCTCCGCCGTAAGCGTATAGGAGAAGCCTGCGACGGGGAAGCCATCGAGGAGCTCGCAGGTCGCTGCGGCGTCGTACTGCTCCGTAGGGATGAAGGCCTTCAGCTCGTAGGCATCTTGCTCAAAGCTATCGAAGCCCAAGGGCTCCAGCTCGGCGATAAGCCAGTCGCTAAGGTCTTCATCACGAAGAGACGTGGCGGCGCTATCGTAGTGGTAGCTGATAGTCAGCTGTAGGTATTGCATAGGGATAGATAGGGATGAATAGGCGGGAGAGCCGTTAGCCTAAGACCTCACGGAGCACCTCATCCATAGCGGTAGCGGTGCGGTCGAAGTCCTCACGGCTGTGGGCCATCGAGAGGAAGATACACTCAAACTGTGAGGGGGGCAGGTAGATCCCACGCTCGATCATACCACGGAAGTAGCGGGCATAAGCCTCCGTGTCGGAGCGCTTAGCATCGGCATTCGAGTGCACGCCACCGGGTGTGAAGAAGATCGTCGAGAGTGAGCCCACACGGTTGTACGAGAGGCGGTCGGTGTAGCGGTCGAGGATAGGACGGATCGTTGCCTCGAAGGCCTGCCCCTTCTCCTCAAGACGGGTATAGAAGTCAGGCTCGGCGAGCGTCTGGAGCATCGTGATACCTGCTGCCAGAGCGAGCGGATTGCCCGAGAGCGTCCCTGCCTGATAGACGTCGCCGAGCGGCGCCAAGCGATCCATAATGTCGGCACGACCACCGAAGGCCCCGACGGGGAGCCCACCACCGATGATCTTCCCGAGGCAGGTGAGATCAGGACGAATACCATAGAGCTCCTGCGCACCACCACGGGCAGCACGGAAGCCGCTGATGACTTCGTCGAAGATGAGCAGTACGCCCTCTTCCTCCGTCACACGGCGCAGCTCCTCGAGGAAGCCTGGTGCGGGAGGGATGAGCCCCATATTGCCCATGATCGGCTCGAGGATGATAGCAGCGACCTCACCACGATGCGCCTCGAGGGTGCGGCGCACGCTCTCGATATCATTGTAGGTAGCGACCAGCGTGTCCTCGATGATGTGCTTCGTCACACCAGCACTCGATGTCTGACCAAAGGTAGCCAGCCCCGAGCCCGCCGAGATGAGGAAGGTATCGGCATGGCCGTGGTAGCAGCCCTCGAACTTGATGATCTTGTCACGACCCGTGAAGCCACGTGCCAGACGGACGGCACTCATCGTCGCCTCCGTCCCCGAGTTCACCATGCGCACACGCTCTACCGAGGGGAAGAACTTCGTGCAAATAAGCTCTGCCATCTCGACCTCACGGGCATTACAAGCCCCGTAGCTCGTACCCTTCTCCAGCTCACGGCGGATAGCCTCCTGGATGGGAGGGTAAGCGTGCCCGAGGAGCAGGGGCCCCCAGGAGCTGATGTAGTCGATGTATTCATTCCCATCGACGTCAAAGACGTGGGCGCCCTTGCCGTGATCGATATAGAGGGGGGTGAGGCCTACCGAGCGGAAGGCACGCACGGGGCTATTGACCCCGCCGGGGATATACTGCGAGGCGCGCTCAAAGAGCGCAGCCGAAGAGTCTACTCGTCTCATACTATCTATTGAAGTCTCGCTGGCGAGGCCCAAAGGGGAGCTACTGCCAGCCTATAATATGCTCTCCTACAAAGTTAGGAGAAAATGCCGAGGGGAGGGGTTTCTCATCGTACCCTCGCCCCGAAGCACACCTCGACTATACGCGCTGAGGCAACAGCTCACCCCTATACAAGTGCCCCGCCCCACCGACCGCAAGAGCGGTAGATGGGGCGGGGCGATGTCTTAGCGTAGCACGTCAGGCTACGAGAGGACTACTGCTGATCGTCCTTAGGATTGGCCTCAGTCTTCTTCTTGTAGTCGCTGTAAGCGTAGTAGATGACAGCGATACCGATGAGGATATAGGTGATGAGGATACCAGGGAAGCCACCGATCTTATAGACGAGGTGCTCGTAGCGGTTGACGGAGACCGTCCCCCCTGCGTCGTAGGTAGCTGTCATAGTGACAAAGCGGAAGATACCGAAACCAATAACGATAAGACCGCAGACAGCGGAGAGGATAGCACCGGTAATAGGCTTACGGCTACCAGAACCCGTGTACATATTACGGGAGATGAACTTGTTGTCGTTGTCGTTGCTCATTGCTTATAGGGATTTATGAATTGAAAGACGTGGGGATTACTTAGCCGGACGCTTGGAGTTATCTAACTTACCATAATAGAAGACTTCGAGACGCTCACCCGAGCCTGTAGACTGGAAGTAGATGCTGGGATAGTCTGATGAGGACTTCCCGGGCTCCATACGGAAGACTGCCGTGAACGTGCCATCGGCACTGATCTCCTTAGCGAAGGGGCCGTCGAACTGCTCTCCCGGACCAAGAGGCTCGGTAGCCTGCAGGCGGAAGGCGCCATCAGGCTCCACACCAATGATACGGCACCAGTTGATATTGACACCACTCGAAGCAGGCTTACCATCAGGCTTGTAGGTCACGATAGGCAGACCGATATGATATTCATCACCCTTGACGGGGGGCTTTGTCACCTCTTCCGTAGCGGAAGCCTTCTCCCAGCTATCATACGTAAGCTCCTTGATGATGGCGAAGGCTGTAAGGAGAACGAAGAGGACAGCCAGCGTAACCATAGCCTTACCCCCCACTGTGAGACGCGTACCAGCTCCGGGCACGGGGGTGCAGGTAGCGGCGCATTCCTTATAGAAAGCCTCCATCTCATCGGTCCAGTGAGCCGCAGCGATATCCTCGCCCGTGGCCTTGACGCGGTAGGCAGCCGTGGGCTTCTTGCGCACATTGCGAGAGAGCCACGTCTCGACAGTAAGAGAGTACAGGACGAGCTCGAGGGTCTCTACCTCACCAGAGAGGGGAGACTTGAGGTTGACCTCGAAGACCTTAATAGGAGAGTAGTTAGATGAGACGGAAATGAACATCTGACGGATAGTGATTAGGAAGTGAAGGGATCGGGGTAGCGATGAGGGGACTTAAAGCAGCGTCGCCGCAGTCTCTACCCTTATATCTTACTACGATTTGTCTGCCAATTTAGTATAACTCCTGTAGCTCGCCCCCCTTTTTGAAGAGGATGAGCAGGACGCTCACATCGGAATATGAAGGCATCCACGTGGAGAACCAGCACTACAAAATTAGGGCAAAAAGCCGAAGACAGGACGAGAGCGAGTGCAACACCGTCAGGAGCTTTATCCAGAAATACAACATCTAAGCAAGGAGTACTCAACTAATGAAATAGTAATTGGGGGATAGAACCAGACGTTCTATCCCCCAATTGCCGTTTATGCAAGGTTAATCCTTGAATATTTCACCAAGTGCATCCGCCAAGCTCTCTAACTCTTGCCTAATCAGTTGAGCAAGTTCATATGCTCCGTTTTCTTTGGAGATATAGGTCTTGAGGTCAGGATCCAATCTGAGACAGCGAATATTCGCAGGAGCACCAGGATTCCTAAATGGGACGTACTTTCTCTTATCCCAAGCCTCCCTCTGCTCCAAGCACGCTACAACTTCATCTTTGAAAGGGCAACTTTTGTTATAGCCGCGTCGATAGCTAATATTCAACGAGCAATCTTTCGTTTCTGCAATGCGCACTTGGAGGTAATCATTGAGGTAGATCAGATTTTTATCGTCAGATGACGCTAAAGCGATCTCCTCTTTGACGATACGCCCGACTTCCAGGAGAAAGACTTTTGCGCTACTGCCTTTCAGACGCTCCCGATAGGCTCGGAGCTCCAGAGGGAATTTGGACTCAATTGCCTCTGCAGTATGATCAGCCTCAGAAGCATTAAATAGGAATGCTAAGACCTTACCTAGCAGATCTGTTTGCTCATTGGTATAGCAACTGCTCGTATGGGGTATGCCGTAGACAGGAGTAGAGCCGATCCTCGTATACCAAAGCACGCCTGGGATAAGAGCTTCTAAGGTAGTCTCATACTTGGGGAAAAGCTGATAGAGGCAGTTCGCTCCACCGAGGCATAATACCCTCTGAGGTTGGAGAATTTGGATTAAATCCCGTGTTAGTTGAACCACCTCAGGGGCTTTCATAGGGTTGGTTAGCCCGCTTTCTTTTTTAGAATTAAAATGAAAGACATTGCTCCACACAAGAGATTCATCATCTTGAAGCATCTCCAGCATATTTCCTTGAGCGAACAGGCGACACAGTCTTTGCCACATTGTCCACGAGCCTTTCGTGTGATATTCTCGATTCCCCTGGAGAAATTCTTTCGCAGTGAGTTCTTTCCCATCACTATCTGCCGATCCAGGGTTAATCCCAAGCAATAGAAGCTTAGGAGCCGAATGGAGCAGACTTAGATTAGACTGTGTGTAATAGTTCACACCTTCTTTTTTAGCGATAGGATTATATACACCGACTACACGTTCTGCCCACTCATAGAGTGAATGCTGTAGGTTCCCTTCTTCCTTTTGCTGCATAGTTATCTTGCTTTGTATATGATATCGTAAATGTAGGGATAATCTTTTATTGCCAAATGATACTAGTCTCTGACGACGACGCCCACGCTACCCAGGGGTAGCGTGGGCGTCGTCAGGCACATTTAGCGCCCCGAGAGGACGAGCAGGACGCTCACATCGTGGGGCGAGATACCTGGGATACGTGAGGCCTGACCGATGGTGCGCGGACGGATGCGGTCGAGCTTCTGCCGTGCCTCCGTGCTCAGCGCTTGTATCTCGGCATAGTCAAGTCCCTCGGGGATGAAGACGTACTCCAGACGCTCGAGCTTCTCGGCCTGCTCACGCTCACGCTGGATATAGCCGCTGTACTTGATGAGGATCTCGGCACACTCGGCGATCTCCTCGCGGCGCGAAGGGATGGCTTCGATGGCACGTCGGAGAGCTGGGACCATCTCGCTGAGGTCGGAGAGCGTCAGCTGGGGGCGCAGGACGAGATCCACGAGTTTACAGCCCTGACGAAGCGGAGCGAGCCCACGCGCCTCGAGCTGAGGATTGATCTTGTCGGGGCGGATGGAGTAGCCCGAGATGAAGGCAATGAGTTCGTCGCGCAGGCGGATCTTCTCCTCGAGAAGGCGCACACGCTCCTCCGTAGCTAAGCCGATCTCGGCAGCACGGGGCGTGAGGCGCACGTCTGCATCATCCTGTCGTAGGAGGATGCGGTACTCGGCGCGCGAGGTGAACATACGGTAGGGTTCGTCCACGCCCTTCGTGACGAGGTCGTCGATGAGCACCCCGATATAGGCCTCGGAGCGGCTGAGCGTGAAGGGAGGGAGGTCGTGCACCTGCTGGTGGGCATTGATACCCGCGATGAGCCCTTGGCCTGCTGCTTCTTCGTAGCCGGTGGTCCCGTTGACCTGACCTGCGAGGAAGAGGCCTGCGATGACCTTGCTCTCGAGCGTATGGTGCAGCTGTGTGGGGTCGAAGAAGTCGTACTCGATGGCGTAGCCTGGGCGATAGAGGCGCACATCACGCAGTGCGGGGATCTGGCGCAGGGCCTCGAGCTGCACCTCTAAGGGCAGCGAGGAGGAGAAGCCATTGAGGTAGTACTCATTCGTGCGCTCACCCTCGGGCTCGAGGAAGAGCTGATGACGGTCCTTGTCGGCGAAGGTGACGATCTTCGTCTCGATGCTCGGGCAATAGCGGGGGCCGATACTCTGGATCTGCCCATTGTACAGCGGCGAGCGGTCGAGGGCCTCACGCAGCACGGCGTGGCAGGCCTCATTGGTATAGAGCGTATAGCAGGGGAGCTGACACAGCGTCGAGCGGGTAGGCGTATCGAGGTAGGAGAACTTATGATGATCATCCTCGCCCTCCTGTACGCCCATCTCATCGAGGTGCAGGCTACGAGCATCGATACGTGGGGGCGTACCCGTCTTCATGCGGTCGGTACGGATACCCGCCTCCTGCAGCTGCTCGGAGATGCCGTAGGTAGCTGGCTCGGAGATACGACCGCCCGTGATCTGCAGCTCACCGAAGTGCATCAGCCCCGAGAGGAAGGTCCCCGCGGTCAAGATGACGGCATCGGCAGAGAAGTGCACACCCAGCTGGGTCTCTACGCCACGCACACGCCCCTCCTCGAGGGTGAGGCGCGTGACGGTGTCCTGCCACTGATCGAGTAGTGGCTCGCTATCCAGCTCTTCACGCCAAGCCTCCATGAAGCGCATGCGGTCACTCTGCGCGCGAGGGCTCCACATAGCGGGGCCCTTGCTGCGATTGAGCATGCGGAACTGGATGGAGGTGCGGTCGGTGATAAGCCCCATGCGCCCCCCGAGGGCATCGATCTCGCGGACGATCTGTCCCTTGGCGATACCGCCCACAGCGGGGTTGCAGCTCATCTGCCCGATCTTATTCATATCGGGTGTGATGAGGAGCGTATGAGAGCCGAGGCGTGCCGCAGCAGCGGCAGCCTCACAGCCGGCATGGCCAGCCCCGATGACGATGATGTCGTAGTGGGGCATCAGACGTTGAAGCGGAAGTGCATAATGTCCCCATCCTGCACGACGTAGTCCTTGCCTTCGACAGCCATCTTACCGGCCTCCTTGACAGCCGACTCGCTGCCGTAGTGGAGGAAGTCCTCGTACTTGATGACCTCGGCACGGATGAAGCCCTTCTCGAAGTCGGTGTGGATAGCGGCGGCGGCACGGGGCGCCTTGCTGCCCTTGGTGTAGGTCCAGGCACGTACCTCCTGCACCCCAGCGGTGAAGTAAGTCTCCAGATCAAGGAGCTTGTAAGCGGCCTTGATCAGACGCGCCACGCCCGACTCCTCGAGACCAATCTCCGCGAGGAACATCTGACGCTCCTCATAGGTCTCCAGCTCAGCGATCTCACTCTCGATCTTCGCAGCGACGACGAGGAGTTCGGCCCCTTCGCTGGCGACAGCCTCGCGGACACGCTCTACATACTCGTTGCCCGAGACTGCGGAGGCCTCGTCGACATTGCAGACGTAGAGTACGGGCTTGCTGGTCAAGAGGTAGAGCTCACGAGCGACCTTCTGCTCATCCTTCGTCTCGAAGGAGACGGTGCGGGCGTTGAGGCCCTGCTCCAGAGCTTCCTTGTAGCGCATCAGGACGTCGCAGGCGAGCTTAGCCTGCTTGTCACCGCCCGTCTGAGCCTGCTTGTAGACCTTCTGCAGGCGGGCTTCGACGGTCTCAAGGTCCTTGAGCTGCAGCTCGGTGTCGATGATCGACTTGTCGCGCAGGGGGTCGACACTGCCGTCGACGTGCGTGATGTTGTCGTCATCGAAGCAGCGCAGCACGTGCAGGATAGCATCCGTCTCACGGATGTTGGCCAGGAACTTATTCCCCAGCCCTTCGCCCTTGCTCGCACCCTTCACCAGACCAGCGATGTCGACGATCTCGACGGTCGTGGGGACGATGCGCTGGGGCTGGACGATCTCAGCCAGCTTCGTCAGGCGCTCATCGGGGACGGTGATGACCCCGACGTTGGGCTCGATGGTGCAGAAGGGGAAGTTAGCGGACTGCGCCTTCGCGTTGGAGAGGCAGTTGAAGAGGGTGGACTTACCGACGTTGGGCAAGCCTACGATACCACATTGTAGGGCCATTATGCGTATTGATTATATACCTTATTATAAGGTGCAAAGATAGCGAAATGCGAGGAGGTCTCTAAGAGAGCCCCCTCGCATCACACATCACAGCGCTTGGATAAGCGCCTATCATTTACATATCCTACAGCTTACTCACCCTTCCACTTGAGAGGTGTGACGACGCCATCGGAGAGCTGAAGCTTCACCCAAATACCCCCCGGCCTGTTCGGCACTGAGATCTCATAAATAGGTTTACCCCCATTATAAATCCCCACCAAGGAGAGGATTGTCTCTGTCCCATTGACAAGCCAAGTCGAATTATTAATCACGGGAGGAAGAAACTCACACTCCAGCTCCGCCCCCCCATTGGCACTCAGCACGCGCACAAACGAGGGGTCAATCTTCCCCTCAAGAGGGTAGAAATCGGGGCGTGGAGCTGTGATCACAATTGAATTGTCCGCCACATCCAAGCTATCTTTAAGCAGCCTATTCGTCTTCCCATCGACAAAGCCTAAGAGATGCTTCTGATACACCTCCACAGTAATATCCTGCTGCTGGTCATTGACGACGAGGACATGGAAATTACTCTTTACGGGGCGCTGTCGATAGGGCTCATCCATCCCCGTGACACGGCGAGGAGTATCCTTGTGACAAGCGCAGCACACTACGGCTATAAGCCATAGCAGCATCAGACGAGAGATTGTTTTCATAAAGCAGGAACCCTTGGAGTATGATAGCGATGAAGCCCAACCACAATTTGAGGCTTATCCTTTTGTAGACGGGGGCGTTTATATTCATCCAACCATACGTCATCGGTTGCAGTGTACCACCCGTTTCCTCCATCGGGTCCCCACCCCCAGTTCATATAGATGCGATCCTCATATTCTGTCCACGTCTTAAGCTTGATGAACAAGAACTTCTTCGTGACCTTATAAGCCTGTTCATAATATCCATCACAGAACCAGATATGACCATCATATCCAGTGCCATTCCTGTAGCCTATCAAAAGAACTCCTCTTTGGCAATCAACCTCCTGATCACCATAGACACGAGCCTTAAACGAAAGGTTCTTATAGAGTGTCTCAATATCATAATTCACACGGCCTGCATCTGGAAAGCCGAGCTTACGCAATCCATCAATGATCTCATCAGGATTTGCTCCACTAACATATGGACTCCAGCGATAGTTCGGTATGCTATCTGCTATCTGACGAAGAACCTTCGAGACCTCTCTTCCTTGGATGTTATTTGCAGTGGCAAACTTGGCATCATAGTGAACACTTGGAGTTACAGAAGTGTAGCTACCATTGATACGATGCTCACAATCGTAGAGCAACATCCCTATAGCAACTGCAGGGCATCCGATTAAGCTCCCATCCTTTGCAGCAGAATTAAAGTTCCCAGCTTGCGACCAATTAAGGTCTTTCCCCGTATGCGGGTATATCGCTGGCTTGCCAGATGAATATTCTCGAGTTGATCGCATCCCTGCAACAGGCGCAGTGTTCTCCGGGACTATTTCATATTCATAGTCTTTCTTTCCCAAGTCCTTCCACTTTTCGAAGTAGGGGGAGTTAACCCGACTGGGATCATTGATATTCTTTTTCGCTTTATCTATGTAGCCCTGAAGTGCTCCATACAGAGGATTTTCCGACGACACTTCAGAGAGGACAAGGTGTCCCTTATCTGAATGAGCAACAATCGGGAATGAGCTATTATCACCTGACAGGATCACGAATCCTCCATTATTTCCGTAGTTAATTGCATAGAGTAGCGTATCACGCCCCTCCACGTAGTAATTAACATCCGAAATCTCGCGTGGTACAGCGATAGATCTCAAGTTTTGAGGACGAGAGATACTATCCTCATGCTTGAGGAACATAGTAGCGTACATACGAGCCTGCTGTTCACTGAGCTGAACACTCGTGGCAGCTTCCTTTGAGGGAGCTTCTTGCTTTGATGCAGGAGTAGGAGCATCTTGCTTACAGGAGATCACGCCCGCAAGCAGGGTCATAGACACCCCACAGAGGGCGACCAAACGAGATAGTTTTTTCTGTTTCATAAGACCAGATTAGTTAGTATGTAATTAACGAGTCAAACGTAACCAATTATCCCCAGACTACCAAATCCATAGCTTCCAAACTAAATCCGAGGAGCACATCAAGCCTGTATCAACCGAAACTAAGCGAATTCTCTGGTAAGACCGCCCGCTCGTAGAAGCTCGTTGCAGGGGCTTTCGAGATGGCACCCTGCTCATACAGTATGGTGCTCCCAAGAGGATGCTTAGCAGGTCGATCCGCAGACAACTATTGGTCTGCACTCAATCCACTATGGGTTCGGGGGTCAAACCACTATTCGTTCGCACCCCAAACAACTACTGAACCGAGTCCGAACGACTATTGGTCATTGCTCCGACCTATATTGGTCGGCGGGCTGACCTATATTGGTCCGACGACGAAGCTATATAGGTCGCGATGGCGACCTATATAGGATGGCGAAGAAAGCTATATAGCTTTGTGAAGTGACCTATACGAGGTTATTGCTCTGCGTAGGGAGAAAAGTTGTGGACGAGAGGCAGATAAGTTTGGACTACGTACGTGGCTCTAATATCTACGTACGTGGATATTTGGATTTGCGTGCCTGGTCTTTAAGACTACGTGCATAGATAGAAGAATACCACTACGTGAAGGCGCTTTTTTCTTCACGAGAACGATGCTTTTCCCTCCGCTGAATAAGAGGAATACTCGCGATAAGGCGAGGAGCTTGCGTGTCACTTCGGGGGGGTATATCGGGGGACTGGGCGCGCGATGCCTTAGCACAATAAATAGAGAGCAGGACTCTCCCGCAACCGTCTCACATAGGTCAGCCCGCTGGCCAATACAGGTTGCTTTGCCCCCATCCATAGAGGGAGATAAATCCCTGATCTGGAGCATTGGGTCGCCCCGCCAGCAAGGAGGGACTCCCCCCTTCCTCTGGAGCGAACAAACAGCAGAGAACAAGCACACTAAGATGAATAGTGTGCAATTGCCGTTTTCTTTCTTTATTCCGCGGTAAAAAGCGTAACTTTGGTACGAGGAAATCAATGAGCACAAAGATGAAAGACCTACCGCTCTTCTATGCCCCAGCCCTACGTGAGGAGCTCCAGCTCCCCGAGGGAGAAGCCCAGCATGCCATACGTGTGCTGCGCGCGAAGGTAGGCGATGAGTTCCTCGTCACCGATGGCTGTGGCACCCTCTTCGAGACCCGCGTCTCAGGCGTAGACCGCCGTCACTGCCTCCTCTCGATAGAGCGCGAGGAGCCCTGGCAGAAGTACTGGAGAGGGCACTGGGCCGTAGCCGTCGCCCCCACGAAGAACATCGACCGCCTCGAGTGGACACTCGAGAAGATGGTCGAGGTAGGTCTGGATGAAGTCTACCTCATCCGCACCCAGCACTCCGAGCGCAAGCATACCAGCGCCGAGCGTCTGGAGCGCATCATCCAGAGCGCGATGAAGCAGTCCCACAAGGCCCTCCTTCCTCGCCTCATCCCCGACGTGCCCTTTGCCCAGCTCCTTGAGATGACAGCGGACTATGACCTGCGGCTCATGGCCCACTGCCGTAGCACGGTCGGCCCCGAGCGCCACACCATCGATCACTTCTTCCGCCCCGAGGCGAAGACGCTCCTGATGGTCGGGCCCGAAGGAGACTTCTCCGTCGAGGAGATCGAGGAGGCTACCCGTCGCGGGTGCCAGCCCATCACCCTCGGAGCGAGCCGCCTGCGCACCGAGACCGCCAGCCTCATCGCCCTGCAATGGCTACACACACTCGATATGACCAGCCAGCGTAGGCCCACGACACACGAGAAATAATACACGAAATAATCCCTTATCAATAACTCACCCTTATGGCACAGAGAGAAATCAAACTTAGCCTTGTCTACCGTGACATGTGGCAGTCCTCAGGGAAGTACCAGCCCCGCAAGGACCAGCTCGAGCGTATCGCCCCCGTCTTAGTCGAGATGGGCTGCTTCGCACGCGTCGAAACCAACGGGGGGGCCTTCGAACAGGTCAACCTCCTCTATGGGGAGAACCCCAACAAGGCCGTCCGCGCCTTCACTAAGCCCCTCAACGCAGCTGGCATCCAGACGCACATGCTCGACCGTGGTCTCAACGGCCTGCGTATGTTCCCCGTCCCTGCTGACGTACGTCGCCTGATGTACAAGGTCAAGAAGGCCCAGGGTGTCGATATCACCCGTATCTTCGACGGGCTCAACGACCCCCGCAACGTCATCCCCTCCATCCACTACGCGAAGGAAGCTGGGATGATCCCACAGGCTACGCTCTGTATCACCCACTCCCCCGTCCACACCGTCGAGTACTACGCTGACCTGGCAGACCAGTTCATCGCTGCTGGTGCCCCCGAGATCTGCCTCAAGGATATGGCAGGTATCGGCCGTCCTCGCTTCCTCGGCCGTCTGGTGAAGGCTATCAAGACCAAGCATCCCGAGGTCATCATCGAGTACCACGGTCACTCAGGCCCTGGCTTCTCCGTAGCCTCCATGCTCGAGGTCTGCGACAACGGCGCTGACGTCATCGACGTAGCTATGGAGCCCCTCTCTTGGGGTAAGATCCACCCAGACGTCATCACCATCCGCGAGATGCTCATCGACGCTGGCTACAAGGTCGCTGACATCAACATGGACGCCTATATGAAGGCTCGTGCCCTCACGCAGGAGTTCATCGATGACTTCCTCGGCTACTTCATCAACCCCTCCAATATGCTGACCTCTTCGCTCCTCGTAGGCTGCGGTCTGCCTGGCGGTATGATGGGCTCGATGATGGCTGACCTCAAGGGCGTACACGCTGGTATCAACATGCACCTGCGTAAGAAGGGCGAACCCGAGCTGAGCGTCGACGACCTGCTCGTCCGCCTCTTCGACGAAGTCGCCTACGTATGGCCTCGCCTCGGCTATCCCCCACTCGTCACGCCATTCAGCCAGTACGTCAAGAACGTCGCTCTGATGAACGTCTACAACCTCATCATCGGCAAGGGCCGCTGGGAGGCTATCGACAACAATACGTGGGGTATGATCCTCGGGAAGTCTGGCCGTCTGCCAGGCAAGCTCGATCAGGAGATCATCGACCTGGCGAAGGAAAAGGGCTTCGAGTTCACCACCGAAGATCCTCAGCTCAACTACCCCGATGCGCTGGATAAGTTCCGCGCTGAGATGAAGGAGAACGGCTGGGAGCTCGGCGAAGACGACGAAGAACTCTTCGAATTCGCTATGCACGAAGCTCAGTACCGCGACTACAAGAGCGGCGCAGCTAAGGAACGCTTCCAGGCTGAGCTCGACAAGGCCAAGACCGACGCCCTCGTCAAGAAGGGCTACAGCGCCGAAGATGCAGTGAAGATCAAGCGCCAGGGTACCGAGCCTATCGAAGCTCCTGCCTCTGGTCAGATCATCTGGGAGGTCGATCCCGAAGACTACTCTACGGCTCCTGCCCTCGGTACCTTCATCAAGACGGGTGAGCCTCTCTGCTACATCCAGACGACCGCAGGCTACTTCGAGCCCGTCCTCTCGAACTTCACCGGCCGCCTCGCTGAGGTAGCTGCTCAGGGTGCTAACATCCGCAAGGGTGAAGCCCTCGCTTACGTCCGCCCCGCTGAGAAGGAAGAGCTCTTCGTAGAGAGCGAACCCGAACGTCTGCGTCGCGTAGAGCAGCTCGAGGAAGTTCGCCACGTCATCCGTGCTCGCCGCGCTAAGAAGTAAGCGACACCGCCCATAGGGCAACCACTCCTCTCGGGGGCTACACCCAGCACTTAGCTGATGATGTAGCCCCCGAGTCTTATCTATCCCTACCATAAAGCCACGCCCTTTCGCGCGCGCGTAACCTTATATATACTATACCTTCCCACACACCCCTTCACGGCTCCCTCCGCTACCTTCCCAGCACGACCGAGTACCTTCATAGGGACCGCGCACCACGCACACGCCCCACACAGTCCTACCAGAGTCAGGCGACACACTGCCTCTCTCGCCCTCCTCCGCCACACACACCACCGAGGGAGAACGCAGGTACGAGCCATCACCGACGAAGACGACCAATAAAGACCACCACCCCTACCTTGCCCTACTACCTTTGTATCGCTCCCCAAGGTAGGCGGAGCGCCCCCAGAGAGGGGTTGTATTCCTCTTTATTGATTGACTTATGTACACCACCATTCCGCAGCCGAGGCTCCTCACCTTAGCCCTCCTCATCGGGCTCTATGGCTGTGCCGCACACCGCCGCACGACACACGAGAGCACGACCGAGAGCCACACCACGAGCGACCTACAGCGCACCCTGCACACCACCCAGCAGGAGCACGCCCTCGACACCCTCACACTGGACCTCACCGAGGTCGTGCAGCTCCTCCCTCCGCACACTGATACTACCGCCTCCTCCAAGGCGAAGGGCGCAGGCTGGGTAGCACACTACCACCTCCGACAGATCGGGCGGCATCAGGCGACCACCACGGGCGCTCTACGGGAGGCAGATAGCCTTCGCTCCACGACCCACACCACGGATAAGGGCACCACCTCGCATAAGGTACCAGCCAGCCCCTTACATCCCTTCGCCCTCGGCGTCACCCTTCCCCTCCTTCTCGGAGCCGTCTACCTTACTTATAGGAGGACCAAGCGATGAAACCCACCGACATCCGCTACATCGTCGTGCACTGCAGCGCCACGCGTGCCAGCCAGTCTTATTCGCCCGAAGCCCTGGAGCGTGACCATCGTGCCCGTGGCTTCCGCTCGGCAGGCTATCACTTCTACATCCGTCGCTCGGGTGCTATCATCCCTCTGCGCCCGCTTGAGCAGATAGGTGCCCACGCACGAGGCTACAACCGCTCGAGCTACGGCGTCTGCTACGAAGGTGGCTTAGATGACACGGGCCATCCAGCAGATACCCGCACCGCCGAGCAGCGCACGGCCCTCCGTCAGCTCCTTGAGCACCTCCACACACTCGCCCCGCAAGCTACCATCCTCGGCCACCGTGACCTCAGCCCCGACCGCAACGGTGATGGGCATATCACGCCCGACGAATGGATCAAGCTATGCCCCTGCTTCGATGCCCAGAGGGAATATCACGACATCTCCATCAGCCCCGTAAGCCATGCAACCGAATAAATCCAAGGCGACGCTCCAGCTCGTCATCGCCACCCTGCTCAGCCTCTTCGGCATGCTCCTCCTCGGTGCAGCCTTCGTCACCGCCCCACCTGGGGAGATTCACTCCAGCGTCCTCATTGCTTACGGCGAGGTGATGACCTTCGCTGGCGCCCTCTTCGGCATCGACTACCACTACCGCCGGTAGTCGATGCCCACGCCTCGCCACCCACGTCACCTACCTGCCACGCTCTCACCCTCGCCATACCACCCGCGCCCCCACCCCAACTCCTCAGCATACTCCACCCGATCGCCACGCTCCACCGGCTCGCCATACTCGACCGCTACATACGCACCTCACCACACCCGACCTCCTCCCCTTCATACTCTACCTCTATATATGCACCTCGCACCCGCCTCCTACCGCACGTTCTCACCCAGCCCTCTGCAGCCCTCTCCACCCTTCCGTACAGCTCTCCACCCCTCTTCCGCACGCACTCACCCTATCCTCAGCACCTCACAGCCATCCTTCTACACTCCTCCCCACCCCTCTTCCGTGCACCCTCCGCTCCCCCTTCCGCGGAAAAGTTTGCACTCCCCCGCCTAAAGCAAGCAGTAACCCACCTGTGGAAATCTTTTGTCCCAAAAGAAGAAGAAGACTTATCCTCAACATCTTACCCCGACGACATCGTGTGGATAACTCTGTGAGTAGCTCTGTGCATAGCGAAGAGAAGGCTTGATTTATAAGCCCTTATGCCGATGCCTCCTTACCCCCCTCCCGAGGAAGGTGGTAATCGCTTGAGAACAAAACCCATAGAATTAGTATGAGAAAAGCAAGCCTCAAGGCCGTTTTTTTTTCTCCGCACTTTTGGCAAACTTTGCACCAGATAAGAGGTCACACAAGACACCCCCTACGACACACTATACTACTAATGTATAGCACATTAAGGGAAAAACCACCTTGTGGATAACCTCCTCACCCCATAGCAACTGAGGCCCAGCAGCACGAGCGCCTATCACCGCGCCCGACACCCCCGCTTGGCTCCTAAATATAGTAATGCCCTTGGTCCACGACTACGTAAGGCAACCCCTCATGCAAACGACAACTCCTCCTTCTTCAGGGGAGCAGCTCTGGAAGCAATGCCTCCAGATCATAGCTGGCTCCTGTGACCCCCAGACGCTCCAGCGCTGGTTCGCTCCCATCCGCCCGCTCGGCATTGAGACGCGCGAGGATGAGCAGGGGCGTTTCAAAGCGCTCGTGCTCGAGGTCCCTTCGAAGGCGTTCTACGAGGAACTCGTACGCACCTATGAGACCCTACTCGTACGAGCTCAGAACGAGATCCTCTCTCCTCAAGGGCTCGAGATCTACCTGACACCCGCTCAGACGGCTCAGCCAGCACCTCAGCCTAAGCTGGCGCGCACGCAAGACTATACGTCGCACCTCAGTGCCGACCTCCGCTTCGAGACTTTCTACGAGAGTGCTTGTAACCGCGAGGCCCTGCGCATCGCCGAAGCTACGGCTGCACGCCCTGGGCAGGCTCCGCTGAACTTCATCTTCATCTATGGCCCCAGTGGCGTAGGGAAGACCCACCTCTCGCAGGCTATTGGGCAGCGCGCCATGGAGCTCCACCCCACGATGCGTGTCTGCTATGTGTCGAGCTCTAAGTTTGAAGCGCAATTCGTCCGTGACAGCCTGATGCGCGGTCCCGAGCGTGGTATGTTCGTAGACTTCTACCAGCAGATGGATATGCTCATCATTGACGATATCCAGGGACTCATCGGTAAGACGAAGACGCAGCAGGCTTTCTTCGATATCTTCAATCACCTCTACCTCCTTGGCAAGCAGATCATCGTCACCTGTGACGTCCCTCCTGTGGACCTCAAGGGTATGGAGACGCGTATCATGACGCGTATCCAGAGCGCGATGATGCTACGCATTGACCGCCCCGATCTGGAGCTTCGCCGCAAGATCCTCCAGCGCCGTGTCGCTGACAGCGGTGTCGAGCTCGGAGAAGAGTGCGTAGAGTTCATCGCCGAGAGTATGCAGGACAACGTCCGTCAGCTCGAGGGGGCTATCCGTACGATCATCACGCACTCGCAGTTCTCCGATCATGGTGCAGTAGACCTCGAGGCCACGCGCCGCATCGTCGGGGGTACCGTCTCCATCGAGCGCCGTGAGGTGACGCCCGAGTCCATCCTCGATACCGTCTGCTCCGTCTTCGGCGTCGAGAAGGCACAGCTCCGCACACCCTCACGTAAGGCCATCCTTGCCCTGCCCCGCCAGGTCACGATGTACCTCGTGAAGAAGCACACCAGCGCGTCCTACAATACGATTGCCCAGCTGCTGAACCGCAACGACCACACGACGATCATGCACGGCTGCAAGGCTATCGAAGGCCGCCTCTCCCTCGAGCCCGCTCTCAAGGAGCGCATCGAGCAGGTCGAAGCTACCCTCTTCTCTTAAAGCACACACCTATTATAAAAGCAGCGGCCCCCACCTCACGATTGAGGTGGGGGCCGCTACTTTTTTGTTTCTGCTACGAGTGCTCGTCTTACTTCAACACGTGGTAGCCGATGAGATCCTGTAGCTTGACAACAAGCCAAGCGATCCCGAAGCTAATGAAGTCGGAAGGTTTAGCGGCGGGAGGGGGTGCAGATACCGCAACTACCACCGCCCTTGGCGCAATGCTTGCAGTAACGGCAGTTCTTACAAGCGGTACAGTACTTCTTACCCGTGCAGCGACCGCCTTCGGTAGCATGCGAAGAGGTGCAGGAGAGAGACGAAGCAGCAAGGAGGGAGAAGGTGAATAGAGAGAGGAGTAATCGACGCTTCATAAAGAGAAATAGGTCTAAGCAATATAACCCAAGAGGCGGAGCTATAGTGTGGGGAGAGGAAAGCTATACTGATCGCTGGGCATTCCTATATAGGAACGAGCGTGAACCAGTACTGCTCCGAAGACGAACTAATAGTGGTCCGACGACGAAGCTATATAGCTTCATTCCACTATGCAGTAGTGCTTCTGAGCACCACACGCGTGGTGATGCCACAGAGATGCGGAATGAGCGCTGGAGAAAAAAAAGAAGAAGGAGACCATACCACGGGATGGTGGTACAGTCTCCTTCCTTAGGGTTGGATAGCTAAGTGCTTACCAGCTGGCCTTCTTCACCCCAGGGATGAGACCGGCAGAAGCCATCTCACGGAACTGGATACGAGAGATGCCGAACTGGCGCATGTAGCCCTTGGGACGACCCGTCATGCTGCAGCGGTTGTGCAGACGTACGGGAGAAGCGTTCTTAGGCAGAGCCTGAAGTGCTTCGTAGTTCCCTTCGGCCTTGAGCTGAGCACGCTTGGCAGCATACTTAGCGACGAGCTTTGCACGCTTTACTTCGCGTGCCTTCATTGATTCCTTTGCCATAGTATTTAGTTGCCTTTCTTAGCGTTCTTGAATGGGAGGCCGAACTCCTTGAGGAGTGCGTAACCTTCTTCGTCAGTCTGAGCCGAGGTAACGAACGTGATGTTCATACCGAGGATCTTGGTGATGCCGTCGAGGTTGATCTCAGGGAAGATGATCTGCTCGCTGATACCGAGGGTATAGTTACCACGGCCATCGAACTTGCTTTCGATCCCCTTGAAGTCACGGATACGGGGCAGCGCGATACGGATCAGACGCTCGAGGAACTCGTACATCTGCTCGCGGCGCAGGGTAACCATAACACCGATAGGCATCTTCTTACGAAGCTTGAAGTTAGAGATGTCCTTCTTCGAAACCGTAGCAACAGCCTTCTGACCGGTGATGGCAGAGAGTTCTGCGATAGCTACGTCGATGATCTTCTTATCAGCCGTAGCCATACCGAGGCCCTGGTTGATGACGATCTTCTTCAGGACGGGCACCTGCATGCGAGACTGATAACCGAACTGCTCGATGAGGGCGGGAACGATGCGTTCCTTATATTCGTTCTTAAGACTTGCAGTATTGCTCATTACTTAATCTCCTCTCCTGACTTTTTGGAATAACGTACGAGCTTCCCTTCGTCGTTGAGACGACGACCGATACGCGTAGCCTTACCCGTCTTAGGATCGACGAGGTTGAGCTTAGCGATATGGATAGGAGCTTCCTTCTTCTCGATCCCTCCCTGAGGGTTCTTTGCGCTGGGCTTAGCGTGCTTAGCGACGATGGCTACGCCTTCGACGATAGCGCGCTGCTTGTCTACGAGGACTTCAAGCACACGGCCCGTCTTCCCCTTATCTACACCGCTGAGGACGACGACCTGGTCGCCCTTCTTGATATGTAACTTACTCATTTCTTCTTTCGTCTTTAAGGGTTAGAGGACTTCAGGCGCGAGAGAAACGATCTTCATATTCACGGCACGCAGCTCACGAGCTACAGGGCCGAAGATACGGCTACCACGCATATCGCCAGCAGCATTGAGCAGGACGCAAGCGTTGTCATCGAAGCGGATGTAGGAGCCGTCGGGACGACGAACTTCCTTCTTCGTACGGACGATGATTGCCTTAGATACGACACCCTTCTTCAGGTCAGAAGAGGGGATGACGCTCTTGACAGCAACGACGATAATATCACCGACAGAGGCATAGCGACGGCGCGTACCGCCGAGGACGCGGATACAGAGGGCTTCCTTTGCACCGCTATTGTCTGCTACTACGAGTCTTGATTCTTGCTGGATCATATACTACTTAGCTCTTTCGATAATATTGACTAATCTCCATCTCTTGGTACGGCTCAAAGGGCGAGTCTCCATGATACGGACCGTATCACCGATGTTGCACTCGTTCTTCTCGTCGTGAGCATGGTACTTCTTCGTCTTGTTGACGAACTTACCATAGATAGGGTGCTTTTCCTTCCACTTGACAGCGACCGTAATGGTCTTGTCCATCTTATTGGAAGAAACGACGCCTACACGTTCTTTTCTTAATCTTCTCTGTTCCATCGGGAGGACACATTAATTGTTGTTGAGTTCGCGCTCACGAAGGATGGTCTTCATCTGAGCGATCGTGCGGCGCATGCGGCGGATCTCAGCAGGGTTGTCTGCGGGGGTCACAGCATGGTCGATGCACTTCTTGTTGTAAGCTGCCTCTTCGGCTACTACACGCTCCTGTAGCTCAGGCGTAGTGAGCGCCTTGATCTCTGCTAATTTCATCTCTTCTATTACAGGTTAGTGTTAGACATATCGTAGTCGCGGCGGACGACGAACTTCGTCGTCACGGGGAGCTTCTGTGCAGCCAGGCGGAGAGCTTCCTTAGCGATCTCGAAGGATACCCCTTCGATTTCGAAGAGCATACGGCCTGGAGTTACGTTAGCCACGAAGCCTTCGGGCGAACCCTTACCCTTACCCATTCGGACGTCGGCAGGCTTCTTGGTGATAGGCTTATCGGGGAAGATACGTACCCATACCTGACCCTGACGCTGCATATAGCGAGTCACAGCGATACGAGCGGCCTCGATCTGACGACCGGTGATCCAGCGCGTACCCAGAGACTTGATCCCGAAAGAACCGAAGGCGAGCTGGTTGCCACGCTGGGCATTACCCTTAGCGCGACCCTTCTGGACTCTTCTAAACTTAGTTTTCTTAGGTTGTAACATTGCTGTCTTCTGTTCTTATACGTTAGCGATTACCCCCACGTCTGCCACCACGAGCATCACGACGGCCATCACGACGTTCGCGACCGCCTTCACGGCGACCACCATGTCCTGGCTGAGGGTTGGTGAACGAAGGAGCGAGGTCACGCTTGCCGTAGACTTCACCCTTGCAGATCCACACCTTGATACCAAGGATACCGACCTTCGTCAGAGCTTCAGCCTGAGCGTAGTCGATGTCTGCACGAAGCGTGTGCAGAGGCGTACGGCCTTCCTTGTACATCTCGGAGCGGGCGATTTCTGCACCATTCAGACGACCAGAGATCTGTACCTTGATCCCTTCTGCCCCACCACGCATAGCAGCGCCAATGGCACCCTTGACTGCGCGACGGTAAGCGATCTTCCCTTCGAGCTGACGAGCGATGTTGTCAGCGACAATCGCAGCATCGATATCTGGACGACGAACTTCAAAGATGTTGATCTGAACATCCTTGTTGGTGATCTTCTTGAGCTCTTCCTTGAGCGTGTCTACATCCTGACCGCCCTTACCGATCACGATACCGGGGCGAGCCGTGCAAATCGTGATAGTGACGTGCTTGAGAGCACGCTCGATGACGATACGAGAGACACTTGCCTTAGCCAGACGGACGCTCAGGTAGCGACGCAGACGGCTATCTTCAAGAAGCTTGTCACCGTACTTACGACCGCCATACCAGTTGGAATCCCATCCACGGATGTATCCCAAACGATTGCTTATAGGATTAATCTTTTGTCCCATCTGGTTTAGTTCTCTTTATTGGTTATTGAATCGACAAAGATCGTGACGTGGTTCGAACGCTTACGGATACGATAGCCACGACCCTGAGGGGCGGGGCGCATACGCTTGAGCGTAGCAGCACCATCGACGAAGATGCGGGAGATATAGAGCTCACCGTCTTCGGCCTTGCGTCCGTTCTTCTCTTCCCAGTTAGCGATAGCTGAGCGGAGGAGCTTCTCCACGCGAGCAGCGGCTTCCTTGTTAGAGAACTTGAGTACCCCAAGAGCACGACCTACTTCCATGCCACGCACGAGGTCAGCTACGAGGCGCATCTTACGAGGCGACGTAGGGACGTTGCGGAGCGCAGCGAAGTACGTAGACTTCAGGGCTTGCTTTCTTTCTTCGGCTGATATTTTCTTTCTTGCACCCATTGTTTCTTTTCTTACTTAAAGGTCTGAATTACTTCCAGCCGAATTACTTCTTCTTATTACCGCCATGACCACGGAAGGTACGCGTGGGAGAGAACTCTCCGAGCTTGTGACCTACCATGTTTTCGGTGATGAAGACGGGGATGAACTTATTCCCGTTGTGTACGGCAATCGTATGACCGACGAAGTCAGGGCTGATCATCGAGGCGCGAGCCCAAGTCTTGATGACGACCTTCTTGCCGGATTCATTCATCGCCAAGACCTTCTTCTCGAGCTTCAGGTTGATATATGGACCTTTCTTTAATGAACGACTCATAATTCTTTTTGATTAATCAGTTACTTCTTACGTCTCTCGATGATGTACTTAGACGAGTGCTTCTTAGGAGCACGAGTCTTGAGACCCTTAGCGTAGAGACCCGTACGTGAGCGTGGGTGACCACCAGAAGCGCGGCCTTCACCACCACCCATTGGGTGATCGACAGGGTTCATGACGACACCACGGTTGTGAGGACGACGGCCGAGCCAGCGGCTGCGACCGGCCTTACCGGAGCGCTCGAGAGCGTGGTCGGAGTTGCCTACGGCACCGATGGTAGCCTTACAAGCGGAGAGGATACGGCGCGTCTCGCCCGAAGGCATCTTGATGACGGCGTAGAGACCTTCGCGAGAAGTAAGCTGAGCGAAGACGCCAGCAGAGCGGACCATCTTAGCGCCCTGACCTGGACGAAGCTCGATGTTGTGAATGATCGTACCGACAGGGATGTTAGCCAGTGGGAGGCTGTTCCCTACCTCAGGCGCAGCTTCTGCACCTGACATCACTTTCTGACCTACCTGCAGACCGTTGGGAGCGAGGATATAAGCCTTCGCACCATCAGCGTAGTACAGCAGAGCGATGCGAGCTGTACGATTGGGATCGTACTCGATGCTCTTGACCGTAGCAGGGATACCGTCCTTATTTCTCTTGAAGTCGATGAGACGAAGCTTCTGCTTGTGACCACCACCGATGTAGCGCATGGTCATCTTACCGGTGTTGTTACGACCACCGGACTTCTTCTTACCTACGACAAGGGACTTCTCTGGTGCGCTGGCAGTGATGTTATCGAACGCACCAATAACCTTATGTCTTTGCCCCGGCGTTGTGGGCTTGAGTTTACGTATTGCCATTGTTGAACTTAGATGTTAGCGTAAAAGTCGATGGTCTGACCCTTCTCAAGTGTAACGACAGCCTTCTTAAACGCAGCGACCTTGCCGCGGATGAGTCCACTCTTCGTATAGCGAGCCTTGCGCTTACCGCTATAATTCACGGTGTTTACACTCTCGACCTTTACATTGTACAGCGCCTCGATGGCCTTCTTGATCTCGATCTTGTTGGCATCAGGAGAGACACGGAAGACGTAGCGTTCAGCAGTCTTCTCTGTCAGGGCAGTTGTCTTCTCGGTGATAACCGGCTTGATGATAATTCCCATGATTCGTTTCTCCTATTGATTATGCCTTAAACTGTTCGTTGATCACAGCAACAGCAGCCTCGGTGAGGATGAGCTTCTTGCAGTCGAGCACCGAGTAGGTGTTCAGCTGGAAGGCGTTCATCACGCGAGCAGTGCGGAGGTTGCGTGAAGAGAGGACGAGGTTGTCCGAGAGAGCTTCGACGACGAAGAGGGCCTTCTTGTCAGCGACCTGAAGTGCCTTCGACAGAGCGACGAAGTCCTTAGTCTTGGGGGCAGCGAGCTCGAAGTTTTCGACTACGACGATCTCCTGCTTCTGAGCCTTGTAGGTCAGAGCCGAGCGGCGAGCCAGAGCCTTTACCTTCTTGTTGAGCTTGAAGCCATAGTCACGTGGGGTAGGCCCGAAGACGCGACCACCACCGACGAGTACGGGAGAGTTGATATCCCCACGGCGAGCACCGCCACCGCCCTTCTGGCGGATGAGCTTGCGGGTACTACCCGAGATTTCGCTACGCTCCTTAGACTTGTGCGTACCCTGGCGCTGGTTGGCCAAAAATTGCTTTACATCTAAGTAGATGGCGTGGTCGTTAGGCTCGATAGCGAAGATAGCATCATCGAGCGTGATCTTACGACCGGTATCTTCTCCCTTGATGTTATATACACTCAGTTCCATTTACTTTTCGATTACAACGATTGAACCTTTAGCACCTGGCACGCTACCCTTGAGGAGAAGGAGGTTGTGCTCGGGCATTACCTTGATCACTTCGAGGTTCTGAACGGTTACACGCTCATTACCCGTCTGGCCCGCCATACGCGTACCCTTGAAGACCTTAGCAGGATACGAACACGCACCTACAGACCCGGGAGCACGAAGACGGTTGTGCTGACCGTGCGTAGCCTGACCGACACCGCCGAAGCCGTGACGCTTGACTACACCCTGGAATCCCTTACCCTTGGAGGTGCCGACGACGTCGACGAATACCGTCCCTTCGAAGAAATTCACGTCGATCACATCACCCAGATTATACTGGCTGCAATCGAACCCCTTGAACTCGGCCAAGTGTCGCTTGGGGGCAACGCCAGCCTTCTGGAAGTGACCCTGAAGAGGCTTGGACGTGTGCTTTTCCTTAGCATCAACGAACCCAAGCTGAAGTGCTTCATAGCCATCCTTTTCCAGAGACTTGATCTGCGTCACCACGCAAGGACCTACTTCAATAACAGTGCATGGGATGTTCTTCCCCTCGGCACTGAACACGGATGTCATTCCGATTTTCTTTCCTAATAAACCTGGCATTTCAGTTTCGTATTAATAATCACACCTTGATTTCTACTTCTACACCGCTGGGGAGCTCGAGCTTCATGAGAGCATCGATCGTCTCAGCCGTGGAGTTGTAGATGTCGATGAGTCGCTTGTAGGAGCTAAGCTCGAACTGCTCGCGGCTCTTCTTGTTGACGAAGGTCGAGCGGTTCACCGTGAAGATACGCTTGTGCGTGGGCAGGGGAATTGGTCCGCTGACTACAGCACCAGAGGCCTTGACGGTCTTGACGATCTTCTCTGCCGACTTGTCGAGCAGGGTGTGATCGTACGACTTCAACTTAATTCTAATCTTTTGGCTCATATCTCTGTTATAGTACTATTTACTTGATGAGATCTACACGGCCGCCTACTTCCTCGAGGACCTGGCGAGCGATAGAAGAGGATACTGCTTCGTAGTGAGAGAAGGTCATCGACGAGGTAGCACGACCAGAAGTGATCGTACGGAGGCTCGTCACGTAACCGAACATCTCTGCCAGAGGCACCTTAGCCTTCACAAGGCGTGCACCCGAAGGAGTGGTGTCCATACCTTCTACCTGACCGCGACGCTTGTTGAGGTCACCGATCACGTCACCCATGTTTTCTTCAGGCGTATCGACTTCGAGTCTCATGATAGGCTCGAGGAGAACGGGACCTGCCTGAGCAGAAGCGTTCTTGAATGCCTGGATAGCACAGATCTCGAAGGAGAGCTGGTCAGAGTCCACGGGGTGGAACGAACCGTCGAGGAGCGTTACCTTCAGCTTATCCAGCGCATAGCCTGCGAGGACACCGTTGGTCATAGCCTTCTGGAAGCCCTTCTGTACAGAGGGGATGAATTCCTTAGGCACGTTACCGCCCTTGACTTCGTCTACGAACTGCAGATCGCCTTCGAAGCCTTCGTCGGCGGGCTCTACACGGACGATGATATCAGCGAACTTACCGCGACCACCCGTCTGCTTCTTGTAGACTTCACGGAGCTCAACGGGCTTCGTGATAGCTTCCTTATAAGATACCTGGGGCTTACCCTGGTTAGCTTCGACCTTGAATTCGCGCTTCAGACGGTCGATAATGATCTCCAGGTGGAGCTCACCCATACCGCTGATGACGGTCTGACCGGTCTCTTCGTTGGTCTGCACACGGAAGGTGGGGTCTTCTTCGGCGAGCTTAGCCAGACCGACACCCATCTTGTCCATATCCTTCTGCGTCTTAGGCTCAACAGCGATACCGATAACGGGCTCGGGGAAGTCGATAGACTCGAGGATGATAGGAGCTTCTTCGGAGCAGAGCGTGTCACCCGTACGGATATCCTTGAAGCCTACACCAGCACCGATGTCACCGCAGCCGATGACTTCCATGGGGTTCTGCTTGTTGGAGTGCATCTGGAAGAGGCGTGAGATACGCTCCTTCTTGCCCGAGCGGGAGTTGTAGACGTAGGAGCCTGCAGGCAGCTCACCAGCGTATACGCGGAAGAAGCAGAGGCGACCTACGTAGGGGTCCGTAGCGATCTTGAACGCCAGAGCCGTCAGAGGCGAGCTGGGGTCTACCTTACGGACGATTTCCTTTTCAGGATCATCGGGGTCGGTACCGATGACTTCGGGGGTATCCATAGGGCTGGGCAGGTAAGCTGCGACAGCGTCGAGGAGGGTCTGGACACCCTTGTTCTTGAACGAAGAACCGCAGAGCATGGGGTTGATCTTCATCGCGAGCGTACCCTTACGCAGGGCAGCGCGGATCTCGTCTTCGGTGATCGTAGAGGGATCGTCGAAGTACTTCTCCATGAGGACGTCATCGCAGTCAGCGAGCGTCTCGAGCATCTTATCACGCCATTCTTCGGCTTCAGCCTGCAGTTCAGCAGGGATGTCGATCGTGTCGTAGTGAGCACCCATCGTCTCGTCATCCCATACAAGAGCCTTCATCGTGACGAGGTCAACGACACCGCGGAAAGTTTCTTCCTGACCGACGGGGATCTGAATGGGGCAAGGGGTAGCACCGAGGACGGCCTTGATCTGACGTACTACTTCAAAGAAGTTAGCACCGGAGCGGTCCATCTTGTTGACGTAGCACACACGGGGTACGCGGTACTTGTCAGCCTGACGCCATACGGTCTCACTCTGGGGCTGTACACCACCGACAGCACAGAACGTAGCGACAGCACCATCGAGGATACGGAGCGAGCGCTCTACTTCGACGGTGAAGTCAACGTGCCCTGGGGTGTCGATGAGGTTGATCTTGTACTTGGTGTTGTCGTAGTTCCAGAAGGTAGTCGTAGCAGCGGAGGTAATCGTGATACCACGCTCCTGCTCCTGCTCCATCCAGTCCATCGTAGCACCACCATCGTGTACTTCACCGATCTTGTGGGTCAGACCCGTATAAAAGAGGATACGCTCAGACGTAGTCGTCTTACCGGCATCGATGTGGGCCATGATGCCGATATTTCTCGTGAGCTCTAAGTGTTTGTTGTCAGCCATTGTCTTTTGCTATTCTTAGAATCGGAAGTGAGCAAATGCGCGGTTGGCTTCTGCCATACGGTGCATATCTTCCTTGCGCTTGAAGGCGGCACCTTGGCTATTGAATGCATCCACGATCTCTGCAGCAAGCTTATCTGCCATGGTCTTACCACCACGCTTGCGAGCAAAGAGGATGAGGTTCTTCATGGAGATAGATTCCTTACGCTCGGCGCGGATTTCGGTAGGCACCTGGAAGGTAGCACCACCGATACGGCGGCTCTTGACTTCTACCTGAGGAGTGATGTTGTCGAGGGCAGCCTTCCAGATCTCCAGGGCAGACTTGTCTTCCTGCTGGATCTTCTTGCCTACAATCTCGAGCGCGGTGTAGAAGATATCGAAGGCGATGCTCTTCTTACCGTCGTACATCAGGTGATTAACGAACTTCGTCACCTTAACGTCACCAAATACGGGATCAGGGAGTACCTGTCTCTTTTTGGGTTTAGCTTTTCTCATTGCTTAATGTAAATTGCGTTTCTGTCGATTGGTTGTGCTGTGATCTTACTTCAACGCTCCCGCTGGAGCATTTACTCAACCTTGATAGCCTATCCAACGAACTCAAGAAACTTGGTTCTATTGACTCTTAGCTTGGCGGCCCTATACATTATATATATATGTGGCGGGCTCGCCAGGTGAGAGCTGCACGAGCTCTCGGGGGTTAGGATTTTTCGCCGGAGGGAGAATTACTTCTTACCCTTTGCTGGAGCAGCTGCCTGACCGGGCTTAGGACGCTTAGCACCATACTTGGAGCGACGCTGCAGACGGCCATTGACACCAGCTGTATCGAGCGAGCCACGTACGATGTGATAACGTACCCCTGGGAGGTCCTTTACACGACCACCACGTACCAGCACGATGCTGTGCTCCTGCAGGTTGTGACCTTCACCTGGGATGTAGGCATTGACTTCCTTACCATTCGTCAGGCGGACACGAGCGACCTTACGCATCGCAGAGTTTGGCTTCTTAGGGGTCGTCGTGTACACACGCACACAGACGCCTCGGCGTTGGGGGCAGGAGTCCAGAGCAGGGCTCTTACCCTTCTCGACGAGTGACTCACGTCCCTTTCTAACCAATTGTTGAATAGTTGGCATTTCGTTTCTACTTATGTTTGAATAACTTATCTACTCTTTAGTAGTCGCAGTACACACCACAGGCATATACCACGGGTGCACAAAGGTACACATAATCTGCGAATATACAATACTATACAATTGATTTTGTGGAGAAAGCCCGTAGAGATATGCAGCTATAGCTTGAGTAGAAAAGGCCGAGGGACCTCAGGCAAATTCGCCCAAAGTCCCTCGGTAGGGGAAGCGAAGACCAGCGGAGGTCTTCAGCTATGATTAAGCTTGTGCTTAGCGGAGCGTACCGTCCTGAGCAGCCTTCACCATCGCCTTGCTGGGGAGGATGTAGACTTCGACACGGCGGTTTTCGCGACGGCCAGCAGCGGTAGAGTTGTCAGCGACAGGCTCGTAGCTACCCTTACCCTCGACCTTCATACGCGAAGAAGAGACACCCTGACCAGCAAGGAAAGAGCGGACGCTTGCAGCGCGGTTGTAAGAGAGGGGGTTGTTCACGCGGTCCGTACCCGTGTTGTCGGTGTGACCGATGATCATCAGATCCGTATCGCTGTGCTCAGAGAGGTTAGCAGCGAACTTACGCAGGGTAGCCTGTGACGTAGAGCTCAGCGAAGCCGAACCCGTAGCGAAGAGGATACCGCTGTCGAAGGTGACGCGGATAGCCTGACCGTCGTTGACAGACTCGATCTTAGCGTCCTTGACGTCGCGCTCCAGTTCCTTCTTCTGCTTGTCCATCTTCTCACCGATGAGCGTACCAGCCGTACCACCTACGACACCACCGATGACAGCACCGACAGCAGTATTACCAAGTACGCGACCGACACCAGCACCGATAGCAGCACCACCAGCGGCACCGATACCAGCGCCCTTGACAGCGTTGCTTGCACCACAGCTTGAGAGGACGAGTGCGCCAGCCAGGAAGGCTGCCGCGAGAGATTGCTTCTTCATAATTATATACTACTTATTAATTTAATTCTGTTTCTCTGACCGACACCTTTGCTCTTAGTCCTGAGCAGCGCGGGCATTGAAATACTTCATAAACTGAATTCGCTCAAAAAGACTTGGGTCAGCTACGGCTCCGTAGCTCAGACGACCACGTAGCTCCGAGAGGCTCTGATAGCCGTGCTCGATCATCCAGTGGCGAAGACCCTTCAGCGCCTCTGCGATAGCAGTGGCACCCTGCTTATAGACCGCCGTACACATCTGCGCGGTATCGGCACCCGCCAAGAGCACCTTCGTCAGCTCCTCCCAAGTGTAGATCCCCGTCGAAGCAGAGATACCCACATTGGGGACGCAGCCACGGATCACGCCCGTGAAGCGGAGCGTCTCGGTGAAGTCACCCTCGCGAGAGAAGACCTCACCGCCGATGAGCTGCTCGCGATTCAGATCGATGTCGATCTGGTAGGAGCGGTTGAAGAGTGTCACAGCGGCAGCACCTGCAGCACGGAGCTTATCGACGAGCATCGGCAGGTTCGTGTGGTAGCGCGAGAGCTTCACGATGATAGGGAGCCCCTTGCCAGCGAGCGCCGTGACGATGGAGACGTAGTAAGCCTCGATCTCAGCTGGATCTGCGAAGAGCTCCGTCTCGAGGCGCATCACATTGACTTCCAGGGCATCTGCCCCTGCATCACGCAGACGCTCTGCAAATTCGACCCAGCTACCCGCCTCGGTGCAGTTGATACTGGCGATGACCGGCACAGTGAGCTTAGCCTTCGCCTCGCGCACGATACGTATATAGTCCTCGATAGCTTCGCTCCGCACATAGGATGAGATATAGTCGTTAGCCTCGGGGTAGTCATTCTTAGCGACGAGGTGCCCTGTCTGCATCAAGATCTGCTCTTCAAAGAGCGACTTGAGGATGACAGCACCCACGCCAGCCTCTACCAAGGCGCACGTACGATCCACGTTGCGGGTAAGCCCAGAGCTCCCGAGAATGAGAGGGCTCTGCAGTGTGAGCCCAGCAAACGAAGTGCTTAAATCGACCATCATAGCAAGTCCGAATTGTGAACAAATATGAACATAGCGTCCAAGCAAAGGTAAGATTATTTCACAAATAAGCGTATACCTTCGTCATATCGGCAGTACTTTCTCCAAAAATCGCACGCCACAAGCTCCAGTAAAACGCACCACTCCCCCAGCTTCGCACCCACTGGAGAAACTATATTCCCCACGAAGCACCGATATACACACTATAATAAGGTACTACTCCCTCCCCGAGCTATACGCCCCCTCACACTACGGGGTGAACCCCACTCCACCACTGCTTACCCACGAAAGCAATACAAGAATAACTCCAGAGCTGCACAGAGAAAAAACCCGATCCCGTAGCGCAAAACCTTCGTCCACGCACGTAGTCTTTAGAGCCAGGCACGTAGATTTTAAGAGCCTCGTACGTGGATTTTAGAGCCACGCACGTAGACTTATTAAAATCCATACTCCTTCACCAGTCATTTCTTTAGATAAACGCAAGTTTTCTCGCACGAGACAAAAATGCTTCTTCTATAGAATGCCCCCAGAGAGAGCCATAAGATTAAACCTTATTCAAATAAAACACACTAACCTATATAGAGCGATCATTCAAGGGTTTATAGCGCTGTTACACACCCCCTCCTCCCGAGGCAAAAATCCCCGCTCTATGGGTCGACGGGAGGATCACTATGAGAATTATAGGAAATACATTCGCAAAATCAGCGGAATAAAGTCGCTTAAAAAGCGAACATATTGCTGAGAGCTATGTTATTATTTCGGAGGAAAATGGTAACTTCGCACATTAACTCGCTTAATTTTTTAAATTATATGAATTATTATGGCACCAAAAGAAAAAAATCCACATCTCACCCGCATCGGGATATTCTATGACGGCAACTATTTTTGGCACGTCAGTACCTTCTACTATCAGTTCCACGAACGAAAAAGCCGCCTGAGCGTCGGGGGCCTACACCGCTTCCTGAAGTATCAGATCGCCCAACTTGAGGGGACTTCTCCCGAGCTGTGCAAGATCGTAGACGCGCATTACTTCCGTGGACGCCTGTCAGCAGCCGAGGCCGCGAAGGCTTCGGGCGATGTGCTCTTCTATGAGCGCCTCTTTGACGATGTACTGAATTCGGAGGGTGTGATGATGCACCACCTGCCCCTCTCTCGCACGGGCAAGGGCAATAAGAAGAAGGAGAAGGGCGTCGATGTGCTCTTCGCTCTAGAGGCTTACGAACGTGCATTGCAGAATCAGTTTGACGTCGTCGTACTCATCGCTGCCGATGGAGACTATATCCCCTTGGTACGCAAGCTCCACGCCCTCGGTACCCGTGTGATGGTCCTTGGCTGGGATCTCGAGCACGAAGGTGACGGCCGCCGAGACAACACGACGACCTACACGTCATACGAGCTCCTCGAGGAAGCTACCTACCCCGTGATGATGAATGAGCTGATCGATAGCCGCGCCTTCCGTAGCGACCCCATCGTCAATGGTCTCTTTGTGAACAAGGGTCAGAGCGAGGAGCGCAATCGTGAGGTCAAGGGTCGTCCCTACCAAGCCCCACAGGCGCGTACACGCCCCATTGACCCCGCCACGGTAAAGAGCGCCGAGGAGCCCACAGCCCTCGTCAAGGCAGAGACTGACGCTCCCGACAAGACCACTGAAACCGTACAGCTCGCCACAGGCCCCGAGCCCGAGATCACGCTGAGCGTACACGACTCGCTAGAGACGCCCGAGGTGAAGGTCATCGGTCATATCGATCTGCCCGAGCACAAGCCCGCCCTCGTCCTCGGCGAAGAGCTTCACGACGGCCTTGTCCGTGGCCAGATCAACGCCCTCAAGGCAGGCTTTGGCTTCATCGACGTCGGTGTAAAGGAGAATGCCTTCTTCCACTACAAGAGCCTCAACGGCATCAACTTCAATGACCTCCTCGTCGGGGATATCGTCGAGGCACGCCTCGGCCGCAGCGAGAAGGATCAGCTCGTCGCCTCGGATGTAGCCCTCATCGAAGAATAGTCGTAGCGCACAGCTCCGACCTTCCTAAAATATTTAAGCATCGCTCCACGGTAGGATCCCCTGCCGTGGAGCGATGCTTTTTACCTTTACCCTGCGATGCACATACCCCCTACCCCGCTCACAGCGTGCATATTAAGCATACAGCTTACGCGCGCACGGCTATAGTCTCGTTTGCACTTTTGTCCGTGATTACATACATTTGTTTCAGTGAATAGAATGGCTCGGAAGCCACACTCCCTGCGCCTTATGCCGATGCACGCGACAGGGGGAAGCCACCGAGGAATTTGGGTCGATAACTACGACCCCTCACCCATCAAGACTTCACCACATGAACGGAACTATTAACGGGACGGAGCAGCGCCCGGGGATCGTCACAGCTATATCCCCCGACATCGTGACCGTCCAGATCCAGCAGCAGAGCGCCTGCAGCGGCTGCCACGCACGCGACCTGTGCGTGAGCTCGGAGTGCCGTGAGCATCTGCTCCAGCTGAAGACCTACGGACAGCACTTCTCTATCGGAGAGCAGGTCCTCGTCGTGGCCCGCCGGAGCGTAGGACGCCTGGCAGTCCTCCTGGCCTTCGTCCTGCCCCTCCTCCTCCTCGTCCTCACACTGAGTATCGCACAGACGTTCCTCGCCCTCAGCGAGGCTGCGGCTGTGCTTGTCGCTATCGGCCTACTCAGCCTCTACTATCTCGTGCTCTACACCCAGCGCCGTCGCCTCGAGGGGCGTCTCGTCCTTATGGTAGAGCCCATCACCCCGCACCACGAATAGCACCCTACCCCTATGTATATCACTATCATCGTCCTGACCCTCATCGGTGTGATCGGCGCCGGCTTGCTGTACGTCGTATCACGCAAGTTCGAGGTCAAGGAAGACCCCCGCATCGCGGAGGTCGCTGAAGTCCTCCCCCAGGCCAACTGCGGGGGCTGTGGCTTCCCTGGATGCGCCGCCTTCGCTGGCGCCTGCTGTAAGAGTGAGACCCTCGAAGGACTCTTCTGCCCCGTCGGCGGTACGCCCGTCATGGAGAAGGTCGGAGGCATCCTCGGTGTCGCCGCCCAGAAGCAGGATCCGCTGGTCGCTGTCGTGCGCTGTAATGGTACTTGCGACGCGCGCCCACGTACCAATATCTATGACGGTGCCAGCAGCTGTACCATCGCTGCCGCGCTCTACAAGGGCGATACCGACTGTAGCTGGGGCTGTCTGGGCCTGGCGGACTGCGTCCACTCGTGTAACTTCGACGCCATGTATATGGACCCCGAGACGCGCCTACCGGTCATCCTCGAGGACAAGTGCGTAGCCTGCGGCGCCTGCGTCAAGGCCTGCCCGAAGTACATCATCGAGCTGCGTAAGAAGGGTCCCAAGAGCCGTCGCATCTTCGTCAGTTGCGTCAACAAGGATAAGGGTGGGGTCGCTAAGAAGGCCTGTGGCAATGCCTGTATCGGCTGCTCGCTCTGCTTCAAGGAGTGTAAGTTCGAGGCCATCACCATAGCCGACAACCTCTCCTACATCGACCACACCAAGTGCCGCCTCTGCCGTAAGTGCGTCTCCGTCTGCCCGACGAACGCTATCCATGAAATCGGCTTCCCCCCTCCCAAGCCTAAGGAAGAGGCTCCCAAGAAGGAGGCCGAAGCCCCCACACCTACTCCGGCACCTGCAGCACCTACGCCTACAGAGACCCCCACTCCCGCCCAATCGTAGACCTCAGCCATACACGTTTATGCTTCGCACATTCCGCCTCGGGGGGATTCACCCACCCGAAAACAAGCTCTCAGCTAAGCGCCCCATCGAGGAGCTCCCACTGCCTCGTGAGGTCATCATACCCATCGGCCAGCACATCGGCGCACCCGCCACCCCGACCGTCCAAAAGGGCGACCTCGTCAAGGTAGGTACCATCATCGCCAAGACGTCTGGCTTCGTATCGGCCAACATCCACTCCTCCGTCACAGGAAAGGTCACAAAAATCGACAGCTTCTTCGATGCGGGCGGCTACAAGCGCCCCGCCATCGTCATCGCCGTCACACAGGGCGAAGAGGAGCAGTGGGAAGAGGGCATCGACCGCTCCACGACCCTCGTCAAGGAGTGCACCCTCGAGCCTAAGGAGATCATCGACCGCATCAGTGCCGCAGGTATCGTAGGCCTCGGCGGTGCGACCTTCCCCACGCACGTCAAGCTCTCCCCTCCCCCAGGGGCGAAGGCTGAGGTCCTCATCATCAATGCCGTCGAGTGTGAGCCTTACCTCACCAGCGACCACGCCCTGATGATGAGCAAGTCCGACGAGATCCTCGTCGGCGTCGAGATCCTCAAGCGCGCCCTCGGCGTGAGCCGTGCCGTCATCGGCGTAGAGAACAATAAGAAGGACGCCATCCTCCGCCTCTCGCAGATCGCCATGGACTACCCTGGCACCGAGGTTATGCCCCTCAAGGTGCAGTACCCTCAGGGCGGTGAGAAGCAGCTCATCGATGCTGTCCTGCGCAAGCAGGTCAAGAGCGGCGCCCTGCCTATCTCCGCTGGCGCTGTCGTACAGAATGTAGGTACCGTCTTCGCTGTCTACGAAGCTGTACAGAAGAATAAGCCCCTCGTCGAGCGTATCACCACCGTCACGGGCAAGCACCTCGAGACCCCCTCGAACTACCGCGCCCGTATCGGTACGCCTATCGGCCACCTCATCACCGCCTCAGGCGGCCTGCCCGAGGACACGGGTAAGATCATCGGCGGTGGCCCTATGATGGGTAAGGCACTTCTCTCCACGGAGATCCCTGTGACCAAGGGCACGTCGGGCATCCTCATCCTCCCACGTGAGGAGTCCACCCGCCGCCCCATGCGCAACTGTATCCGCTGCGCTAAGTGCGTCACCGTCTGCCCCATGGGGCTGAACCCCGCCTTCCTTATGCGCGACGTCCAGTATGCCGACTGGGATGCTACCGAGAAGGGCTACATCGTCGACTGTATCGAGTGCGGATCATGCAGCTACACCTGCCCTGCTAACCGCCCCCTACTCGACTACATCCGCACCGGCAAGCAGAAGGTATCCGCCCTCATCCGTGCACGCAAAAGCTAACCCTGCCCTATGGATCGCCTCATTATATCCCCTTCCCCCCACATCCACAGCGGTGACAGCGTCGAGCGCAACATGTACGCTGTGCTCATCGCACTCGCTCCAGCGTGCCTCGTCTCGCTGGTGACCTTCGGCCTCGGTGCCTTCATCGTGCTCGCCGTGAGCGTGCTGGCCTGCGTCCTCACAGAATGGGTCATCACGAAGTACCTCTACAAGCAACCCTCCACCATCGGTGACGGCTCGGCCATCCTCACAGGACTCCTCCTCGGGATGAACCTCCCCTCGAGTCTCCCCTGGTGGATCATCGTCATCGGTGCCATCGTCGCTATCGCCGTAGGTAAGATGAGCTTCGGCGGGCTCGGTGGGAACATCTTCAACCCCGCACTCGTAGGCCGTGTCTTCCTCCTCATCGCCTATCCCGCACAGATGACGCTGTGGCCCAAGGCTGGGCAGTACTTCAGCTATACCGACGCCGTCACAAGCGCCACACCTCTGGGCATCGCCAAGGGCATACAGGCTGGTACACCTGGCATGAGCTGGGATCAGATCCCTGCGACCTCCGACCTGCTCTTCGGCATCCACGGAGGTAGCCTCGGCGAAGTCAGTGCGCTGGCACTGCTCCTCGGTCTCGGCTTCCTGCTCTATCGCCGCGTCATCACTTGGCATATCCCCGTGTCGATCCTCGCTACGGCCTTCGTCTTCGGCGGTATCATGCACCTCGTCAACCCCGCTCTCTACCCCGCACCGCTCTTCCAGCTCCTCACGGGGGGGATGATGCTCGGGGCGATCTTCATGGCTACGGACTACGTGACCAGCCCCATGAGCACCCGCGGACAGCTCCTCTATGGCGCACTCATCGGGCTCCTGACGATCCTCATCCGACTCTTCGGTAGCTATCCCGAGGGGATGTCTTTCGCCATCCTCATCATGAATAGCTTCACTCCTCTGATCAATATGTATATCCGTCCGAAGCACTTCGGCGGGCGCTAATGCTATGAAGAAGCTCAGTTCGACACTCCCCAACATGCTCCTCTCGCTCGGGGGCATCTGCGTCCTGGTCTCTGGGATCCTCGCCGTAGTCAACAAGGTCACGACCGCGCCTATCGCCGAGGCAGAGATGCGGGCGAAGGTCGAGGCAATACGTGCCGTAGCACCAGCCTTTGACAATAATCCCTTCGCTGAGAAGCTCATGGTCCTGCCCGAAGGCGAGACCGACAGCCTCACCGTCTACCCCGCAAAGAAGGGTAGCGCACTCGTCGGCTTCGCCATCGAGAGCTACACGCAGAAGGGCTTCAGCGGCCTCATCCGTGTGATGGTCGGCTTCGATGCCGAGGGACGCCTCGTAGACTTCTCCGTCCTCCAGCACTCCGAGAGCCCGGGCCTCGGCTCGCGTATCCCCGAGTGGTACCACGAGAAGAGCGAGACGGGCGGCATACGTGACGTGCGTGGCCTCGATATGAAGGCCTCGGCTCCGCTCACCGTCTCGAAGGACGGCGGGAAGGTAGACGCCATCACCGCAGCCACCATCAGTAGCCGCGCCTTCCTCGACGCTGTGAACCGCGCTTGGCGCACCTTCTCCTCCCTCGAAGGCACCGCCACAGCACCCGCTACGAACTCTCAAGAATAGTCCCCCCTATGAAACCACTTGATATCATTCGCAACGGGATCGCGACGGAGAACCCGACCTTCGTACTCCTCCTGGGGATGTGCCCCACGCTGGCGACCACGACCTCCGCACTCAATGGGCTGGCGATGGGTCTGGCCACGATGTTTGTACTCATCTGCTCCAATACCGCTATCTCGCTCATCAAGCACCTCGTCCCCGACGCCGTGCGTATCCCGAGCTTCATCGTCGTCATCGCTGGCTTCGTGACCATCGTGCAGATGCTCATGCAGGCTTTCGTCCCCTCGCTCTACGCTTCCCTCGGCCTCTTCATCCCGCTGATCGTGGTGAACTGTATCGTCCTCGGGCGTGCCGAAGCCGTAGCGGCTAAGCAGGGCGTGCTCCACAGCGCACTCGACGGCGTGGGTATTGGCCTCGGCTTCACCCTCTCGCTGACGCTGCTGGGCTTCGTCCGTGAGTTCCTCGGTAGCGGCTCTATCTTCACCCTCCAAGTCCTCCCCAAGCAGTACGGCGCTCTGCTCTTCGTCCTCGCTCCTGGGGCGTTCCTCGTCTTGGGTTATCTCATTGCTCTGAAGAATAAGCTGAGCGCAAAGAAGTAAATCTCATGACTCACTATCTCCTCCTCTTCGTTGCGGCGGTATTCGTCAACAATGTCGTCCTCTCGCAGTTCCTCGGTATCTGTCCCTTCCTCGGCGTCTCAAAGAAGGTAGACACGGCTATCGGCATGGGCGCTGCCGTGACCTTCGTCCTCGCGCTCTCGACGATGTGCACCTTCCTCCTGCAGAAGTTCGTCCTCGAGCCCTTCGACATGGTCTATATGCAGACCATCTCCTTCATCCTCGTCATCGCCGCACTCGTGCAGATGGTCGAGATCATTCTGAAGAAGGTGTCCCCTGCACTCTACCAAGCCCTCGGCGTCTTCCTCCCGCTCATCACGACGAACTGCTGCGTCCTCGGGGTCGCCATCCTCGTCATCCAGAAGGAATACACGCTTCTGGAGAGCGTCGTCTACGCGATCTCCATCGCTATCGGCTTCACGCTCGCCCTCGTGGTCTTCGCTGGCATCCGCGAGCAACTCTCTCGCACCGAGCTCCCCGCCTCGATGAAGGGCATTCCCATCGCCCTCATCTCCGCCGGTATCCTCGCTATGGCCTTCATGGGCTTCAGCGGCATGGTGAAGATGTAAGACACGCAATCCTATCCCTCATAAAGCCAAGGGGCAGTTCACTCATCGTGAACTGCCCCTTGCTTTTGTATCAAGCCTAAAGCTATTTCTCCTCTGCCTTACCCCTCTCATATCGGAAGTAGTAAGGGAAGGCATCCGTGCTACGGATCAATTTCCGGCGTCTATATGATACTACTCCATTTCTGTCGTTCACTGATTTAACAAATAATCGGTTAAGTATAGGGAGCACCTCATGAGGTAATTCTTTCCTTAGAGAAGTCCACCGCTCTGGACTTATGTAGTAACAGGGCTCATGCATACTATCATTCAGCTCTACATACATACGCCATGTAAGGTTATTATAGATACTAAGATACCTGTACTGAAGTAGTGAAACTAAGAAGAAATCAGCTGGATTAACCCTATAATATACCTCCCTATACCTGGGGATCATTAAATTCAAATACCGCTTAAGATGGCGCACAGACTCCAAATACCCCGTAATAATATCGGAGACTGATCCCCATCCGTCCAGTGTTTGCTGTAGTTCCTCAATGGATAGCTTAGGCATACGAAGCTTTAAGTACCGTTCCATTGCAGCCTTCAACACCTCCCCATCAACCTCAGGAATGGTCACCTCCCAAGTCACATACTTATCGATAAAGCTATGATCTAAGCCATGATCCAAGTGCTTCCTCAACACGTTGTTGATGTATTCCTTGTCGTATGCCATGACAAAGACTACATTATTGAAAGAGGCATTGCGATCAACGAGCTTCAGTACCTCAATTATCTCCTCTCCTGTCAAGCGGTCGAGGTCATCGATGACGACGTACACTCGCCTACCGATAGAATATAGAGCAGCATTAATCGCTTGCTCGTCCTTCTCTGGGAGAAGGAGTGTCAGTAGACTCTCCAAGGGGCGCGTCCATTCATACTGTCCAAGCAACCCTAAGTGCTTGGTATATCGTCCAAGTAAAAAGCCGAAGCCTATGTAGTACTTGGATAATTCCTTGGCAAAAGCATCAAAGAAGTCTTCTTGAATTTGAGATACATTCTTTGAGCTGCGGGGATTGAAGCGAATAATGATATCTCCATGCTCCTTAACTTTATTCATCAAAAGATTAATAAAGGAGCTCTTCCCTTTCCCCCACTGAGCAATAATCCCCATAGTCAATGATTCTCCGCTCAAATCAAGCGAACTTAGATCTTCGAAAAGCAACCCAACCATAGAACTAAAGCCCAGCCAATCATCACACTCTCTTTCAATAGCTACATCATTTTGAATGGCCTGAGCTCCCATTTGCTCAAGAGCAGCTTCTTCTATTGCCCCACTGACGTCTTTCTTTTTACGAGCTAACCATACGCAAACAACAAGAGGCAAGAGGAGGAGGTCCGTCCAAGTTGCACGGAATACCATCCAATCTCCTAATGGTATTCTCCAGAAGTAAAACTCGGGGCTTAGCCTATAATAATAGCAAGGGCTTATCCTATAGTATAGGTAAGCTACCGCCAAAAGGAGTAGCCCCCAACGGAGCTGTACGGGTATGTAGGTATTCCTATATCGCCCAAGCAATATGTAGAAGCAACAGACCACTAACAAACAGACAAAAGCTCCAAACCAGTGCGGAGACAGCTCTGCGATACAATGCTCCTGCACGAAGGACAAGAGCTTCCGTATATACGGATCTACCATGAAGAAGGCTGCAACGGCAAGGGCTATTTGGAAAGCTCCACGCCGAAAGATAGGGCAAGTAGTAGTCGTTTTACTCATACGCTGAGATAAGTGAGTTGGTATTGAGGTTGTAGCATCAAGCGGGGACGCTGTATTGCAAAGGTAAAGAATTCGCGCTGGGTATTGGAGGGCGCACGCATACAGGGTATTAGACCAGGAAAATAAACGCACTACGCCCCGCCTTCGTTGGACGAAAGCGGGGCGTAGCTATATGTACTTGGAGTGTCGCGGGGACGGCTTACATCATGCCGCCCATACCACCCATACCGGGGTTCATAGCGGGCATAGCGGGAGCATCCTCCTTCTTGTCGGCGATGACGCACTCAGTCGTGAGGAACATACCTGCGATCGAAGCAGCGTTCTCCAGCGCTACACGCGTGACCTTCGCTGGGTCGATGACGCCCGAAGCGTAGAGGTTCTCGAACTGATCAAGGCGAGCGTTGTAGCCGAAGTCACCTTCGCCATCCTTGACGCGCTGCACGATGACAGCACCTTCCTTACCAGCGTTGGCGACGATCTGACGCAGGGGCTCTTCGACAGCACGGCGGATGATCTCGATACCCGTCGTCTCGTCTTCGTTCTCCCCGACAAGGCCGTCAAGGGCGCGGACAGCACGCAGGAGCGCCGTACCACCACCAGGGACGGTACCTTCTTCGACGGCAGCACGCGTAGCGCTGAGGGCGTCGTCGACGCGGTCCTTCTTCTCCTTCATCTCGACTTCGCTGGGAGCACCGACGTAGAGGACGGCGACACCACCGGAGAGCTTAGCCAGACGTTCCTGGAGCTTTTCGCGGTCGTAGTCGGAGGTCGTGTTAGCGATCTGTGCCTTGATCTGAGCGGCACGCTCGCGGATGGCTTCCTTGTCACCAGCACCATTGACGATGGTGGTGTTGTCCTTGTTCACGCTGATCTTCTCAGCCTTACCGAGCATATCGAGGCTGACAGCGTCGATGCTGAGGCCCGTCTCTTCGCTGATGACGACGCCATCGGTGAGGATAGCGATATCCTGCAGCATAGCCTTACGGCGATCACCGAAGCCTGGAGCCTTGACGGCGCAGACCTTCAGACCACCACGCAGGCGGTTGACGACGAGGGTAGCAAGGGCTTCGCTGTCGATATCCTCGGCGATGATGAGAAGGGGACGACCCGTCTGTACGGTCTGCTCGAGGATAGGAAGGATCTCCTTCAGCGTAGAGATCTTCTTGTCGTAGATGAGGATATAGGGATTCTCCAGCTGCGCCTCCATCTTCTCGGAGTTGGTGACGAAGTAGGGAGAGATATAGCCGCGGTCGAACTGCATTCCTTCGACGACCTCGACCGTCGTCTCGATGCCCTTGGCTTCTTCGACGGTGATGACACCTTCCTTGTTGACCTTGCGCATAGCTTCGGCGATGAGCTGACCGATCTGCTCGTCACCGTTAGCGGAGATCTTAGCTACGTGCTCGATCTTCTCGAAGTTGTCACCGATCTCCTGCGCCATAGAGCGGATCTCAGCGACGATCTTAGCGACAGCCTTGTCGATACCACGCTTGAGGTCCATGGGGTTGGCACCTGCGGTGACATTCTTCAGCCCGACACCGATGATGCTCTGGGCAAGGATCGTAGCCGTGGTCGTACCGTCACCAGCATCGTCGTTGGTCTTCGAAGCAACTTCCTTGACGAGCTGAGCACCCATGTTCTCGAATGGATCTTCGAGCTCGATCTCCTTGGCTACGGAGACACCGTCCTTGGTGATGTGGGGTGCGCCGTAGGTCTTACCGAGGATAACGTTGCGACCCTTAGGGCCGAGGGTTACCTTGACAGCGTTAGCCAGAGCGTCGACGCCGCGCTTGAGGCTCTCACGTGCCTCTATATCGAACTTGATTTCTTTTGCCATGATTGTATCTGATATCTGTATTTCTTACTTAGTGAGAAGGGATTAGATCGTAGCGAGTACGTCGGACTGACGCATGATGAGGTACTTCTCACCTTCGTGCTCGATCTCGGTGCCAGCGTACTTGCCATAGAGGACGACGTCGCCAGCCTTGAGGACCATCTCTTCGTCCTTCGTGCCACCACCTACGGCGATGACTTCGCCACGCAGGGGCTTTTCCTTAGCTGAATCGGGGATGATGATACCGCTCACGGTCTTCTCTTCTTGGGCAGCGGGGCGAATGAGTACGCGGTCTGCCAGGGGCTTAATGCTCATGATCTAAGTAGTTATATGTGTTGTTTTATATTCTTCGTTTCGCTTGGGACTGGGGTATAAGGCTCCCCACCCACGTCCTCTACCGAGCAAGGAGCGTGCCAAAGCCCAGCGAAGCCCCATTCTGCACACCTCCTGCCAATATGACACACCGCCCCCACCTACTGCTGTCAGCGAGTACGACATTATATATCGAGCGCACGAAGGAATGGGCGAGCAAAGGAGCGAAGAGCAGGGATACCGCCTCATCCATTACAAGACGCTTGCACCGTGCCGTACGCTACGCGGCGCATAGCAGTGCGGCGTGAGCCCTCGCCTCTTCGCAGGTAAAAACAAGGGACAATAGTGGAATGACCTCCTATCCGTGCGAAGAAAAGCTGCGAACCTATGGTAGATAAGCTTCATCTACGTACGTGGCTCTAATATCTACGTGCGTGGTCATTAGGATTTACGTACGTAGTCTTTAAGACCACGCGGGTAGACAGAGGAAGATCACTACGGGAAGCTACTTTTTTCTCCACGGAAATACCACTTTTCCTCAGGCGGATTCTCTTCCTTTGATATAAGCCTTCGCTCTGAATTCGTTATATTTGCAGGCAGTAGCACCTCGCACAAGATTATGCAGACCAACGAGCGATATACCCGTCGGCTGGCGACCCTCTTCCTCGGGCTCTTCCTGAGTCTCCTGGCGATGGTCAGCCTACACGACTTCAGCCACCGCGCTGACGCCGTGCAGGATGTCGTGTCTACAGAGGGCTACACCTCCCACGTGACGAAGACCGACTGCTCGATCTGTCACTTCGTCCATACCCCGTTCTTAGCTCTCGCCATCGGCACGCTGCTCGCAGCAGTGGCTCTCGGCGTGCGCATCCTCGGGGTGCGCTTGGTGCGCCTTGCCCACTCGATCCGCAGGGATGCGGTACAGCTACGGGCCCCTCCCACCTTCGCCTAAATCACTCACCAGAGGCCACGTGTAGGGTAATCTTTGCCCTGCCTCTACCCCCGCCTATCACTTATAGCGTGCTCCCGGCCTGTATGGGAGTGCTACGCTTGGCCGTGTAGCTCGTGGCTACAGCTGGCTATATCCGCGAAGAGGACCGCTATGCCATAGCCTCTTCCCGACCCTTCATCCATATCATCCTTTTCCTACCTATGTGCTATCTATCACTGGCAAGATGGCGCGGCGTCCTCCTATCTCTGGGGATGCTCCTCGCCCTTGCCCTGGGTGCATGCCCTGTACATGCCCAGAGCCGTAGCCTCATCATCCAGGTCCTTGACGATCGAACTGGAGAGCCCCTCCCAGGCGCCGTCGGCCACATCGGCCGTCGCTCCATGCAGACCGACCTCAAGGGCCAGCTGACCCTCGCCCTCACGGGGAGCGAGGAGGACGGCCTGCACGTCCATCTCATCGGCTATCACGAAGGCTTCATCCCTCTGGACAAGCTCCGCAGCACCCCCAGCCCCTTCACCCTGCGTCTGCGCCCTGAGGAGCGTGATCTCTCTTCGGTGAAGGTCGTCGGTACCCGCCGTCCTGTCTCCGCCAACGTCGTCTCCACGAAGGTCTCTACCGAGCGCATCGAGCGTAACCTCGGGCGTAACCTCGCCGCCCTCCTCACCGAGGTCAGCGGCGTCACGAGCCTGCAGACGGGCACGACGACAGCGAAGCCCGTCATCCACGGTATGTACGGCACGCGTGTGCTCATCGTCAATAATGGCGTCCGCCAGTCGGGCCAGAAGTGGGGCGACGACCACGCCCCCGAGGTCAGCGTCGACGCCAACGACCAGGTCCACGTCGTCAAGGGCGCCGAAGCGGTAGCACATGGCTCCGAAGCCCTCGCGGGCGTCATCATCCTCGGGCAGAGTCCTCTCCCCTATCATGGGCGTAGCCTGCAGGGGACGCTGGCGACGAGCTTCGCCACCAACGGCCGTCGCTTCACCGAGGTAGCGAAGCTCGAAGGCGCTCTGCCCTTCCTGCCTTCGCTCGCTTGGCGTGCGCAGCTCTCCTACACCAATGCGGGTGACCGCTCGACGGCGAAGTACCTCCTCACCAATACGGGCGTCAAGGAGCTGGACTACTCACTCGCCCTCGGTTGGCGCGGCGAACACCTCTCTCTCGAGAGCTACTTCAGCCAGTATCAGAATAAGACGGGGCTTCTTCCCTCGGGTCACCTCAAGAATGCCAACGAGATCGAGGCGCTCATCGAGCGTGGTCGTCCGCTGACCTTCCGCCCCTTCTCCCGCCATATTGACTACCCTCACCACGACGTCCTGCACCGCCTGTGGAGCGTCAAGGGGCGCTATGATGATGAGCTTCTCGGCACCTTCACCCTGCAGACCTCGCTGCAGACTGACCGCCGAGATGAGTACAACATCCGCCGCAATGACCGCTCCTCCTTCCCCACGCTGGCGCTCGATCTGAAGAGCTTCCAGGCAGATGCGGCTTGGCGCAAGCACTACCACCGCTGGGATACGGAGGTGGGCCTGCACTTCGTCGGCACGGAGAACTACAACCGACCTGGCACGGGCGTCGTGCCCATCATCCCGAACTACACCGAGGTCACGGGTGCAGCACACCTCCTGCAGAAGTACCAAGCCGAGCGCTGGGGCGCTGAGGTCGGCCTGCGCCTCGACCAGATGACGCTCAAGGTAGCTGGCTACGACATCTATCAGCAGCTCTTCAAGGACACGAAGCGCTTCACGAACGTCACCTACAGCATCGGCGGGCACTACCACCTCTCGCCCCTGTGGCACCTCACGACGAACCTCGGGGCAGCCTTCCGCGCCCCCCACGTCCACGAGCTCTACAGCGAAGGTAACCAGCACGGCTCGGCGATCTACATCCGTGGGAACCGCGACCTCAAGAGTGAGCGCGGCTACAAGTGGATCACCTCCGTAGAGCACTCGGGTGAGCGCCTACACGTGCGTGCCGACGGCTATCTGCAGTGGATCGACGGCTATATCTTCGATGCGCCGACACACACGATGCACACGACGCTCTCGGGCGAATATCCCTTCTTCACCTATCAGCAGCGTGATGCCTTCTTCCGTGGCTTCGACATCGACGCATCGTACCGCTTCCCACAGGATATTGAGTACGGGGTGAAGAGCTTCATGGTATGGGCTAACGAGCGTGGCACGGGCCAGCTCTTCCCCTATATCCCCTCCTTCCACCTCGGTCAGCACCTCAGCTGGAGCCCTAAGCTCGGCGGGGGCTTCTCGGGTAAGGTCACGCTCAATCACCTCTTCGTCGCTCGCCAGACGCGCTTCGACTCCGCTATCGACATCGCTGACGCACCGCCTGCCTACGGGGTATGGGGCGCCGAAGTCGAGCTCTCGAAGACGCTGAAGAATGGCCAGTCCCTGCGCCTCCTCCTCACGGGCGACAACCTCCTCAATGCCGAATACAAGGAGTATACGAACCGCGCTCGCTACTATGCCCACGAAGCGGGTCGCGATATCCGCGCCTCACTCCTGTGGAAGTTCTGATCACCTCGCTTATCTCTCTCATCCTATGACTCTACGACAGCTATGCGGGAGCCCCAAGAGGCTCCTCCTTCTGCTCCTCGTGCTTGTCCCGATTCTCACGTCTTGCGACCCCAAGGAGCCGACCAACGAGCTACTGAATAAGCGCCACGATAACCCCTCCTACGTCATCTTCACGCTCAAGGAAGCCAAGCTCAACAACCCCACCCGCTGGGATGCTGAGCCCACACTCGCCGATATCACCCTCACGGGCCGTGAGGAGAAGATGACCCTCTCACTCACCAGTAAGGGCTTCCTCGCCAGCGAAGAGCAGGGCGTATCGCAGTTCTCCGTCAAGAGCACCGATACCGAGTCGGATGTCGTCTACCTCCTCGAGATCGACTACCTCGACGCCCGCCGTGAGCTGATGAACGGGCAGTTCATCGAGAACGGCCAAGACCGCATCCACCAGCACTTCTTCGAGCGCTTCACCCGCGAGTTCATCCGTGGCAAGTGGCGTACCTACGCCGTCAAGGAGCCCAAAGAGCTCGGCTATGACTACCGCTACGTCGACGTCACGCCGTGGAATCAGCCCTACAACGCGCCCGAGAGCAAGTTCACGGGCACAAGCAATCCCATGGGCTTCAAGGGTCTCATCCGCTTCACACGCGCCGACTGGAAGTTCCTCTTGACGATCATGCTCATGCATGCGCACCAGCCGAAGATCTACAACGGTCAGGCGATGCCCTTCTACAACAACCTCTATTATCCCATCGACCAAGAGTCGGATATCTCGCTGAACGTCACCTTCGTCGTCGACGCCGGCACCACCGACCTCACGGGTCGTGAAGAAGCTTCTTCTAACTAATTAATCCCTCAGAAACGTATGACAACGAACCGTCTCAAGGCTTTTGCCTTCGCCAGTATCGCAGCCCTCAGCCTCGTCGCTACGGCCTGCTCCGGTAAGTCCAATAACGAACCCGTCGTACCTCCGACGCCCACACCCACACCTACTCCCTCACCTGTCACCCCCAGCTCTGACCTCGACATCGCCAAGGTCGTCATCCGCCTGCAGATCGGCCACCTTCACGGCAAGAAGAGCTTCCACTACCTTCCCTCCGAGGCTGACCTCGAGAACCGCAACCTGCAGGATGAGCAGGTCGTCACCTACACCAAGCAGGGCAGCGAGTGGAAGCTCAGCGAGAGCACGGCGAAGATCGGCAACGCAAGCGTGACCTACACGCTCGACAAGTTGCTCGCCCTGCGCTGGAGTGACACGCGCCGCGAGAACCCCTTCACGGGCGAGATCTCGGGTAGCGACTACCCTCAGTACGGCATCCTCTTCGAGTGCTACAATTCGAAGGGCGAGCTCCTCGACAAGCAGCTCTCCGCTAAGGGTGCCTACCAGCTCTTCATCTACCCCTCCGACGTGAAGGACTACGACAGCCAGTCGGCTATCACGACCAAGTCGGACTTCTCCGATGTCTTTGAGTACACGAACCTTGATACGGAGGACTTCACGAAGTCTGCACACCACGGTCAGACGAAGTTCCGCGACGAGAAGGACCCCGTCAACCTCAAGGGCTACGCCATCTTCCCCAAGCTCGGCTCACAGATGACGCTGAACTTCGACCTCTACGCTACCACGAAGGGTAAGCTCGAGGGCGGAAACGTCTCCCCCGTCTACGCCCCTAATGCGACGGTGAAGGCTGGTAATCGTCTCCTCCACCTCAGCATCCCCCTTTACATCTACGGCCCCTACTCGATCAAGCAGTACGCTTCGACGAACGATATCAAGAAGCCGCTACGCCCCATTGAGGACTTCGCCGCTGGGGTTGTAGAAGATGAAGACCCTGAGGGTAAGGAAGTGCCTCTGGCGAAGGCTGCGGCTTACCGCCTCGAGAAGATCCTCGGCAAGGCCTGGGCGAATATCGGCCCTGACTTCACGGACAATGCTGTAGCACCCCGCGCCAACGAGAAGACGGGCGGTATGTTCTATTAGTCCGATCGACCCCACTCCACAAGCGAGCGGCGGCAGTCCCCGATGGGGGCTGCCGCCGCTCATTATATGATAGCTGTACGTCTTCTTTGAGAAAATGCCTCAAAGTCTACGAGAAAAAGCTGCGTAGCACTACGCCTAAAGCTTTGTCCACGCACGTAGATCTTAGGACTACGCACGTGGATGATAGGATTTTCGTACCGAGATTATAAATCCACGCACCAAGACGAAGGAAAAGCTGTATAGGAGCTGACTTATAGCACTACGGGGACGGCCGTTTTTCTCCTACTCTTCGGGGGAAAGGGCTGTATAGCTCGCTACCCCATCATCGTAGCGGAAGAGCCATGCATCGGGGAGCTATGCGGAGCCTTCAGCGCAGGGCGCAAAGCGCTCTATATGAAGAAGCCGTATTCTTCTTGTACCTTTGTAGCGGGAATTTCGGTTCCTCGTGCCTCTTTGGAGGCACACCTATCATAAATGTAATTACGCATGACCAAGCCTTTACTTCTCCTTGCGTGCCTCCTCATGCTCTTGGGGAGCTGCACAGGACGTTCCAGCCAGAGTACGGCTACCACAGATAGCATCGTCGCCGACAGCGCGGACTTCGCGCATGCCGTGCACTTCGACTATGCCAAGGGCATCCAAGTAGCCAACCATCCTGGCTACAAGGAGGTGTTTATCTTCACCCCCGACGAGCCCGACACCCTCGCCCGCTACTTCCTCTATCCCCGCGGCCATAAGCCCGAGGTGACTGCCCCTGGCGCACGCTACATCGCCGTACCCGTGCGCACCATGGGTACGCTCTCCACGACGGAGATCGGCGCACTGACGCTCCTCGACCTGCGTGACGTCCTCGTGGCATGTAGCGACCCGCGCAACATCAATGACAGCATCCTCGCCGAGCGCACACGCCGTGGCGAGATCGCCGAGATCGGCCGTGGCATGGGGCGCAATGTCGAGCAGATCATCGCCACCCACCCCGAGATCATTATGCAGGGCCTGCAGGAGTCCGATGCCAAGGACGAGGATATCCGCGCCTCGGGCATCGAGATCGTCTTCTTCAACAACTGGAAGGAGCAGAGCCTCCTCGGGCGTGCCGAGTGGATGAAATTCATCGGGATGCTCTTCGGGCGCAATGTCCGTGCCGAAGAGACCTTCCAGCGTATCGAGCGTGAGTACCTCGAGGCGAAGAAGATCGCTGCACAAGAGCCCGACTTCCTCCCCGTCCTCTACGGGCAGGACTACAAGGGCTCGTGGTACGTCCCAGGCGAATACTCCTACGTCACCTCGATGCTCACCGACGCACACATCAAGTATGACTTCATCCCTGGGCAGGTAGCGAATAAGCCCATGAGCTTTGAATACGTCTTCAGCCGTCACCGCCACGCCCCCGTATGGCTCAGCATGATGGTCGGCAAGGACATTACCCTGAAGGACTTCCTCTCGATGAACGAGCGCTACCAGCACTTCGACGCAGCCAAGGCGGGCAACGTGTGGATCGACCGCAAGCGCGTCAATGAGTACGGGGGTAATGACTACTGGGAGAGCGGGCCCTACAACCCGCACCTCATCCTGAAGGACCTCATCAAGATCACGCGTCCGCACCTCCTCCCCAACTACGAGACGACCTACTGGGTCAAGCTACAGTAGCCCATGCGCGCACGTCACTCGATCCTCTTCCTCCTCATCTCGCTCGGCATCGTCGTGGCCTTCGTGCTCGACATCATGTGGGGCAGCGTCTCTCTGCCTGCGAGCGACGTCATCGACACGCTCCTCGGCCGTGGTGAGCATACGACGACGAGCTACGTCGTCCTGAACTTCCGCCTGCCGAAGGCACTCACCTCGCTCATCGCTGGCGCAGGGATCTCCATCGCAGGCCTGCAGATGCAGACGCTCTTCCGCAACCCCCTTGCCGATACCTCAATCCTCGGGATCAATAGCGGTGCAGGCGTGGGCGTAGCGATCTATACGATGGCTTACACGCTCTTCCCCTCGCTCCTCTCTACGGCAGGCGTGGCGAACACGTGGGGCATCATCCTCGCCGCCTGCATCGGCGCGCTCAGCGTCCTCCTGATGATCTCCGCCGTCTCGAGCCGTCTGCACGACATCGTCTCGGTGCTCATCGTCGGGGTGATGATCGGCTTCCTCGCCTCGAGCGTCATCTCTATCCTGCAGTACTTCAGTGACGAAGAGACGCTGAAGACCTACCTCATCTGGAGCTTCGGTAGCGTGGCGGGCACGACTTGGCGCCAGCTGCAGCTCATGCTCCCCGTCGTCCTCGTCGGGCTCATCGCGGCCCTCCTCATGCCGAAGCAGATGAATGCCCTCGGCCTCGGGGAGAACTATGCGCGCTCCGTCGGGACGAACATCCGTCTGGTACGTCGCCTACTCATCGTCATCACCAGCATCATCACGGGCTGTATCACGGCCTTCACGGGACCTATTGCCTTCCTCGGCATGGCCGTCCCGCACTTCGTCCGTCTGCTCTTCCGCACGGCCGACCACCATATCCTCGTCCCAGCGACGATCCTCTCGGGCTCCTTCCTCCTCCTCGTGTGCGACCTCCTGACACAGGCCCCAGGCCATCAGTTCGTCCTCCCGATCAATGCGATCACCTCGCTCCTCGGCGCCCCCGTAGTCATCCTCGTCATCCTGGGTAATAAGCGTAAGCGCAATGCCTTCAAGTAAGACACAGCACCTCACGATCGAGCTCCGCCACCTCCGCACAGGCTACACGGAGCGTCGCCGTAGCGTCGTCATCTCCCCCGACCTCTGTCTCTCCATTCGCCCAGGCGAGATCGTCATGCTCATGGGGCCCAACGGCAGTGGGAAGTCCACACTCATGCACACCATGGCAGGCCTGCTCCCACCCCTTGCAGGCGAAGTAGAGCTGGGCGAAAAGCCTCTCTCCAGCCTCACGATGAAGGAGGTCGCCCGTCAGCTGAGCCTCGTACTCACCGAGCGCATCCCCGCGGGCAATATGGACGTCTGGGAGGTCGTCACCATCGGTCGCTACCCCTATACGGGCTTCCGTGGTGTGCTCAGTGCCGAGGACAAGCGTATCTGCGAAGAGGCACTCGCCACGTGCCGTCTCACGGAGCTGCGTGAGCGTATCTTCGACACGCTGAGTGACGGCGAGAAGCAGCGCGTGATGATCGCCCGTGCCTTGGCACAAGAGACTCCGCTCATCCTCCTCGACGAGCCCACGGCGCACCTTGACCTCCCCTCCCGTCTGGAGGTGACGACGATGCTCCGCACGCTCGCCCACAAGCTCGGCAAGAGCATCCTCATCTCCACGCACGAGCTGGATCTGGCCCTCGGCTGGGCGGACACCATCTGGCTCCTCGACCGCTCGGGAGCTATCACAGCCAAGGCGCCCGAAGACCTCATCCTCGATGGCGATATCGAGCGTGTCTTCGGTGACCCACGCCTGCGCTTCGACAGCGAGCGAGGGGAATTCTCCATCGCCGAAGAGCCAGGTCAGCAGATCCATCTCACGGGCGAAGGCCTACGCTACAGCTGGACGTGCCGTGCGCTTCACCGCCTCGGCTACGGCATCATCTCTGGCGACCTACCGCCCGAGACCAGTAGCATCACCATCAGCGAAGCGGGCTGGACGCTCCGCACCCCTACGGGGATCACGACCCAGCATCACTCTATCACCGCACTCCTCTCCACCCTCGGAGAGCGCAGTGCATCTGTATATTAACCAAGCAACGAACGTATGAAACAAAAGCTAACGCTTCTCATCGCGGCGGCCTCACTGGCCCTCCCGCTCTCAGCAAGCACTACGGATAGCCTCCGTACCACGAACCTCGATGAGGTCCTCGTCTACGGTACGCGCTCCATCCTTCCCCTGAAGAAGGTGCCCAGCAAGATCGAGGTCATCAGCGCCGAGACCATCCAGCGCTCGGGCTTCACCAGCCTGCCCGACCTCTTGAAGAACTACAGCAGCGTCGACGTCATCCAGTACCCTGGCTTCAACGCTACCGTCGGTATCCGTGGCTTCAAGCCTGGTAAGGCCTATACCACCGTCCTCATCAACGGGATCCCCACGGCGTCGGAGAACATCTCCACCATCGCCCTCTCGGACATCGCACAGGTAGAGATCCTCAAGGGACCCTTCTCCTCGGTCTATGGTACGAATGCTATGGGCGGTGTCATCAACATCGTCACCGTACAGCACAAGGAGCAGCTCACGGGTCGCGTCTCCGCTACGGCTGGTAGCTACGACACCTACGCCGGTACGCTCGCTCTCGGTGGGCGCATCGTCTCGGGCCTGTCCTTCGACCTCAGCGCTGGCTACACCAGCGAGCACACGAACTACAAGGCTGGTAACAACGATATCCTCCGTCACAACAGCCTCGCCAAGGCTATCGTAGACCCCGAGACGCGTGGCGCTACGATGCCAGGTAGCACCTATGGTGTCTACACCGGTAGCCTTCGCCTCGGCTATGACTTCTCGCCCAACTGGTCGGTAAACGCCTACGAGAACCTCTTCATCGGCGACGCTATCCGCACCGGTGGTAGCATCTACGGGGTCTACGGCCTCTCGCAGAAGGATATCACGCGCTCGCTCACTTCGCTCGAAGTCCTCGGGCAGGTCGGCATCCATCGCCTCGCACTGCGCCCCTACTACTCCTTCGAGGTGTCGCAGAACTACGACAAGGCTGGTAGCGGTGCTATCATCAACTACCGCCGCAATGGTCAGGACTACGGGGCTATCCTGCAGGACGACATGACCCTCGGCGCACACCGCCTGACCCTCGGTGCCGACTACAAGAAGAGCGACACGAAGACCAAGTCCTTCGACGCTACGGGCGCCCAGAAGGCGAGCTACAATCCCGACTACTCGACCTCCAGCCTCGGCTTCTTCGCCCAGACGAACCTCAGCGTCACCGAGCGCTTCATCGTCTCGGCGGGCGCACGCCTCGACCTCATGCGCTTCGACCTCAGTGCCGACAGCCGCCTCAATAGCGAAGCTAAGCACGAGCAGCACCTCGTCTTCAGCCCCAACCTCGGCCTGAAGTATGAGCTCGCCCGTGGCCTGCGTCTACACGCCTCTGCTGGGACGGCCTTCGCTGCTCCTGACGCCTACCGCAAGGCAGGTCAGTACACCAGCGGCAAGACGACGACCGTAGGGAATCGCGACCTGCGCCCCGAGAGCTCGCTGACCATCGACGGGGGGATCGGCTATACCAACTATGAGAAGGGTATCGACCTCGACGCTACGTACTTCTACACCGACCACAAGGATATGATCGTCGACAAGGTCACGACGAATCCCGACAAGACGGCTACGAAGACCTTCATCAATAGCGACAAGGCTCGTATGCACGGCCTCGAGCTGATGGCCGCCTACGACTTCGGTAGCCTCGTGGACTACGCCTTCTCACTGAAGGCCTACGCCAACGCTACGCTCCTTCTCCACTCGAAGATGAAGCTCGCTGCCGCCAGCGACTGGACGCCTATCAAGTACGTGCGCTCGCAGAACGTCACCTTCGGCCTCGACTTCACCACGCGCGAAGGCCTGCAGTTCGGCCTCTCGGGTCGCTACATCGGCCAGCGCTGGGAGGACAACTGGTTCGGCTACTACCCCGATATCCGCACGGGGCTCGCTGCACGCGTAGCAGCTGAGCAGCCCGAGTGGGGCCGTCGTCTCCAGCACCCCTCGGCACTGATCTTCGGTGCTTCACTGCACTACACCATCAAGCAGCGCCTCGGTCTGGGGGTCAATGTAGACAACCTCTACGACGAGCACTACACCGAGAAGGACGGCTACCACATGCCTGGCCGTACGGTACGCTTCAAGCTTAGCTACCAGTTCTAAGCCCTGCGCTAAGGACTTCCCCTAAAAGCACGTATCCCCCACGATCCGCTCGGGTCGTGGGGGATACGTGTATATAGGTGGGTGAGGGCGCTTAGTGCTTCTTCTTCCCGCGACGACGCAGGAGGCGGCGCACATAGTCGAAGGCGAGCATCAGCCCCGTCAGCGAGGTAATGAGCCCGATGAGCATGAACGCCCACATCACGACGGGCCATGCCCCTGGGGTATTCACCAAGGGAGCGAACTGCAGGCGGTGGAGCTTCATGAACATCCACGCATCGATGCGCTCACTATCCGCATACATACGCCACATACCCGTCTTGGGATCGACGTAGTAGGTGTGGTGGTCCTTCGTGTCGATAGCGATGCGCCAGACGGGCAAGGGGAGCTTGCCAGAGCGGCTGATGTAGTACGTGTCGTACTTGTCCATCAGCTCGGTCGTGTAGTGGTGACCTTCGCCGAAGACCGTACGGAGCTCGGTGACGATCTCGGCGCTGTCGAGGCTGAGGCGCTTGGGTACTACGGAGCGACCATCATAGTAGTGCGCCTCCTGCCCATCGGCCTTCAGCACGGGGATATGCCCCAGCGAGGTGAAGGTCAGGGCGCGTAGCTCGGGCTCTGCCTGACGCAGGGCCGTGAGGTCGGTGCAGTAGTCCGTCATGCCGAGCGGGCGCCCCTCGAGCTGCTCCACGGGGTAGTCCGTCGTCTCGGTATGGGGGAAGTGCACGACGGAGAGGAGCCCCGTCAGCACCCATGCGATGATGAGCACACCGCCGACGGTACCGAAGAAGTGGTGCCACTGGTAGCGCTTGCGGGGGAAGGGCGAGAAGAGCTTCGCCGCCTTCTTCTTCGCACGGCTACGGTAGTGCACGATGCCTAGGTAGAAGCCCGTCAGCGCCATAAACGTACCGATAGCGCCGAGGACGATGATGACCCAGCGCCAGAGGTCAGCACGCGAGCGGATGTAGGTGAAGTAGATCCAGTGCGGGATAGCGCCAGCCCACGCCCAGAGGCGCTCGCTGCGGGTGGACTCCTGCAGCACGTCGCCCGTCACGCTCGAGACGTAGACCTCATGCCCTGCCCCACCGGTGAGGAGGAGACGATAGAAGGGGAGATCCTCCGTGAGGCGCGAGAAGGGCGTCCACTGGTCAAGCTCCGTGATGGTGTCGATGCGCTCGATACGCTGCCCCCAGCGGGCGGCGATGGTCTCCAGATACGCTCTATCGAGCTGGAGCGAGCGCAGGCTGTCACCGTCAAAGGCCAGCTCACGGCGCTCCCCCTCTACGGGGCGGATGACGAGACGCGCACGGCTGTCGGCATACGTCCCGCCTGAGATCTTCAGGCGCTCCAGCGGCACCGTGTCGAGCTGGAGGGAGGTGAAGAGGGCATGCAGGCTATCTGTCGTGGGCAAGCTCTCGGGCAGACGGGTGCTGTGCTTCAGCTCCTCGTCCATCGAGTACTTGGGATAGGCGTGGTAGATAAGGACAAGGCCTGAGACGAACCAGGCCACGAAGAGGACGCTCATCAGCGCACCGAGGAAGCGGTGCGTGCGCGTCATGAAGGAGCGAAAGGTCATAGTTAGGTCGAGGTCTGTGTGGTAGTAGAGGTAGATAGTAAGAGATCAGCCCCCCACCATACCATAGGCACAGCGGGGGGCTGATAAGAGCTTTATGAACTCGGTCGGGGGATTAGCCGTTGACCTTAGCCATGTGAGCTACGAGGTCGAGGACCTTGTTGGAGTAGCCGATTTCGTTGTCGTACCAGCTGACGAGCTTGACGAACTTGTCCGTCAGAGCGATACCAGCCTTAGCGTCGAAGATAGACGTACGCGTGTCGCCGAGGAAGTCGCTTGATACGACATCTTCGTCCGTGTAGCCGAGGATACCCTTGAGTTCGCCTTCAGAAGCCTTCTTGATAGCTTCGCAGATCTCTGCGTAGGTAGCAGGCTTAGCGAGGTTGACCGTGAGGTCAACGACAGAGACGTCGAGGGTAGGAACGCGGAAGCTCATACCGGTGAGCTTACCGTTGAGCTCGGGGATGACCTTACCTACAGCCTTAGCAGCACCCGTAGAAGAAGGGATGATGTTGCCAGCAGCAGCGCGGCCACCACGCCAGTCCTTGGCAGAAGGACCGTCGACAGTCTTCTGAGTAGCCGTCGTAGCGTGAACCGTGGTCATCAGACCGTCGGTGATACCGAAGTTGTCGTGGAGGACCTTCGCCAGAGGTGCGAGACAGTTCGTCGTGCAAGAAGCGTTAGATACGAACTGCGTGCCCTTGACGTACTTGTCGGTGTTGACACCGCAGACGAACATAGGCGTGTCGTCCTTAGAAGGAGCAGACATGACGACGTACTTTGCACCAGCGTCGATGTGACCCTGAGCCTTTTCCTTAGAGAGGAAGAGACCCGTTGATTCGACGACATATTCAGCACCGATTTCGTTCCACTTGAGGTCAGCGGGGTTCTTTTCAGCGGTGATGCGGATCGTCTTACCGTTGACGACGAGGTTACCGTCCTTGACTTCGACCGTACCGTCGAAGCGGCCGTGCATCGTGTCATACTTGAGCATATAAGCCATATACTCTGCATCGAGGAGGTCGTTGATACCTACGATCTCGATATCGCTACGCTTCTGGGCAGCACGGAAGACAAAACGGCCGATACGTCCGAAGCCGTTGATACCTACTTTAATCATCTTTATTATTCGTTTCGTTAAACTGATTTACTGAATCTCTCTGTTGCTGGATGATAGCCCCTTGGTGCGGGGAACATCTTGCGATACAAAATTACAGAAATTTATCCACACCTATGACTTATTTCCGAAAATATTTTGGTAAGTGTGCCCTTACCGCCCATTTTGCTCTGCAAACCACCCCACAAAGCCCCACCAACGACCTGCCGACGACCTGCTCCCCGATGCTCCTTCGTCCCCCTTCTCCAGCCCTTTGCCCATCCACCTTCTCGAAGGGCAAAAAGTAACCAGTAGTGGTCACTCGTCTGACCAGTACTGGTCGCAGCGCGAAGCAGTACGGGTTAATATCAGTTACCAGTACTGGTCACGTCGGCGACCAGTACTGGTTTGCCTCCCCCTTCCTCCGTCTTATCGTGACAGCCTTTCGCTATAGCTCTATCTATGATAGACACCGCTTGCACCACCGCCCTACCACAAGGAGGGGAAAGCAACCTATATAGGTCAGCGGGCTAACCTATATAGATCCGACGACGAAGCTATATAGGTTGCGATGACGACCTATATAGGTCAGCCCGCCGACCAATATAGGTTCATACCACCCCCATCCGCAAGCCCGCATCCTACCTCTCCCATAGCTTCCCCGCCATACTCCCCGCTGAAAGGGCTAACTTTGACAGCGAACTCCCTCATCATCCCCCCAAAGGAAATAGCTTATTCAGACGACAATGATAGCCTACAAAGAGATTGCCCAAATCAAGAATGTACGGGGCCTTAACCCCGTCACGGGAGACTATTCCTATGAGGAGAATGGGCGGGGCTACCTCTGTATTGATGGTGTCTTGCTTGAAAAAGAGGAGCCTCCTCTTGATATCGTTTCTGTAGGTGAATACGTCTATGCGTGGTACAGTCGCTATGGAACCATAGAGATCTATTCGGGGCATACCTTACTCAAGGTATTTGAGAAGAAGGTCTTCCTTCTTGATGGGAATATAGGCAGTTACATTGGGTATCATATTCGCGACCCTAAGACCTTTGAGGCGAGTGAGAATATCCTTTCGGTCTCAGACGGGCAACCTCTCTTAGCGCAAAATGTCCCTTATAGCTTGTATAAAGTGGGTGAGGAGATCATCGGTTATAAGATTCTCGAGTGTAAGCTTAGCCGTTTGAACTACTCTGGCGAGGTGCTTTGGACCTTTGACTTACCCCTGTGCGAAAGTAGTCGCGATGAACCTGACGACTACGATAACCACGATAAACTGGATAAGGTGCTGGGGATAGCACAAGGTCTGCTCTGGATCTGCACCCGTTGGTTCCGACTTATAGCTCTGGATCTGGAGACGGGTAAGCCCGTGCATCTGTTCTCTGGAGGCTGGTTTGATGAAGATCATTCCAACTACACTGTTTTAGATGGCTTGGGGTGGTGCTTCTTCCGTGAAGCTGAAAAAACCATCGTATTAATCAGCAATTTGGGGGTGCAGATCCTTGATGCTGCTACAGCCAAGATCATCGAGGGCTATTCTTTTTCGAAGGTTGATCCGCAAGGGATCGGGGCTTTCGAGTATTTCGATGCCGCACGACTCCAAGGGGACTACTTTACATTCATTGCCGAGCGCCCGTACGAATCTTATGGCACGGGGTGGGCTGGTGTCTTTGACCTAAAGGCTCGTAAGTTGCTGTGGACGGATGAAGTCACCCCCAAAGAGAAAAGAACAAAGGGCCTTCATCTGGTCATTACCCGCCCCGTGTACTACGCTGGAAACAAGATCTACGTCTTGGACAACAGCGATACCCTGCATATCTACCGAAAGGAATGGCGCTTACATGCGCAAGTGCGTCCGCAGAGCGAGGTGACCGCCTCCGCCGCTTGCGTCACCACTCCCTCTGTGGGGAGGTAGTAGCGACCTATAGTGGTCAGTGGGGCGACCAGTATTGATCGAGGTGCGAACCACTATAGGTTACTACCACCGACCACTATTGGTTGACTCGTGAACCACTATAGGCTTGCACCTCGTACCACTATATTTAATTCAAGGTAACTTATATGAGAATGCAGTTCGTTTGTAAGGCGATTACTATAACTGTAGTGATCCTCTTTGTGGCTCTTGTAGGGTTCTATCTATGGTGTTTTACATCTTTTAGATTATACTTTAATCTCCTTGATGCTCCTACTTTGGAATTTGAGACCACATGGTTTGACCGCTCAAAAAATGAGACTTATATATTCCTAAAAAGCGATATTCCCTTGGAGGAATTTGATGGCTCTTCTTACTTGCGGTTGTTGGGAAGGGAGGCTGCCGACTCATTGCCTTATTCGAAGTATTTTAAAGACGATATTTTGATTGACAACGTCGTATTGGATTGTAGTAGTGTTATAAGAAGGGAGGCTACATTTGGGGAATTTACTTACGTCGCTATTATTCCGGGTGAGTTGCCGAGTTATACAATTTATGCTCGATTATTCTTTATTAAGGCCTACGGATATTCATTCGGAAGTAACCTTATTAGAATAAAGAAAGAACATTTATGCAGTCGAAAAGGTGTTTGTTACGGGCGTACCCAGCTTAGTGAAATCTTAGAAAAGACAGCGATCGGCTACCTGAAAGAGCTGTCAGAAAAATACTCGCCAGGGTCGGTGATCGCAGATGTTCCCTCTAATAGAGTGGGAGCTAATGCTGGGATCTTTGAAGAGAATGGGGGGAAAACCCTTCGTGGGCAGATGATCCTTGAGGTGCCTGTGCAGAAGGAGCCAGTACCCGAGAGTGTATTACGCTATGCTATTGAGAATAAGATTCAAATTAGAGATGTTAAAGGGAAAATATATAATCTAGAAAGATGAAAGTAACATTAGAAGCCTGGAATCACGGCTATAAAGAACTGCTGAGAGCTGAAGCCTCATTACGCATGTTAGATCGCTACAACAAGACGCGTTACTCGCGTCGTAAGAAGCAGGAGGGTCTGCTGGAGCTGGCTTCGCGCGAAGCCCACGAGAGGCAGGCGGTTTACTTCGCCACGATCCTCAACGATGATGGTAGCCCCTACTGCGCGATGGAGTCCAACGTCGGGTACTTCGGGCTCGACTTCCTCGGGAATAAATACGAAAACTATTTGCTATATGAGTATAGGGAAGATGAGCATAGTGGGAAGCTCTTCCTAAAAGTCATCACCTTATTCGAATGTTACCCTGGGACGACAGAGAAGAAGATACGTATAGACTTCAGATATACTAAACAAGGAGACTACTCATCTCTCCTCTACCAAGGGGAGTCGTATGATGGGACTTATGAGGAGATCCGCACGGATTATCCCCCGATCTCAGCGGAGGAGCTGGAGAAGCTCTGGGTGGACTATCCAAAGTTCGGTGAATACGACCAGCTCATTCGTCTGGACCGTATCCCCCAGCTGGCGCGGGAGCGAATCCTCGAGTACACCGACAAGGAGTTCCCCGCCTTCCGCGAGTACCTCCAGCGAGACATAGACCGCTACGAGCACCCCACGAAGTAGGCGCTTCGCGAGCCGACGGCTTGCGTGCGAGCGGGAGCGCACCATCTTTTCCATCATCCCCCCAAAGGAAATAGCTTATTCAGACGACAATGATAGCCTACAAAGAGATTGCTCAAATCAAGAATGTACGGGGCGTTAACCCCATCACGGGAGACTATTCTTATGAGGAGAATGGGCGTGGCTACCTCTATATTGATGGCGTCTTACTTGAAAAAGAGAGACCAGCAAGTCAGCTCGTCTCCGTAGGCGAATACACCTACGCTTGGTATAGCTATGGCTGCATAGAAGTCTATTCGGGGCATACCTTGCTGAAGGTATTTGAGCAGAAGGTCCGCCTACTTGATGGAGATGCAGGCGCATACATTGGGCATCATACTTGCGATCCTAAAACCTTAGAGACGGGTGAGAATATCCTTTCAGTCCCAGACGGGCAACCTCTCTTAGCACAAAACGTCCCTTACCACTTATATAAAGTGGGAGAGGAGATCATCGGCTATAGGGACTTCGAGTCTAAACTCAGTCGCTTGAATTCCTCGGGAGAAGTGCTTTGGACCTTCGACCTACCCCTGCGTGATAGTAGTAGCAATGACCCCGACAACCTTGACCATCTTGAAAAGGTGCTGGGTATAGCACAAGGCCTACTCTGGATCTGCACCCGCTGGTGTCGACTTATAGCTCTGGATCTGGAGACGGGTAAGCCTATGCATCAGTTCTCGGGGAGAGTCTGTATTGAAGATTATTACTCCAACTATACTATCATCGAAGTGCTGAGGTGGTGTTTCTTCCGTGAAGCTGAAAAGGATATCGTATTAGTCTGCAATTGGGGAATATGCATCCTCAACGCTGCTACTGCCAAGATCATCAAGAGATATGAGTTCTCAGAAGTAGACCCTTATGGTAGAAAGGCTTTTGATACCCTCAATGCTCCACAACTATACGGAGAGCACCTTACATTCATAGCAGAGCGACACTACGCACTCGATGGATATCGCTGCGCTGGGATCTTTGATTTGAAGGCTCGCAAGTTCTATTGGATAGGGGATATAATCTCGGAGGAAGAGCCTATAGGTAATCACCTGCTTGCGGAGTTCCCATTGCAGATGGCAGGAGATAAGCTCTACATCAAGGATGCTGAGAGCACTCTGCATATCTACCAAAAGCAATGGCGCTTACATGCGCAGTTACGTCCACAGAGCGAGGTGATCTCCACCGCTGCACAGTACATCACCCCAGCCGTATCTGCTACCCCACCGCCTACAGAGGGAGATAGGCCTACACCTCTATTCATCATAAGCCTGTGCAAAAAAATACCCAGACTGCTACCGTACCTCATCGTCTTGCTTCTGGGGATGCTTATCTGGCACTTCAGACTGGATATATTCTCTCCATCTCACGAACACTCCACCTTAGCAAGTAGCTTGATTATAACTCAAGACACAAAGTCTCAGGTAGTGCTTCTCAAAGAAGCCCCCTACTTTATGCGTAATAGGCAGAGGCAGATCGAAGAGATCTTTTGGAGCAACATCTCAGTCGACACGCTGCTTCGCTACCCTCACTATAAGGTCTATTACTTCCTGCAGACGGAGCGCCTCAAGGATAAAGTAGGTGAGATCGGAGTGATAATGCGGGAGGATAGTACATACATTTATCACATGCAGCTCCAGAGCCCTGGCGTGGGATTCGACATCTTCTCCGCCGTGAGCCACTACTACTCTCTCCAGGAGCTTTATGCGAGCAAGTGTGAAGAACTCGGGATAAAAAGTGGACGCTAAGCCCTGCGCATCTACCAGCGGGAGTAGCACCTACGACCGAGAGCATACAAAGCGCCACGGGCTCGGCAGCATCGGCTACCGAGCCCGTGGCGCTTTGGTGGGAGCGGTGAAGGGCGGGGCTACGCTTCGTCTTCGATGAACTGATCCACGAAGAGCGACGTGCCGTCCCACACCGCAAACGAATTGTACTGGAGCCAGTCGCCGAGGATGACGATACGCTTGTCGCCACGCAGCGCCAGGTCGATCAAGAGGTGGCGATGCCCGAAGAGGTAGTAGTCGATCTCGGGGTGCTCGGCAGCATAGGCCTTGGTCCAGCGCACCAGCCACTCCTTCTCGACGTCGAAGTAATCATTCTGATAGGCGTGGGGCACCTCGCCGAGGGTGGCACGCTTGAGGCCCTTCTTACGGCTACGCAGCGAGCAGGAGAGCGCGAAGCCTACCGTCCAGCGGGGGTGGACAGCGGCATAGAGCACCTGCGCCAGACGGCAGCGGAAGAGGCGGTAGAGGAACTTATCCATGCGGCGGTAGCCACAGTACTCCTCGTCGCCATGCGCCAGACGGAAGGCCTTGCCATCGAGCTCGATGACCTCGGCGTGGTGGTGGACCTTCGCCCCCAGCTCCGTCTGCATGTAGTCGGCGAACCACACATCGTGGTTGCCCGCGAAGAAATGGATCTCGATACCACGGTCGCTCATCTCAGCGACTTGCCCAAGGAAGCGCACGTGCCCACGGGGGACGACCGCACGGTACTCGAACCAGTAGTCGAACATATCCCCGAGGAAGTAGACCGCACGCGCCTCATCCTCGATACTTCGCAGCCAGCGCACCAGGCGCTGCTCTACAGCACGAGGATCCGCATGATAGCCCGAGCCAAGGTGGGCATCGCTGGTGAAAAAGACCTTCTTGCGCTCGCTCATCGCTACTAAAGGAAGCCTAACTCCAGCATCGCCTCTTCGCTCATCATATCCTTGCTCCACTCGGGCTCGAAGGTGAGCTGTATCTCGACACCCGTGACGCCCTCGACGTCCTCGACCTTCATACGCACGTCCTCGAGGATGAAGTCGGCGGCGGGACAGTTGGGTGCCGTGAGGGTCATCGTGATGGTGACGAACTTCTCATCGGTAAGCTCCACACAGTAGATCAGCCCGAGGTCGTAGACATTCACGGGGATCTCGGGGTCGTAGACGGTGCGTAGTGCAGCTACTATATCTTCCTCGATACGGAGGTATTCGTTCTCTAATTCTTCTGCCATAAAATATCATTGAGAGGGGAGGGTAATGCTCCCCCTTGGGGTGAATAAATTAACGTAGGGAACCCGATGCCCTTGCTACAGCTGTAGCGTGCGGTCACAGGCCGCCGCGACGTCAGGATGGTGAGTAATGAAGATGATAAGGCGGTCGGAGGCGTGCTCACGGAGATTCTTGAGGAACTGCGCTTCCGTCGCTTGGTCAAGCGCCGAAGTGGCTTCGTCGAGGAGGAGGATACGCCCAGGACGAAGGAGCGCGCGGGCGATAGCGATACGCTGCGCCTGCCCTTCGGAGAGGCCCAGCCCACGCTCGCCGATGGTCGTATCAAGGCCCTTCGGTAGGTCAAGCACGAAGTCCGCGATAGCCAGATGCAGCACCTTATGCAGGTCGGCCTCCGTAGCGAACTCATCGCCGAGGAGGAGATTCTCACGGATCGTCCCGCTGAAGAGCGAGCCGCCCTGCGGGACGTAGACGAAGTTGGAGCGCGTCGTCTCGCTCACCACATAGCTACTGCCACCAGAGTAGAGGCGGATAGCCCCCTCGACAGGCGAGACAAGCCCAAGCAGTAGACGCAGGAGCGTGGTCTTACCAGCGCCCGTACGCCCCATAAGTGCCACCATCTCGCCCGTCGAAGCCTCGAGGGAGAAGTGGCGATAGATCCACTCTTCGCCGTCGGGATAGTGGAAGCCCATATCCTCGACAGCGAGGCGGATAGGGCTGGTGAGCTGGACACTGCGACCGATCTGCTCGGTCTTGAACTCGAGGAGATGCGCCAGACGATCCAGCGAGCTCTTCGCAGAGATAAGTGTCGGCAGGAGGCTGATAAGCGTCGTCAGCGGACTCTGGATACGTGCCACGAGCTGGAGGAACGACGTCATGAGCCCGAAGGAGATCGTACCACCATACAGCCCTCGAGCACTCCAGAGGAAGGCCACGAGGTAGCCACACGAGAAGGCTCCCTGCATGATGAGGTTCGCGAAGACCGAGACGAAGGTCTGACGCTTCACCGCACCGAGGTACTGCCCTTGACGCATCGCCAGATGGTCGATGGAGGAGGCTTGGTGCTCGAAGGTACGGATGACGGTCTGGTTCAGTAGCGACTCCTGGATGTGCGCCGTGATCTCGCTCTCCGACTGCTTCATCTCATCGGTGTAGCGACGCATGCGCTTGTAGTAGACCTTGCTGAAGACTGCGAGCAGCGGCATCCCCACGCCGAGGATAAGGGCCAGCGGAGGGCTGAAGTAATACAGCAGACAGAGAGCGCCGACGAGCTGCGCTAAGGCAATGAGAGCCGACGGCAGGGACGTGACGAAGAGGGCGACGAGGCTATCCGTATCCTTGAGCATGCGCACGACCATATCACCGCTATGCATCTGCCCGAGGTGCGACCAGCGCGTGTAGAGCAGGTGTGCAAAGACCTTCGACTGCACGGCATTGCTCATGCGTGCAGCGGTATAGTTCGAGAGACGGACGGTGATGACTCGGCAGAGGACCTGCAGAGCGAGTGTGAGGATGAGCGCTGCCGAATAGGTGTGTATGGAGCCACCGCGCTGGTGTGCGGCGATATCAATGACGCACTTCGATAGCCAGATGAAGATCAGGTTGGTAGCGACTGTCCCCAAGCCAAAGAGGAGGATCAGCAGGATACCCCACTTATGTCCTCTAAGTATGAAGCGTACGAGGTCGATCATCTCCGCCGACGGATCATGAGCATGAGGTGCCCCAGGACAGAGCCCCAGATGATGCGTGAGGCATGGGTCGGCGTGATGGCGTAGAGTCGACGGGAGCGGCGCATCTTGAAGCGGAACTTACGCCAGTTGGTCACCCACTTATTCTGCGCCTTGATGGGGCGCTGGGCGAAGCCGAAGTTCCCACTATGCATCACGTCACGGATGATCTGCTCGGTGTGCGGATCGTCTTCGCTCAGCAGCGGGAAGGGGAAGATCTCCGGCGAGACACGCAGGTAGCGGATAGCGGCCTGCGCGAAGAGCTGCATCGGGTAGAGGATGTCGAGATCCTTCGCCATGCTGAGGATCTTCTCTTCGTCGAGCTGGCCCTTGAGCTTGGTCATCATCAGCAGCCAGTCGCAGTACTGACGGAAGCCGACGCCCCAGTGAAGCCAATGGAAGAAGAGATGAATAAAGATATAGACGACATTCAGCTCGTGGGGGAGCGTCTGGATGGTGTAGTCCCCATGGTGCTGGGTGATGAGACTCCCACTGCCGATAGCCTCTTGGATGAGGGCATCGAAGTGCCTATTGTGGCGCTTGTGATCGAAGAAGACGGCACGAGCGTGGTTCTCCACGATGGTACGGCCGTAGGTGAAGGCCGTATGCCCATAGCGCACCTCGGAGTCGTCGTGGAGCTTGTGACCGGCCTTGCGCAGGAGCTCATTGCCCCGCTCGTAGTCGGCATCCGAATGGAAGAGGATATCCAAGTCGCCTCCAGAGCGGAGGGTGGCATCGGGATAGAAGCAGCCAAGACTCAGCCCCTTGAGTAAGATGAAGGGCAGGCCTGCGGCTTCGTAGGTCTTCTGTAGCTGGCCTAAGGCTTTGGTTAAATAGGCATTACCCCGCCGTGTGAGCTCGATCTCCGAGAAGATCATCAGGCGCATATCGCGGTTGGGCAGGGCTTCCTTCGGCAGGGTAAGTATACGGTCCCCGACGAAGGCCGGCACTGCATGCGATGCTGCTAAGCGGTGGATCCTACGCCACGACGCTTCCTCCAGACCCGTGAAGTCACGAGCCTCGGGGAGCTCTGAGTGTAGGGCACAGCTCAGGAGCTTGAGGAATAGCTCCTCATCATGCGAGAGCGGGGCTATTTGGCTCAACAGATGATCCCGGCCTCTTTGAGCATTTGCGAGAGGAGCTCGACGTCTGCACGTGCCTGCTCCTGGCTCACTTCGTAGCGGTCGGTGAGTAGCTCGACCCAGTCCTCAAGGGTGAAGTCGCGCTCACGCACGCTCTCGATGAGGTAGGCTGCACTATCGTTGAGGCTCACCGCCTGCGTGTAGTCCAAGCTATCTCCCGAGCCTGCGATCATGATGTACTCATCCGCAATCTTACGTAGAGAGATGTGGTCCTTAATTCTCATTATCTGTGATACGTTTGTCGTTTAGTCGTCTGTAGGGGTGGCTAATCCCAGTCCTCATCCCAGTCGAAGAGGTCGAGATCCTCAGGCATGTCCTCGGCGAACTGATCCAGGTCGCGGCGGTCCTTCTTCGTAGGACGTCCGAGACCCTTGGCCCGATCGACGAAGCCCGAGATACGCTGCAGCTCGAGCAGCTCATACTGTGCGGCGGGCGTGACGTTCTCCATGAACTCAGGCACACGCTTAGCACCGACACGGCTCGCCAGAAGCTCTACCACGCGGAAGGAGTACTCGACCGGTGGCTTACGCACCGAGACGATGTCCCCTCGCTGGAGGGTACGTGAGGGCTTGACAGTCACTCCGCCGATGCTGACGCGCCCTTTCTTGCACGCGTCTGTGGCCAGCGAACGGGTCTTGAATATGCGGACGGCCCAGAGCCACTTATCGACACGTACTTCTCCCATGCTTTGTCGTATATAATTACAGCAAAGATATGTATTCTCTTTGAAGAAGTAACATAAGCAGCACCCTCCCCGCGTTCTATCGCGTGCGCACGCGCCCAGCTCCTTATATATATAGGTATAGGCTACGGCATGAGGGCGTAGGCGTCCTCGTAGTGCTGATAGAAGAGCTTCCAGTCAGCACAGCGCGCCAGCTCGTAGGCTTTCTTGCGCTGGGCCTTCTGCTCGTCGGGCGTCAGCGCAAGCTGCTCGCCGATGAGACGGGAGATCGCCTCGATGGTCTCGGGGATGTTGGTATCCGTGCGCTCGACGATATGCACAGGCTTGTGAGGGGCGGAGGCGAAGGGCTTCTTCGTCTGCTCTTCTTCAGCCCACAGGCCGAAGCCCGCCAGCGTCGTCGTGATCGTAGGCACGCCATAGCGTACACTCTCCAGCGGCGTATAGCCCCAGGGCTCGTAGTAGCTGGGGTAGATGGTCAGGTCCATACCCACGAGGAGGTCGTAGTAGCTCTGGTCAAGGATGCCGTCGAGCCCATTGAGATAGCAGGGTACGAAGACGACCTTCACACGGCGGTCGGTGCGGTCGAGGCCACGGTGACGGATGTGGCAGACGGCACGGTCATGCTCGGTATTGTAGAGCCAGTGGCTGAGCATAGGGTACTGCAGGGGGCTCTCCTGCTCGTCCTGCGGATGTGAGAGGAGGTACTGCAGGTCGGCACGGGGGCCTGCCTGCCATGCGGGCACGAGGAGGAAGGCCACGATGTCGCGGTCACCTGTATAGCTCTCGGCGAAGTGGTGCAGGGACTCGATGAAGAGGTCGATCCCTTTATTGCGGTACTCATAGCGCCCGCCGAGAGAGATGAAGAAGGAGCGTGCAGGATCGATGTGCTGCCCGTAGAGGCGCGAAGCCACGGCACCGAGGAGACGGCGCGACTTACGGCGCTTCGAAAGCATGGGAGCAGCGAGGGGGGAGGTCCCGACGTGGAAGCCATTGGGCAAGACGACGGGTTCGCGCCCGAGGAGCTGCTTGGCTTCGCGGGCGGTGAGCTTGCTGACGGTAGCGAAGACGTCGGCCTGGTGTGCGGCGAGCTTCTCTACCTCGTGCTTGGCTTCGACACCCAGCTCACGTGCCATCTGGTCGCCATCGTAGGCATCCATATAGGTGTAGAGCTCCTTGTCATTCCCCGCGATAGAGCGGCCGACGGTCGTAGCGTGGGTGATGAAGAGCGTGCGGACGCTGGGAGCTTGCTGTCGTAGGTAGAGCAGGCCCATGGCGGTCTGCCACTCGTTGAAGATAGCGATGGTGCGCTCATCGATGCGCCAGGCGGCGATGCTGGCCATAAGGCGCGCGGCAGCGATACTGAAGAGACTGCTCTCGTCATAGTCCCCATAGCCCTTGTCGCTCTCGAGGCCATAGGCCTTCCACAGCTCGAAGTAGAGATCATCCTTCTCCCGCCACAGAGGCTTGAAGTCCACGAGGAGTACGGGGGGCTCACCCTCGATACCCCAGCGACCTGCTACGACACGCAGACCGAGGCTCGGGAGGACCTCTCGCAGCCAGCCTTGGAGCTCGGGGATCTCTCCGGGGATGAAGTCAAGGGGCAGCGCCGCACCTTCGTCGGCGAGGAGTGGCCCGATAAAGCATACCTGTGCGGGGTGGTGCTGGGTCATCACGTCTGCACGTGAGGAGAGGACGGTATAGATCCCTCCCATCTTATTGCAGACTTCCCAACTGGTCTCGAGGATCATAATCGTAGTACAGTGAAGGTAATGAATGTATCTTGCCGTGAGGTCCCAGCCAGCCAGGCTGTAACCTTTGTCTCAAAGTTAAGCATTCGCCCCCACATTACCACATCTCCTTATTACATTTCCTTAGTAAGCCTCACCTCACCCACGGGAAGCACCCTACCCTCTTGCACGCAACAATCTCTACAACAGCGTTATCAGCACGAATAGCCCTCTCACATGAACCACTTCTTACGACTCGCAAGAGGTGCTTCGTATCGTACTCTTGCTCAGGAGCCTACGACGGCGGAAAAGTAATCAGTACTGGTCACTCGGCTGACCAGTACTGGTCGCAGCGCGAAGCAGTACGGGTTGCTATCAGTTACCAGTACTGGTCACTTCGGCGACCAGTACTGGTTCGCATCCCCCCTCCTCCGTATTGTCGTGGTAGCTTTTCGCTACAGCTCTATCTATGATAGACGCTGCTTGCTCCATCACCCTACTACAGCGAGATAAATCGACCTATATTGGTCGGCGGGCTGACCTATATTGGTCCGACGACGAAGCTATATAGGTCGCGATGACGACCTATATAGATCAGCCCGCCGACCAATATAGGTTCATACCACCCCTTCCGCAAGCCCGCATCCTTCCCTCCCATAGCGCCCCAGCCGTACTCTCGCCGAAAGGGCTAACTTTGATAGCGAACTCCCCCATCATCCCCCCAAAGGAAATAGCTTATTCAGACGACTATGATAGCCTACAAAGAGACTCCTTGGCATGAGAGGAAGAGGGAGACACCAGCTCCTCACACCTCGTTCGTGATGAAGCCGCTCTATTGATGAGCATGGTGCCAGCTTCGAAATAACAAACCAATAAGTATGTTTCAGCCTCTCTCAAAGCACTCCTTTTCCTTAGTGAGGACATACGCGGATCGGGTATTCCTTGGCTTTCGAACTTCTGATGGAAAACGCCATCTTTATCCCTACTCCCTTGATGGGGAGCTTGGGGAAGAACTTAAGTTCTCCAAGAAGGGTCTGATTAGTTGGATCTATCTGCGTAGTGGCCTTTGGCTTATCCAGTACGAGGGAGCCTCTAAAGAGGATACCCATATATATTCGATTGAAGGAGAATGGCAGCAGACCATCCCTCATCTGCATGCAGATCTATATATCCTAAAGACGGAGGAGAACTGGGTCTATCTTATAAATGAACGCTTCATTAAGTACAATCTCTCCACTCATGAGTATCGGGATCTGGGCATGTTTCCTCTTAAAGAACCCTTCTTTTATGAGGGTAGCCACCGTGGTCTTCACTTCTTCACTTGTGAACGGCAGAGCCAGCTGGTAGCCATGCGAGATAAGGATGGTCAAGGCTTGGAGGAGGTCTATCGGCTGGACTTTGCAGAGAGCGATCGATGCAAGCCAAGCTATAGTCGTAATGTAGAGCCTGGGCAGGTCTACTTCATCAACTTCTATGACTCCGATCTTTGGGTGTCGACTTACGAGCGGGTCTATCGAATTGATATAGCGACTGGGCAGAAGCTTGGCACGCTGGAGGATAAGTTCTTGCCGAAGATGTCTCATCATGGAGGGATTGGCTATGCCATCTATTCCGGCTTCTATACGGTGATGGACTTTGAGAACCGACGACTGCTGTCCTGTCGACTGCTCGACAAGTTCACCCACGAAGGGAAGGAGTATAGTGCGGAGTACACGGGCCTCTTGCTACACGAAGGGATCTTCTACGTCTCGGTGCGGGTGTCGGGTATCTTCTTCCTTGCAGCCTTTGACGTGCAGACGGAGGAGTTTGTTTGGCATGACCTCTGGGGTGGTTGGGATATCAATTCCGTGCACATCGTCGGCAACCGAATGATCGCCCACTCCCACGATGAGGTACGCATCTACCAGCGGGCTGGCCGATTAACGCGTCTTGTCAAGAAGCTCCGAGGGGCACTGCTTCACTTTATCTCCCCCCTTACCTCAGGTCGATAAAGCAACCACTATTGGTCAGCGTGCGGACCAGTAGTGGTTACTACTACAAACCAATAGTGGTTTGCACCCCGAACGAGTAGTGATATGCACGCGTACCACTATTGGTTTGTACCACGGACGAGTAGTGGTTTGTATCCCCTCCTCCGCAAGACTGCATCCTACCGCGCCTCGTAGCACTCCCGCGGGTAACCGCACCAAAAGCCTTACCTTTGTACTCAATAGCTGGTATCAGAGAGACGCTACCATGACAAGCTCCCCCTCTGACTACTAACTGAAACCGACTTAATGAAACTTCATCATAGCAGACAGCGTGCGCTCCTGCTATTGTGCCTCCTGCTCCTTCCTCTGACCAAGGCTTGGGCTGCTGGGCATATTGACAGTATCCACGTCCTCGAGGGCGTAGTCGTCACGGAGCGCTTGATCCCGAAGGATGTCATCCCCGCACAAGTCTTGGGCGGGCGCGACCTCCAGCGCCTTAGTGCCGTGAGCGTAGCTGATGCCTTACGCTACTTCGCTGGTGTCCAGATCAAGGACTACGGCGGCATCGGGGGGCTGAAGACGGTGAACGTGCGCAGTATGGGTTCCCAGCACGTGGGCGTCTTCTATGATGGCTTGCAGCTGGGCAATGCGCAGAACGGGCAGATAGACCTCGGGCGCTTCTCCCTCGACAACATGGAGACCGTCTCCATATATAATGGTCAGCGTAGCACCATCCTCCAGCCTGCGAAGAGCTTCTCCTCGGCTGCCGCGCTCTACATGACGACGCGCCGCCCCACCTTCGCCGCCGAGCGTAAGACCAACCTCAAGGCTGCTCTCAAGGCAGGCTCCTTCTCCACCATCAATCCCTCCCTCCTCTACGAGCAGCGCCTCTCCCCCACCCTCGACCTCTCGATGAGTGGCGAATACCTCTATACCTCGGGGCGCTACCGCTTCACCTACAAGAAGAAGGATGGCTACGACACGACGTCCGTTCGCCACAATGGCGATGTCCACTCCCTACGCCTTGAGACGGGGCTCTTCGGACGACTCGACGAAGGCGAGTGGCGCGCCAAGGCTTATCTCTATCGCTCGGAGCGTGGCTACCCCGGAGCCTTCGTGCGCGAAGAGCCGGGGAAGTTCAAGCACGAGGACCGTCAGTGGGATACCGACGTGATGGCGCAAGGCACACTGCGCAAGACCTTCGGGCAGTACACCCTGCTGGCGAATGCGAAGTACGCCTACGACTACCTCCACTACCTCTCCGACCCACGGCTGGATGTGACGACGATGTACGTCAACAACCACTACCACCAGCAGGAGGGCTATCTCTCCACCGCCCATCAGCTCAGCCTCGGCGACGACTGGCGCGTAGCACTGGCCTCGGATGTGCAGTACAATAGCCTCACGGCCGACCTCTACGCCTTCGCCTACCCCACACGCCTCACGCTCCTCACCGCTGCCGCCGCCGACTACAGCCACGGCGGGCTGAAGGCACAAGCCAGCCTCCTGCATACCTACGTCCACGACTGGACGAAGGCCAAGGACGGCCAAGCCCCCGAGAAGAGCGAGTGGACACCCACCCTCATCGCCAGCTACAAGCCCCTGAGTCAGCACGACCTCAGCCTGCGCGGCTTCTACAAGCGGATCTTCCGCATGCCGACCTTCAACGACCTGTACTATACCTTCATCGGGAATAAGTACCTCCGCCCCGAGTACACCACGCAGTACGACCTCGGCGTGGTCTACACGAAGGCCTTCCAGCACGGAGCTCTGCGCCGTATGGAGGTGCAGGCAGATGGCTATCTGAACTATGTCGATGACAAGATCATCGCCATGCCGACCTCGAACCAGTTCCAGTGGACGATGGTCAACCTCGGGCACGTCCGCATCCGCGGTATCGACCTTGCCCTCGAGACGCAGTGGCTGCTGGGTGCCGTCACCGCCTCGACCCGTCTCACCTACACCTATCAGAAGGCCCAAGACCTCACCGATCCCTCCGACAGCTACTACGGAGGGCAGATACCCTATATCCCTTGGCACAGCGGATCAGCCATCGTCACCCTCGGCTGGCGTGGCTGGGAGCTTAACTACAGCTTCATCTACACGGGCGAGCGCTATGATGCCAGTGCCAACATCCGCGAGAACTATATCCGCCCCTGGTATACCAGCGACCTTACACTATCCCGCCCCTTCTCTCTCCGTGGCCACAGCCTACGCCTGACGGCTGAAGTAAGTAACATCTTCGACCAGCAGTACGAGGTCGTGCGCTCCTACCCTATGCCTGGCGCCCACGCCAAGGTCAAGATCGAATACACACTATGACCACCAGCTAGCTATGAAGACTTCATCCATCACCCGCTTACTCCTCTGGGTAAGCATCTTTGCCTTCTCCCTATCCTCCTGTCGCAAGGAGGATGAGATCATCCCCTCTACCGAAGAGCAAGGGGGGAAGCCAGAACCTGCTGGCCCGATTAAGGGCTTCTTCCTCCTCAACGAGGCGAACATGGGCTCCAATAAGTCCACCCTCGACTACTACGACTACGAGACCGGTAAGTACACCCGCAATATCTATGCGGAGCGCAATCCCGGAGTCGTCAAGGAGCTCGGTGATGTAGGTAACGACCTACAGATCTATGGCAACCGCCTCTATGCCGTCATCAACGTCTCCCACCTCATCGAGGTCATGGACGTACGCACCGCCAAGCACATCGGCAAGATCTCCATCCCCAACTGCCGCTACATCACCTTCAAGGATGGCTTCGCCTATGTCAGCTCCTACGCTGGCCCCGTCCAGATCGACCCCAACGCACGCCTCGGCTATGTGGCGAAGGTCGATACCGCCACCCTCCAGGTCGTAGCTGAGTGCCCCGTAGGCTATCAGCCCGACGAGCTCGTCATCTCGGGGGATAAGCTCTACGTAGCGAACTCCGGTGGCTACCGCGTACCCAACTACGACAAGACCATCTCCGTCATCGACCTGAAGACCTTCACCGAGGTGAAGAAGGTCGATGTCGCCATCAACCTCCACCGCCTCGAGCTGGATAACTACGGGAAGATCTGGGTATCCTCCCGTGGGGACTACTATAATGTTCCCTCGAAGATCTTCGTCTTCGACCCCAAGACCGAGCAGGTGACGAAGACGCTCGACGTCTCCTGCTCCAACATGACGCTCGCCGGTGACTCCCTCTTCGTCTACAGCACCGAATGGAGCTATATCACGGGAGCGAACACGATCAGCTACACCGTCATCGACACCAAGAGCCAAGAGGTCATCGACCGCAACTTCATCAAGGACGGCACGGAGAAGGAGATCAAGATCCCCTACGGCATCGCGGTGAATAGAGAGCAGGGAGAGTTCTACCTCACCGACGCTAAGAACTACGTGACCCCAGGGCGCCTCCACTGCTACGACCTCAAGACGGGTACACGCAAGTGGACCGTCAAGACGGGCGATATCCCCGCGCACTTCGCCTTCACCCGATACGAACTCCAGCCTCTCAAACCCGCAACTCCACAACAGTAATGAGACCTCAGTATATCCAGCGCGCCTTCACGGCGCTCGCCCTCATCGCTTCGCTCTCCTTCGCAGCATGTAAGAGCGATACCCCCACGCCGCAGCCACAGCCGGTCTTCCCCAAGCCCGACGTCAATCCCAATGCGACGCCCTACGTCACCCGCGTCCTTGAGTATATGCCCGCTGTCGGTCAGTTCACCAACACCCTCCCCGAATATGAGGCAGGTGACACACAGGAGGATATGAACCGCAAGGCCCTCGAGTACCTCAAGGACAACCAGCGTAGCCTCGTCACCCTCGGTGGCTGGGGTGGCTACATCGTCGTGGGCTTCGACCACACGATCCTCAACGTCCCGGGCAAGCGTGACTTCCGTGTCCTCGGCAATGCCTTCTTCGGCAACGACAACAAGGAGGCCTATGAGGGCGGGAGCTGTGAGCCTGGTATCATCATGGTCGCCTACGATGCGAACCGCAATGGCCTCCCCGACGAAGACGAGTGGTACGAGATCGAGGGGAGCGCCCACGTCGACCACACCAAGGAGCCTTGGTATACCCTCGTCAAGACGAAGGTCCCTGGTGCAGACCTCAACTTCTACCGCGACTTCGAGATGACCTACCACCGCCCCGCCCAGGAGCCCGAGTCCAAGGACGGCTGGGGCACCTACATACGCTGGGAGGACAACAAGGGCAACTCCGGCTACAAGGTCAAGAACCAGTGGCACGCACAGCCCTACTTCCCGCAGTGGGTCAAGGGCGACAAGCTCACCTTCCGCGGTACGCGCCTCCCACAGAACTCCCAAGACCAGAGCGGCGTCGGCACGTACTATGTGCTGTATAAGTTCCGCTACGGCTATGCCGACAACGAGCTGAACGACCGCAAGGACTCCGCCATCGACATCGACTGGGCAGTAGACAAGAAGGGCCGTAAGGTCCACCTCCCTGGTGTCGACTTCATCAAGATATACACGGGCGTAAATCAGGAGAACGGCTGGCTCGGCGAATGCTCCACCGAGATCTCAGGCGTCAATGACCTCCACGTCCTCAAGGAAGACATCCCTAACTAACTTCACTAACCTCCTCCACTATGTACAAGAAGATCCTCATCGCCAGCCTCGCTCTCATCGCTGGCCTCGCCTCCTGTAAGAAGGACGATCCCACACCAAGCCCTAATCCTCCCTCAGGTCTGACGATCGACGGAGTGGCAAGCACCTTAGAGTTCTACCAGCTCGACACCGCTCACCTGAGCGTCGCTGGTGTAGCGAAGGACGCTGCTGCCAAAGCCGTATGGGCAGTGAACGGCGCGAAGGCTGCCGAAGGTGCTACCTTCGACTTCACCACCGCTCACCCAGGTAAGTATGAAGTCACGCTCACTGTCGACGGCAAGAGCGCTAAGCACACCTACACCGTCGCTCCCCGCTTCTCCGAAGGCGCCTTCCTCCTCAACGAAGGGAACTTCGGCAATGGGACGGGCTCACTGACCTACATCCACCCCTCCAAGAAGCTCGTCATCGATCAGGCTTACTTCCACATCAATGGCACGAAGCTCGGGAATGTCTGCCAAGACCTCGCCTTCGGGAATGACCAGATCTATATCATCTCGCAGAACGGCCCCAAGAACGGCGGTGAAGGCCTGCTAACTATCGCCCGTAGCAACTCCCTCGAGAAGGTCAAGGTCTACAACGACGAGACCCTCGCACAGCAGTGGCCTACGCATATCGCTGTCCTGCGCGACCAGATCTACCTGCGCACCGACCGCAATGGGATCTACCGCGGCACGGCTGATGGCGGCTTCGTCTCCATCCCAGGTACGAGCAAGGCCAAGAAGCTGCGTATGGCACAGATCGGTGAGCGCCTCTTCGCCCTCACCTCCGACAGCAAGGTGCTGATGATCCAGGGTACTCAGGTCGTCCGTGAGCTGGACCTCTCACCCGCCAAGCCCTCGGGTATCGCCGTCAGCCACGATGGTAAGCTCTGGGTATCTACGACGAGCCCCAATGCGATCCTCAAGGTAGACCCCACCCCTGACAACTTCGTCGCCCTCGACACACACGTCCTCGACAAGTCCATCTCCTCGGGTTGGTCTGCCACCTCCGCCTTCTTCGCTCACGGCGACAAGCTCTACTTCACGGGCCAAAGCTCCGTCATCTACTGCCACGACTTCGCTACGAATAAGACCTCTCAGGTCATCGATGTCAAGACGATCGATGGCGTAGGTACGTCCGCTAATATGTACTACAACAGCCTCGGCGTCGATCCTGCTACGGGCGAACTCTACTACGCAGCCTTCGAGGACTTCAGCACCTACAACAAGAAGAACGTGACGATGGTCCTCAAGGCCGACGGCACGAAGCTCCTTCTGAAGGAGAAGGTAAATTCCTTCCCCGCAGGCTTCTTCTTCATCCCTAATGCGGCCAACCGCACTGGGGCCAACCGATGATTTATCCTAATTAGTTCACTTAATATTCACTTGAAAATGAAGAAAACTCTCCTCTCTACCCTCGCGCTTATTGCCCTCGGTGGAGTCGTCACCAGCTGCGGCAAGGAGCAGAAGGATGCGCCTCAGCCCGCTGGCAACACCAGCGCTCGCGCTACGGAGCTCCCCGCAGGCGAGACGATCACGGGGTCGATCCAGACCGACAGCCTCGCCCTTGTAGACCTCTACAAGAGCCTCGACGGGATGGGCTGGTCGCACTCCAACAACTGGAATAGCTCTCGCCCCGTAGCTACTTGGGCAGGCGTCCAGGTAAGCGACGTCGCAGGCGCACCTCGTGTCACCGCCCTCTACCTCGGCGGCAACAAGCTCCGTGGCACCCTGCCTAAGAGCATCGGACAGCTCACCGCTCTGCGTTCGCTCCAGCTGCAGTACAACCGCGAGCTCACGGGTACCATCCCCGCCGAGCTCTATCAGCTGACCCACCTGCGCTCGCTGCGTCTGCGCTTCACGAGCCTGACGGGCGAGGTATCTCCCGCCATCGGCAAGCTCACCGAGCTCGATACCCTCGACCTCAGCAATAGCCGCTACGACCTCAGCATGTGGTGGAATGGTGATCCTGCTACCGCCAAGGAGCACCGCCCCAACGGGAAGACCCTCACGGGCTCACTCCCCCGCGAGATCGGTCAGCTGACGAAGGCACGCTATATCGACCTCTCCTTCCAGGGCTTCACGGGTACGCTCCCCACGGAGATCGGCGCACTGAAGAGCGCTAAGTACCTCTCCCTCTATGGCTGTCACTTCTCAGGTGAGCTCCCTGCCTCTCTCGGCGCACTCGCTCAGCTCGAGTTCCTCTCCGCAGGCCTCAATGAGTTCTCGGGAAGCCTCCCCGCTTCCCTCGGCTCGCTGAAGAGCATCCGCGAGATCCACATCTCGGGCAACAAGCTCACGGGCGCTATCCCCACCTCTCTCGGTGCACTGAAGACGCTCCAGCAGCTCAACCTCGCAGGCAACCAGCTCACGGGCACTATCCCTGCTGAGCTCGCACACCTCACGGGTATCTACGTCATCGACCTCAAGGGCAACAAGCTCTCAGGCACGATCCCCACGGACCTCGGTGGCGCACAGCAGAGCCTGCTCATCTCGGTAGACCTGAGCGACAACGACCTCACGGGCACGATCCCCGCACGCATCAAGCGCTATCTGCCCGATGCAGCTAAGTACGCTGGCCTGCATGGCCTGCCCGACTACGGCTACACGATGTTCGTCCTCTCAGGCAATAAGCTCACGGGCAAGATCCCCGCTGAATACCTCGCTTATCCCAAGACGCTGCAGCTCCTCCTGCCTCAGCAGGCTGGCTACGGCTTCTCTAATGAGCCTAAGTAACTCCTCCCGCACACCCGCCCTTAGCTCTCGCAGCACGAGGGCGGGCGTGCCTCTATATTTCACCCCAACCCACAACTATGATTAAGAAGTTTCTCCCCCTTGCCTTAACCCTCACTCTGGGTCTCGCCTCATGTAGCAAGACCGACACGCCCGTCGTACCTCAGAGCGGTATCACGATCAAGAGCGGCGTCCTCTCAGCCTATCCCGAGAAGGAGATCGCTGCTACGGGCCTCGTCTCCCTCCCCGAAGTCACCGAGATCTCTGCCAAGGTCTTCGAGGGCTACAAGACGCTGAAGACCGTCAAGGCCCCCAAGCTCACGAAGATCGGTGATGCTGCCTTCAAGGGCTCGGCACTCACCAGCCTCGAGCTCGGTGCTACCGTCCCCACGACAAGCGATGATGCCTTCGAAGGCACGTCCGAAGAGAAGAACCTCGTCGTCCCTGCAGACAAGGTCGTTGACTTCGCCGCCTTCGCGAAGAAGCACCACTTCAAGACCATCAATGGTGCGCCCATCCCTGGCACCGAGATTGAGATCAAGGATGGCGTACTTGTCACCTATCCTATTGACAAGACCCCCGCAGATGGTGTCGTCACCCTCGAGGCTACCGTCACGGAGATCGCAGATGGCGTCTTCCTCGACAATACGAAGCTCACGGCTATCCACGCCCCTGGTGTGAAGAAGATCGGTAAGGCAGCCTTCAAGAACTGCTCCGCTCTTATGACCGTTGACTTCGGTGGTGCACAGCGTCCACCGCTGGCTATCGATGAGACCGACAAGACCTACGGCACGGCTGAAGATGCCTTCTGGGGCACACCCGAGGAGAAGGTCCTCGTCTTCGATGAGAGCAAGAGCCCGAACTTCCTGCAGTACTTCGAGTTCATCGCACGCCACCACTTCGCCAAGCTCGACGGTATCACCATCCCCAAGAGCCTCGACAGCAAGTACTTCAAGGTCAAGGGCGGCGTGCTGACGGACATCACGAGCGCTGGTCAGAGCTACCTCGCTGGTCAGGGCCGCAATGGTGTCCTCGTCCTCCCCTCGAGCATCACACGTATCGACAATGGCGTCTTCACGCAGCGATTCCAGAACTTCAAGGCGATCTACGCCGAAGGGGTGACAGAGGTAGGTAGCTTCGCCTTCCAGCAGACGGGTAGCCTCAACTTCGCTCACCTGCCCAAGCTGAAGAAGCTCGGCGAAGCAGTCTTCACCGACAACGCTTCGCTGACGGCTGTGAACTTCCCCCACCTCGAGGAGATCGGACATATCTGCTTCAATGGTGGCTCCAACATCAGTGGCAATGGTCTCAAGATCACCTACATCAGCCTACCAGCTGTGAAGAAGATCGGTCGCGGAGCATTCCACGGCAATTACAAGAACTCTGGTGTCGCTGTCCTCCTTGGTGCTATGCCCGAGGTAGACTTCACCCCCTACAGCGATGATGACCCTTTCCACGATGGTAGCGTAGCCTTTGGTCAGATGAAGGACCCCGTCCTCTACGTGACCCCTGCAAATAAGGCAAGCTATCAGATCACCGACGGTAAGTGGAAGAACTTCACCGTCAAGGAACTGAAATAATCCCCCTATAGGCAAAGGCGAGGCAGTACCACACCCGTGGCTACCTCGCCTTTCTTCCTCCCCGACCCTTAGATACACGCCGACTATGAACTACCGCATCTACAGCGTAGCCCTTGCCCTCAGCCTCCTCACGGCCTGCGGTGATAAGCCTACGCCCCTCCCCCAGCCGACGCCGACACCAACGCCTGTACCCACACCGACACCAGAGCCCACACCGCCCGCCTACAAGGACTATGAGGGCTATACCCTGATCTTCAACCAAGGCCTTGCCGCTGTCCTGACGAGCCAGCCCGATGGCGTGGGCGTGGCCTCCAGCCTCAGCCTCCTCGACCGTGAGGCGAAGACCCTCCTCCCCGTCTTCTCCGACAAGGCCACCCCGCTTAATAAGGAGTACGACGGCCAGGGCTACCTCTGCGAAGGCACGCTGAGCGAAGCGGGCGACTATCTGGCCTATATGGCGAAGTACGACTTCACCGACGACAGCGAGCACGCCTCACGCCTCCTCCTCTTCGACCGCAAGACGATGCGCCTCACGAAGAACCTACGTATCACCCAGCCCGACGGCGATGAATGGGTGCGCCACTCCTTCACCTTCGACGACGGCACGACTTACCTCTCCTTCGACAAGAAGCACTTCTACCGCCTCGACCCCGAGACGGGGAAGATGACCGCCCTCACGGGGATCTTCGGTTATCCTACAGGGGCAGCTGCTTGGGGCGATAAGGGCTACTTCTTCGTGCGCTATGAGTCCGCGGCCTTCGCCTTCGACAAGGGAAGCACCGCCGCACGCAAGGTACCCATTGCCCTCTCGGGAGCACAGATCAAGGACATCTTCCGTATGGGCGCTCAGGTCGTCCTGCGTGACACGGCGAACCGTTATTACCTCTTCGACCTCGCCACGGGGAAGGTCCTCGCTGTCTTCACGCTCAGCGAACCCATCGGCCGCAGCGTCACCATCGACCCCGCCACGCACCGTATCTATTACTCGGGTGGCACGCCCAATCTCAACGGCGCCGAGGCCAAGGAGCGCAGTGTCTACACCGCCACCATTGACACCAGCCGTCCCGCAAGTGAAGTACAGGGCCTCACCTCACAGCTCCTCTACACCATCGCAGGGCGTACCGAGGCGAACAACCGTCAGGGCTTCAAGATGCAAGTCGGCTATCATCCCTACCTGAATGTGGTGCTGGTGTCGTACCTCGACCAAGGCCGCTCGGGTCCCCTCCTGCACGACCTGACGAAGCTCCTCCTGCTCCAGCTCCCCACGAGCCCCAGCGAGAGCGTGAAGGAGCTACGCACCTTCGACCTCCATTACGCCTCTGACGTCAGCCTCTTGAGCGTCATTCGCCCCCGCCCCACGAAGTAGCCCTCTGATAGGCTCACTTCTTACTTGTGTATTAGGATCTCCCCGAGGATGCGCCTCCCGCTCCTCGGGGAGACTTCTTTTTCTCAGCAGGGGAAAGGTGCCCCAAGCGAATACATCACAACATGCTGTACTACAGCTCTATACCGCACACCTGTACAAGGAGGGGAAAGTAACCAGTACTGGTCACTCGTCTGACCAGTACTGGTCGCAGCGCGAAGTAGTAGTGGTTGATATCTGTTACCAGTACTGGTCACGTCGGCGACCAGTACTGGTTCGCATACCCCCCCTCCCACAAGTATAGCCAGCAAGCCCCCTGACGTATGCGGATAGCCGTGCGTCAGGGGGCTCTTTCTTTGCGCATTTGCAGTGGTGTTTTTTTACTAAGTTTGTGGTAGATAACTGAGTCCGAGCGATCCTTCGGCTCGAGAGGCTTTACCTAACGCATCACCCGCCTCCCCTGCCGCACGAAGGGCCTCACACCCTCATACCTCAAAGACAATACACCACGCGACAAACGCCTAAGGTGCGCCACGACGAGGGCCGCACCATACCACGCTAACCCACGATCACCCAACCCCATCGGAAACTATGAGACTCGTAAAAGCCTTCCTGCTGTGCTTATCAATGCAAGCCTTGACGCTGTCCGCCCAGATGTTCAAATTCCCGACCTCCTACGGGCCATCGGATAAGTACCAAGTAGTCGATACTGCCAAGTATGAGATCACCTATCAGATCGCAGCCAAGCTCAATCCCAAACCTAAGTATAGCCACATCGCCTATAAGGACACGCAGACGCTACTCATCGGCAAGCGTATCTCTGCGACCTATAGCCGTGATATCCTAAAAGCCCGCGAGAAAGCGGATGCCGAGATAAAGCAGGGCGCGGAGACGGTCGATGACTTTAGTGGTATTACCTTCCCCGAAGATGTCTTCAAGGGCTACCCCAAGCCAGGTGTACTGACGACCTCCTACCGCCTCTTCCTCAGCGCGGGCTACGGGCAATATACCGAGGCATTGCCCGACTTCAAGTGGCAGATCCAGTCGGAGACTACGAAGATCCTCGGCTACACGTGTCAGAAAGCCCTCGGGGAATTCCGTGGGAGGAAGTACATCGCTTGGTTCACCTCAGACATTCCCCTCTCTGACGGCCCGTGGAAGTTCTGCGGACTGCCGGGGCTCATCCTGGCGGTACAAGATACGGAGGCATACTTTGTCTTCACCTGCATAGGCGTTGATAATAAGAGCACACCGATCCGCTTCTGGACCTACCCGCACACCAAGTCTACGCGTGAGAAGCTACGCGCGACCATCCTACGCATGCACAAGCAGCCGATCCTCTTCTGCGAGCAGTCGCTTGGCATCAACATTTACATAGGGAATACCAATAAGAATCGAGACTTCTCCTTCCCTTGGCTATGGCTGGAGGCAGAGTAGCACCCCGCCCTTCACTCACCTTACTACCAGCGCTATCATGAAGCGACGCATCCTCTTCCTCCTCGCCCTCCTACTCTCTCTGTCATCCTCCTACGGACAGAGTATCATCACGGGGCACGTACGCACCCTCCAAGGGACGCCCGTAGAGTACGCCCGCGTGCTGGCCTTAGTGCCGACGGACAGCACGATCTTAGCCTACACCTTCACCGATGCCCTCGGCAGCTACCGCCTAAGCGTCAGCAGCACGCAGCCCCAGCTCCTCATCAGCGTAGCGAGCATGGAGATCGAGCGCATGGACCGCCGCGTGGAGAACGTCAGCCAGACCTGCGACTTCCGAGTCAAAGAGTCACGCACCCTCCTAAGAGAGGTACAGGTGAAGGCTCGTAAGATCTGGGGGAAGAAGGACACGGTCAATTACTCCGTCGGCGCCTTCATCGGGAAGAATGATGTAGTCATCGCCGACGTCCTGCGTAAGCTCCCGAATATAGAGGTCTCGGTGGACGGCCTCATCAAGTACCAAGGGAAACCGATCAATAAGTTCTACATCGAGGGGCTGGATGCCCTGCAAGGGCGCTACGGCATCGCGACGAACAACATATCGGCCAAAGACGTCGCCACCGTGCAGGTCCTCGAGAACCACCAGCCCGTCAAGGCGCTCGAGAAGACCCTGCCCAGCAGCGATGCCGCCATCAACCTCAAGCTGAAGGACGAAGTCAAGGGCACCTTCAGCATGACGGCACAGCTCGGCCTCGGCTATGACGGTAGGGTGAGGCGCAGCGAAGAGCTGATCGGGCTATACTTCTCCAAGCTGCGACAGCACGTCTTGACTGCCAAGAGCAATGATAACGGGGAGGACATACGCCGCGAGTTGCGCTCCTTCACCGCGGACTCTCCCCTCCCCAGCCTCACGATGACCTCACTACAGCAGCCCGACGAGCCCCGCATCTCTCGCCCTCGCTACTATGACAACGACACGCACGCCTTCTCCTCCAACAACCTCTACAAGCTGAAGAATGAAGCGGAGCTGAACGCCAACCTCATCTTCTTCCACGACCGAGAGCGCACACATGGTGCCTCGCAGACGACTTACTTCCTACCCGAGGGCACGAAGGTCTTCAGCGAAGACCTGCGCAATCGCGGTACGATCGACCAGCTCGAGGGCGAGCTACGCTACAACATCAATAAGGAGCAGCTCTACTTCAATAACCTCCTTGAGCTCAAGGCCTCGTGGGAGCAAGAGCACGGCATCGTCTCAGCGGGAGAGGACCTCACACAGCAGATGCGCCAGCGCTACCTCTCAGCGACCAACACCTCACACTGGGTGCGGACGAAGGCAGATGGCAAGGGCGGTGAGATCCTCTGGCGCAATGCCGTAGCGACCTCCCCGCACCGTCTAAGCATCCAGCCTGGGCTCTATGCCCCCCGCATCAATAGCGGATCGCCCTATGCCGAGCTCACGCAAGACGTACGGCACCGCGCCTTCCTCAGCTTCGCCGAGCTTGCCCTGCTCTCCGCATGGCATATCGGGGGGCTACACATCAGCCCACGGCTCTTCCTCCAAGCCCAGCATCAGGCGCTGGATACCGAGCTGGGAGCGACGAGCCTCACGGGTACCTATCAGCCACTCCCCTCGCGGGATATGCACAACGGGATCAGCTTCACTCGCCTTGGTGCTGGGCTGGGTCATGAGCTGAGCTACAAGTCCGAGGTCTTCAGCCTCGACGCCGTACTCCCGCTCTTCTACTACCACACACTGATGCAGGACGGCTTCCGCCCAAGCGAAAGGCTCTCGGAGGGGAAGCTGTACTTCGAGCCGCGGGGCTGGGTGAGCTATAAGTTCGCCTCGGACTTCACGCTCAAGCTGAATGGCTCGATAGCCCTCACACAGCCCACCCTCAGCTCGCTCTACGCAGGGTATATCATGCAGAGCTACCGCAGCCTGACGCGCCACGAGATGCGTCAGTTCAGCTCGCGCACGGCCAGCACAGGGCTCACACTCAGCTACAAGGATATCTTCTCGATGCTCTTCCTCAGCGCGGGGGTCAGCTACAGCCATCACCGCAGTGAAGCCATCTCTTCGCTGAAGATCGAGCCCCCACTCACCGTCATAGAGCGCCTTCCCCTGCCGCACTCGGGGCAGAGCTATTCGGCCAATGCACGCTTCAGCAAAGGCTATGACTGGATCTCCCTCTCGGTCTCTGGGGATGCAGCCCTCGGCCAGAGCGAGGGTAAGAGCTATCTCGAGGGCAAGCTCCTCGGCTATACGAGTCAGTGGGCCAGCGCCAGCGGGAGGTGCTCCCTCAAGCCGCTATCATGGCTCACGATGGAGTACAACGTCGCATGGGGCCTGCACCGCAGTCGCCTGGAGAATAGGAGCTGGCTCACACCCATACAGAGCCTCAGCCACAAGGTCATCTCGCACGTGAATGTCCTCGAGGATGTCGCTATCAAGCTCACCGCCGAGCACTACTACAACGATGCAGTGACTGAGGGACGGCACTTCACACTCGCCGACCTTGGACTCGCCTACACGTGGAAGAAGGTGCGCCTTACCCTCGACTGGACGAATATCCTCGGTGCGCGCCTCTACAGCTCGGGGACGCTCTCCGACCTCGTCGCCTCGCACAGCTACTACGATATCCGCCCTTCGGCGATCATGCTGAAGGCGCGACTCAAGCTCTTCTAATCCTCCGAATAACCTCAAGCAATCAAACCGATAGCAGTAAGCGCAAACATTAGCTTTCAAATGAGAGAGGGTATTGAGTACTCTTTACTTGTGAGAGCTTGCTTAATACCCTCTTTTTAAAGTATAAGTACTATGAAACGGCTAGTATTCATTGCTATTCTATTTCTTGTATCCACATCAGCTCTGTTGGCACAGCGAGATTGTATCTTCACCACAGCTCGCTCTCTAGCTAGATACAGGACTCTAGACACAGCGCGATATCTTGTCAGATATAGGTACATATCAAAAGCTTCCACACAGCAGGAAGTGGCAGACGAAGATGTCGTAACACTCCAGATTGGAGATAGGTACACCAAATCCTATAGTGAGAACCTATACCAGACAGACTCTGTCGCTACCATCATGCTAAAAAAGGGGGCACGAGTGCTACCTACATATTCTAACTATACGCAAAGGGAGGATATATATACCTGCCTAGAGGATAAATCTGTGACCACGGTATATAGGATGTTCTCTGATGGTCCAGTCTTACGCTATCAGGAACCCTTACCTCAGATTAAGTGGGAATTGTCTAGTGAAAAGAAGACTATCCTAGGCTATTCTTGCCAACTAGCTACCTGTCGATTCCGAGGACGAAACTATAGTGCTTGGTTTACACTCGCACTGCCTCTTTCTGCTGGTCCTTGGAAGTTCTCTTCTCTCCCCGGCCTTATCCTTGAGGTCTATGATGATACAGGTGAAGTAAAGTATACAGCAGATGAGATTTTACACAGGACGACCTTCATAAAGCTCTGGAATTGGCCTTATACAGATACCACAAGGGAAAAGGCTAACCAGACCATTGCGCGTATGTTCCGTAAACCAACTCAGTTCCTTAGGTCGATAGGAGCCCCCCAGGTATTCACACCCAATGGCCCTCTTGGAGCAAATTACACTTGCCCCTATAATCCTATTGAGTTGGAATAAACCCTCTCTATCTCCCTTATGATACTATTATGACCATCAAAAGAATCGCAATTGTAATGTCTGTCCTGCTACTATGCCTCGACAATCTTCCTGCACAGTGGGCGACCTGCTACGAGCCGTTATCGGCTTCAAAAGTTTTGGATACGGCTTCGTATGAGGTGCTATACCAAGTCCAGATGCGCTGGGGAAAAAGAATAATAACAGACACGATCAGCCTACTCATTGGGAAAAAGTATACCCAGACCTATAACCCAGATTAAAACGAATGAGGCTACAGAAAGATAGTTTGTTTAAACTTGGTCAAAATGCCCCAAGCGTATACTTTCTCACCTTTCCTGAGGATACCTATTGCAACTTGGAGACGGGACAAATTACAGCAGTCTATCGCAGTTTTGAGCCTGGCCCACCTCTGAAATATAAGGAACCTACTCCGAAGTTTAATTGGGTCACATCCGCTAGAGACTCTACTGTACTCAGCTACCCCTGCTCAGAGGCACAAATGAGTTTCAGGGGGCGAGACTATAGAGCCCTCTTTACAATGAATATTCCACTCTCGGTCGGACCATGGAAATTTGGAGGGCTTCCAGGACTAATCCTGAAAGTAGAGGATGCGAAGCAAGATTACATCTTCAGAGCCATAGGCATCAGATCGGTCAAAGAAGGCATACATCTATGGGACTGGAAGTATCAAGAGAATAATCGAAAGGACATACGCAAGTATGTAGAGAGAATGCACAAGAAGCCCAAAACGTATATGCGCATAGTGACCAATGGGATGGTGATGTTTCGAGATGGAGATGAAGATAACGTTTCGTTCCCCTACAATCCTATTGAGCTGGAATAAACCCTCTCTATCTCCCTTATGCTACTACCGCGATCTGACCAATGGCACGACGCAGGTCTCCTACAGGACGCCTCTCTCAGGCCCCACGCTGAAGTACACCGACACCCCGACGTTCTTATGGACGCTAACGGGTGGGAAGAAGGTCATCTCTGGCTACGAGGCACAGCGTGCCACGTGGCAGTTCCGCGGGAGAAGATACGAAGCTTGGTTTACTCCCAGCATCCCGATCTCCGCTGGCCTGAACTTCTTTGGCGGCCTCTTTGGGCTGATACTCGAGCTACACAACATAGATGGAGCACTTCGACGATCATGCTGAAGGCGCACTTCAAACTCTTCTAACGGTCACATCTCCATGAAGTCCTTCGCATTCTCCTTACTCTTACTCTGCATCTGTCTGACCTCCCGTGCTCAGAGTCCCATCGGCAGTATACACCCCTTCGATATCAGGAAATACACCGTCCTGGACTCAGCGAACTATCGCATTGACTACAAGACGACCTGCCTCCTTGACCCGAAGAAGCACGACAAGGTGACGAACGAGATGTACCTCCTCGTCGGGCGGAAGATCTCGAAGTTCGGACACGTCTGCGTCCTGGACAACCAGCAGGAGCTTATCGCAGCAGAGAGCCAAGAGGCTGGACCTGGTATCGAGGCGCGGGGAATGGGAGGTATGGAGGTCTATAAGTACCTGAGCGGCACCAAGCCCTATAGCGAGCTTACCTTTAGGCTCTTCATCTACTCCTACCGATATACCCTCATCTACTCTGATGAGCTACACCCCCAGTCATGGACACTCACCAATGAGCGCAAGGACGTACTCGGCTATTCTTGCCAGAAGGCGACAGCGCGCTTCCGAGGCCGTGACTATACCGCTTGGGTAGCGACGGATATCCCCATCTCTAATGGCCCGTGGCTCTTGGGTGGCTCTCCTGGACTGATCTTAGAGGCTTATGATGCCAAGAGGGAGTACATCTTCGAGGCAACAAGCATCTCACAGCTCCCCAAGGCCTTGCCCATCGTCAAGTATAAAGACAACTACAAGCGCACAGATCGGAGCCAAGTCCGTGATCTATGTAGGCGCATGCATGCCGATATCGTGCAGACGCTCACGACATCTTTCCCTCGCGCAGGCATCCAAATCAAAAACCCGACCTTCTACTACAACCCCATCGAGCTGGAGTAGCTGATGGGATGACACATCATATCAGACTGCCTTATGCGAAACCTCTTTCTCCTCTTACTCACCTTCGTGAGCATCAGCCCCCTCGGCCTGCTCGCACAGCTCCCTGCTATACCGATGCGCCTGCAAGCAGGGAAGATCCTCGGGAAGTCCGAGTACTTCGTGGACTACACCTACCGCCACAAGACACCTGCCGAGAGTAAAGACTTCCAAGAAGACATCATCCGCGTGGAGCTGGGCAAGGCGCTTGTCAAGTCCTACAGCTACAGACTCTGGCAGGCAGACTCCCTCTTGACACAGATCACCAACCCCAACGGTACGATGCAGACCCCCGAAGGCGGTCTGTCTCCCTTCTGCTACTACCGCGATCTGACCAATGGCACGACGCAGGTCTACTACAGGACGCCTCTCTCAGGCCCCACGCTGAAGTACACCGACACCCCGACGTTCTCATGGACGCTGACAGGTGAGAAGAAGGTCATCTCGGACTACGAGGCACAGCGTGCCACGTGCCAGTTCCGCGGGAGAAGCTACGAAGCTTGGTTTACTCCCAGCATCCCGATCTCCGCTGGCCCGAACTTCTTTGGCGGCCTCCCTGGGCTGATCCTCGAGCTGCACAGCATGGATGGAACGCATCACTTCGTACTCGACGCCCTATGTCAGCGTAGTGCGGACATCGTGGAGTGGAAGATTCGCTTGGTGAAGTCGGTCAGTCGCGCACAGTTCAGAGACTACTATCAGCGGCTACACAAGCATCCGATTCAGACCTTTGAGGCCAATGGCCAGCGGGTATATCCACGGGATGCGCAGGGGAAGTTCCTGACGGCTGGCGAAACACTCTCTTGGACGATCCCCTTCAATCCCATCGAGCTGGAGTAGCCTCCACCTCACACCAAGCCGACAATCCCGCTCCTCGGGGAGATTTCTTTTTCTCAGCTGGGAAAGGCACTCCAAGCGAGCACAACACAACACTCTGTATTACAATCCCATACCGCACACCCACACAAGGAGGGGAAAGTAACCAGTACTGGTCACTCGTCTGACCAGTACTGGTCGCAGCGCGAAGTAGTACTGGTTGATATCAGTTACCAGTACTGGTCACGTCGGCGACCAGTACTGGTTCGCATATCCTTCTCCTCTTCTTGTCGTGACAGCCTTTCGCTATAGCTCTATCTATGATAGACACCGCTTGCGCCACCACCCTACCGCAGGGTGATAAATCGACCTATATTGGTCGGCGGGCTGACCTATATTGCTCCGACGACGAAGCTATATAGGTTCACACCACGAACGAGTATTCGTTTGCATCACCTCCTCCGCAAACCTGGATTCTACCGCCCCATAGAAATTCGTCATACCCCTCCTTGCCTCTTTGTTTTGCGCAGGAAAAGGCGATTCTATATTTACCCCTAATAGCCACATCCCCCCCCTGTAACTCACAAAGACAACTTTATGTATATTTGCTATGAGCAATAGATACCCCAAAGGCACACCCTACAGAGATCAGCCCCGATGCCATTGAGATGTCTACAACACCCAGAATTACAAATCAAATAAGGATCAGTATGTATAAAGAAACTGCTCCCGCGACCCTAGGCATGGACGAGTACATTAAGATCAAGAAGATCCAAAATGTATTTGCCCTTGACCCAGCAACGGGGAACTATGTCCATATGAAGGATGGAAGTGAATTTTACCTCTCTCTCAATGGTGTACAAATCAATATCGATTTTAAGCCCTACAGAATCGTACAAGGCACTTGGCCTGAATTTATTGCAACAATAGAGAATTATATTGGAGTATGGTGGAAGGGCAGTAGAGGAAAGAATAAACTCCAAATATATTTATCAGAAGGAGAGCTATTTAATGTGTTTAAGGAGGTCTATTCCTTGGGGCCTCAAAGTACCTACATAGGAAAACGTGATCAAGAAGGACATAATCTCATTTCTCCTATAGACGGTAAAGAAGTCCTCACAAAAAGAGTCCCATATCGCCTCTACGAAGAGAATGGCCTGATCTTTGGCTATAGTAAAACAAAGATCCATCGCTTAGATCACACCGGTGATGTTATTTGGACTTGTTCCTTAGATGCTGTAGCAAGTAAAAAGTACGAGATAATCGGGATAGCACACGGGATGCTGTGGATTCAACTACCAGACATCATCGGTATCAATATAGAAACAGGTGAGATCTCTCATCAACTATCCGATTGTTATGCACATATAGCAAATAAATATCCTGAGCTTTATCGGGAGCGAACATGCTATATGCGAGAAACAGACAAAGCCATCATAGCCATCAGCTGCTTCGGTGTTAAGATCTTTGACACGGCTACAGCAGAATGTATTGAAAGCTATTTCTTCCAAAATGTAGATCCTCTTGGGATAGGCAGCTTTTTATTCTACTCCCTTCCTATACTTCAAGGGAATAGTCTCACCTTCGTCGGAACTCCAATGGAAGAGAGATACCTATATCTCGCCATGAGTGGTGATTGGGCTGGAATCTTTGACCTCAAGACTCGCAAGATGACATGGGCTGATAGTGTGATTCCCAGGCAAGAAAAGAGAACTACCTCTCGTCGCCTTGATCCCAAGATGTCACGCCTATATATATCAGGAGATAAGCTATATATAATAGACTTTGATTACACCTTGTACATCTACCAACGGAAGTAGCTACCCCAGAGAGAGAAACGAAAACCCACAGGCTCTGTAACTGAAAGTAGAAGCCTGGACATACCCATTCTTATAGAGAGGTGATAAGATACACGGGAAAGATGGTGCATTCCCACCACCATCTTTCCCGTATCTTTGTTGTAATGGGGGCGACTTTGCCCCACCTCCCTCAGATAAGACACGATGACGCTCGACGAAATACGCAAGATCCTCCCTACGCTCCCCGAAGCCCCCGGCTGCTATAAGTACATCGGCCAGGAGGGCACGATCATCTACGTCGGGAAGGCGAAGAACCTGCGTCGCCGCGTCAGTAGCTACTTCCAGCGCGACGTACCCAGCTCGAAGACCCGCCTTCTGGTGCGCCAGATCCGCGGTATCGAGTACGTCGTCGTGGGCTCCGAAGCTGAGGCCCTTATCCTCGAGAACTCCCTCATCAAGGAGCATCAGCCCCGCTACAACATCCTTCTCAAGGACGACAAGACCTATCCCGAGGTCGTCATCCGCCACGAGCCCTTCCCCCGCGTCCGCGTCGAGCGCCGCCCCGCCCACGATGGCTCGGTGCGCTTCGGCCCGTACCCCAACGTAGGTATGGCACACGCCGCCGTAGCCATGGTGCGCGACCTCTACCCAATCCGCACCTGCGACCTTGACCTCTCCCCGCACAAGATCGCCCAGGGCAAGTACAAGGTCTGCCTCGAGTACCACATGAAGAAGTGCAAGGCGCCCTGTGTCGGCTACCAGACTGCCGAGGACTACGCGCACAACATCCGCGAGATCACGAACCTCCTGCGTGGGAACCTCCGTGACGTCATCGACCTCTATCGCGAGGAGATGCTTCGCCTCAGCGAGGAGCTTCGCTTCGAGGAAGCGCAGATCTACAAGGAGCGCCTTCAGTACCTCGAGAACTATCAGGTCAAGCACACCGTCGCCCCGCACCACATCCACAATGTCGACGTCTTCAGCTTCGACGAGGACGAAGACGGCGCGACCTACGTGAACTTCATGCACCTCACCCAAGGGATGGTCACGCAGGTCTATACCATCGAGTACCGTAGCCTCATCGAAGGCGAGACGCGCGAGGAGCTCTTCGCCAGCGCCATCACCGAGCTACGCCAGCGCTTCGCCTCACGCGCCAAGGAGCTGATCTTGCCCTTCGATCCCGGGTGGCAGGACGATGCCAGCGTGACGATCACCATCCCCCAGCGTGGCGACAAGAAGAAGCTCCTCGAGCTCTCCGAGCGCAACGTCCGCCAGTACAAGGTCGACAAGTACAAGCGTGCCGAGCGGCTCAACCCCGACCAGCGCCTCATGCAGATCGTCACCGAGCTGAAGGACCTCCTGCATCTGGATAAGCTCCCCCTACATATCGAGTGCTTCGACAACTCGAATATCCAAGGCTCCGATCCCGTAGCAGCCTGCGTCGTCTTCAAGCGCGGGCGCCCGTCGAAGAAGGACTACAGGAAGTTCAACATCCGTTCGGTCGAAGGACCCGACGACTACGCCTCCATGCGCGAAGTCGTCACACGCCGCTACCGCCGCCTGAGCGAAGAGGCAGGAGGCGAAGGTCTCCCCGACCTCATCCTCGCCGACGGAGGTAAGGGGCAGATAGGCGCCATACGCGAAGCCCTCTCTGAGCTGGGCCTCGCCATCCCCGTAGCGGGGCTGGTGAAGGACGACCGCCACCGCACGGCAGGGCTCCTCTTCGGCACGGACACCCTCGATGAGATCCCCGTGCGCCACCACAGCCCGACCTTCCGTCTCCTCGAGCAGATCCAGGCGGAGGTGCACCGCTTCGCCATCACCTTCCACCGTGACAAGCGCAGTAAGAGCCAGCTCTCCTCACGCCTCGACTACATCAAGAGTATCGGCCCGAAGACGAAGGACGAGCTCCTCACGGCCTTCCGCAGCGTGCAAGCCATCGCCTCCGCGAGCCTCGACGACCTCACCGCCGTCATCGGCCCCGCCAAGGCCCGCATCATCTACACCGCCTTCCACCCCGAAAACTAGTACTCATAATCATATTAAACAAAGACATGCCAGAAACATCTACACAGGTAAAGCAGATCAGATACCTTGGAGATAAAAGAGTTCCCCTCAAGGAACTTAGAAAAGAATTCTACAAGATTCGAAAGTTTGAGATACAGAATCTTTGGCAGCGCTCCATATTCTTAATCACATTCATAGTCATACTTATCACAGGGTATGCTAATCTCACAGAAAAGCTTCTATTAGAACGCGACAAATGGCTAACAAACAGCGACTTTAGCGATATACACATCCACGTGATTTGCTGCATTCTAGCTATCTTAGGATTTATCTTCTCATCCATTTGGATTATGATGGCCAAGGGATCAAAAGCTTGGTATGAAATCTATGAAAAGAGAATATGTCAAATAGAGAAGGAGCTCCAAGTCAGAGTAGAATACAAGATGCAGCCTGGAGCACCATGGAGATTAGATAATTCTTTCCTCTCCACAGACCCAGGAACCTACTCTGTATCGAGAATAAACATTATGTTGGGACAAATCCTACTCTTCATCTTTGGGGGAGCATCCTGCATACATATTGGCTGCATAATTGGGCTAATCCTCACAGACACCCGTTATGTAATTCTTGCAATAATCTCAGCAATCTTAATACTATTCTTTATCACAGGTCCCTTCCTCAAAAGGTTAAAAGGCTTAGCACATAGCAAAGGAATCATAACCCTCGAAAAAGAGGAAGAAGAGGCTAAGAAGATTCAACAAGAACAATCTTTCCTATGCGATTTCTCATTCAACGTACCCAAATGGGTAGCGTCTCTAACCAAAACACAATCCTAGCCGAGAGCCACGGCCTCGGCATGCTCATCCTCATCGGCATCTCTCCCGACGACACCGCGGAGGACATCGAGTACCTCGTGAAGAAGGCCACACAGCTGCGTATCTTCGACGACGAAAACGGGGTGATGAACCGCAGCATCCTCGACGTCGGCGGGGACATCATCGCCGTATCGCAGTTCACCCTCATGGCGGAGACGAAGAAGGGCAACCGCCCATCCTACATCCGTGCCGCCCGCCCCGAGGTCGCCGAGCCCCTCTACAATGAGGCTGTCCGCGCCCTTGAGGAGCGACTCGGTCGCCCCATCGGTACGGGTCGCTTCGGCGCCGATATGCAGGTGTCTCTAACGAACGACGGCCCCGTGACCATCTGGATCGACAGCAAGGCGCGCGAGTAAACAGCGAAGTGCACCGCAGGAAAGCGAAGAAAACAGAGGTACGTTCCACGTGGAACACTCACCCACTCCACCCACACATCACTACACCAAGCCACACCCTATGACCCAGAGAGAGCGACGCCAAGCAGGACTATACTTCTGCGCCATCGACCCCGAGATCCACGAGGAGCGACTGCGAGCACAAGACCTCATCCAGCGGTACAATGCCTTGCGCCCCGACGAGCACGAAGAAGCCAGCGAGATTATCCGCTCGCTCCTCGGCACGATGGGCGAACGGTGCCACTTCGTGCCTCCCGTCTTCTTTGACTACGGATCGAACGTCCACATCGGAGACTTCAGCTTCGCCAACAGCAACTTCACCGCGCTTGATGCGGGGCGTATCGATATCGGCCGCCACGTCTTCATCGGGCCGAATGTCAGCATCTATACCCCGACCCATCCGCTACTCACCGAGGAGCGCAACACAGGCTACGAGGAAGGCAAGCCCGTGAAGATCGGCGACAACGTGTGGATCGGCGGCTCGGTAACGATCCTCGGTGGTGTCACCATCGGCGAAGGTGCCGTGATCGGAGCAGGCAGCGTCGTCACGCGCGACATCCCTGCAGGCGTCATCGCCGTTGGCAACCCCTGCCGCCCTCTTCGCGAGATCACCGACGCTGATCGCGTACTCCACGACATCGAGCCCTAAGCATATTATATACGTACGCGCGCGAAGCGCGAGAGGACATCGGGTGCAGTTCCACGTGAGCAGTTCCACGTGAAACGCACCCGATGCTTTTCTTTCATAAAGCGTGGGTGACCGCACTCCCCACGCAAGAAACCCGTATCTTTGCAGCCGAAGAAACCCAACTAAGAAAGGATGCTCAGCGAAGACTTGCTCTACGAAAAGGAAGATGAGATCTACGACAAGGTAGACACCCCCCTCTTTCACCTCATCGGCGAAGCCGCGGACGAACTCGGCGTAGACGCCTACATCGTCGGGGGCTATGTGCGTGACCTCCTCCTCTACCGCCCCTCGAAGGATATCGACGTCGTCTCCATCGGGCGCGGCATCGACCTGGCGCAGGCGGTAGCGGGGCGCCTCGGGCGTGGTGCACGCATCTCGGTCTTCGCTCGCTTCGGCACGGCACAGGTCAAGCAGGGCGACCTGGAGATCGAGTTCGTAGGCGCCCGTCGCGAGAGCTACACACCCGACAGTCGCAAGCCCTTCGTCGAGGACGGCACGCTGGAGGAAGATCAGGAGCGCCGTGACTTCACGGTCAATGCTCTGGCCATCTGCCTGAACGCCGACCGCTTCGGTCAGCTCGTCGACCCCTTCGACGGCCTGCACGATATGGAGGCGCTCACCCTGCGCACGCCACTCGATCCCGACATCACCTTCAGCGATGACCCGCTGCGCATGATGCGTGCCATACGCTTCGCCTCGCAGCTCGGCTTCTTCATCGACCCCGACACCTTCGCTGCTATCGGGCGAAATGCAGGGCGCATCGAGATCATCTCCGCCGAGCGCATCTCGACGGAGTTCAACAAGATCCTCCTCTCCCCTCGCCCATCCATCGGCCTCGAGCTCTTCGAGAAGACCGGTCTGATGAAGCTCGTCTTCCCCGAGCTCCTCGAGCTCAAGGGCGCCGAGACGCGTGACGGCATCGGCCACAAGGACAATCTCACCCACACCTACAAGGTCGTGGACAACATGGCCAAGGCACTCTCCACCGCCCGCCCTGGGCACGAGATGAATCTCTGGCTCCTCTGGGCAGCGCTCCTCCACGACATCGGGAAGCCCCGCACCAAGCGCTTTGACCAGCGCCTCGGCTGGACCTTCCACAACCACAACTTCATCGGCATGAAGATGGTGTCGAAGATCTTCCGCCGCCTCCGCCTTCCGCTTGATCACAAGATGCACTACGTGGAGAAGCTCGTCGACCTGCACATGCGCCCCGCCACCCTCGTCGATGAGGGCGTGACGGACTCCGCTGTGCGCCGCCTGCTCTTCGAGGCAGGAGACGATATCGACGACCTCATGCTCCTCGTCGAAGCCGACATCACGAGCAAGAATCCCCAGCGCGTACGCAAGTACCTCGACAACTACAAGGTTGTTCGTCAGAAGCTCGTCGACATCGAGGAGAAGGATCGCATCCGCAACTTCCAGCCGCCCATCTCAGGCCAGCTCATCATGGACACCTTCGCCCTCACGCCTTGCCGCGAGGTAGGACTCATCAAGGACGCCATCAAGGACGCTATCCTCGACGGCACGATCCCCAACGAATACGAGCCCGCCTACGAATTTATGCTCCGCGAAGCAGCCGCCCTCGGCCTCACTCCAGCGAAGAAATAGGCGCACCCCTACCCCACCTCATAGAGATACCACTATCCCTTGCTTTACGATCTTGTCGTAAAGTAAGGGGCAGTGGTTTATTATCAGTACCTTTGCACCATCAAAAAAGGATAGTCGACCGACTGTCTCGATTGCTTAGAAGAAGGAATATATTTATGATCGTAACAAAGCGCGCCAACGATCCCGTCTGGACGAACATCTATGCTTATGCCCAGCTGCCCGCTGAGCTGCGTAGACTCGACGAGATCGCCCACAACCTCTGGTGGGTATGGACCCCCAAGGCACAGAATCTCTTCCGCCGTATCTCTCCCGAACTCTGGGAGTCGACCGAAGGCAATCCTATCACGCTCACTCGCCTGCTCTCCGCCGAGGAGATGGCAGCCCTCGTCGCTGACAAGGACTTCATGGCGCAGCTGGACGAAGTCTATGCCGACTTCCAGGCCTATATGAACGAGCCTGCAGATGCAGTACGTCCCTCCGTCGCCTACTTCAGCATGGAGTACGGTCTGACGAATATCCTCAAGATCTATTCCGGCGGTCTTGGCGTCCTCGCTGGTGACTACCTCAAGGAGGCCAGCGACAGCAACGTCCGCCTCACCGCCGTCGGCTTCCTCTATCGCTACGGCTACTTCACCCAGAGCCTCACCCCCGAAGGCCAGCAGCAGGCGAACTACGAAGCCCAGGACTTCACCCAGCTTCCCATCGAGCAGATCTTCGAAGAGGACGGACAGACGCCCCTCATCCTCGAGGTGCCCTATGCTGGTCACATCGTATACAGCCACATCTGGAAGGTAAACGTCGGCCGTATCAGCCTCTACCTCATCGACACCGACATTCCACAGAATAGCGAATGGGACCGCCCCATCACGCACCAGCTCTATGGCGGTGACTGGGAGAACCGTATGAAGCAGGAGTACCTCCTCGGTATCGGTGGTGTGCTCCTCCTCAACCGCCTCGGCATCTCGAAGGACGTCTATCACATGAACGAAGGTCACGCTGCCTTCATGAGCGTACAGCGCCTCCTGGACTACGTCGAGGGCGAAGGTCTTCCCTTCGACGAAGCTCTTGAGCTCGTCCGTGCCTCCTCGATCTACACCTGTCACACGCCCGTCCCCGCTGGTCACGACTACTTCGACGAGGAGCTCCTCGGCAAGTATCTCGGTCACATCCCTGGGCGTCTCGGCATCTCTTGGCACGACTTCATCAGCCTCGGCCGTGAGAATCCCGAGAGCAACGAGAAGTTCTCCATGAGCGTCTTCGCACTGAATACCTGTCAGGAAGCCAACGGTGTGAGCCTGCTGCACGGCCGCGTCTCGCAGGAGATGTTCGCCCCCGTATGGAAGGGCTTCTTCCCCGAAGAGCTGCACGTTGGTTACGTCACCAACGGCGTCCACCTGCCTACATGGGCCTCTGCCGAGTGGCAGGAGCTCTACACGAAGCACTTCGGCAAGGACTTCATCAAGAAGCAGACCGAGGAAGCTACCTGGGCGAAGATCCAGCAGCTCCCCAACGAGACGATCTGGGAGACACACCAGGCGATCAAGCTCCGCCTCGTCGAGCATATCCGCTCCTTCTACGGCGAGAAGTGGCTACACAACAGCGGTGATCCCGAGACGACGGTATCCGTCCTCGAAGGCATCAACCCCAACGCCCTGCTCATCGGCTTCGGTCGTCGCTTCGCTACCTACAAGCGTGCGCACCTCCTCTTCACCGACCTTGAGCGTCTGGAGCGCATCGTCAACAACCCCAAGTACCCCGTACAGTTCCTCTTCACGGGTAAGGCACACCCCGCCGACGGTGGCGGTCAGGGCCTCATCAAGCACATCCTCGAGATCAGCCGCCTGCCTCAGTTCCTCGGGAAGATCATCTTCCTCGAGAACTACGATATGCGCCTTGCCAGCAAGCTCATCGCTGGCGTAGATATCTGGATGAACACCCCTACTCGTCCTCTCGAAGCCTCGGGTACCTCAGGCGAAAAGGCCGAGATGAACGGTGTCCTCAACCTCTCCGTCCTCGACGGGTGGTGGTACGAAGGCTACCGCAAGGGTGCTGGTTGGGCACTCACCGACAAGCGTACCTTCGCTGATCAGTCGCTGCAGGACAAGCTCGACGCTACGACGATCTACGACCTTCTCGAGAAGGAGATCGTACCCCTCTACTTCCAGCGCGATGGCAAGCCCTACTCCGATGGTTGGGTACAGACGATGAAGAACTCGATGAACTTCATCGCTCCTCACTACACCATGCGCCGCATGATGGACGATTACTACGAGCGCTTCTACACGAAGCTCGCCGAGCGCTCAGCTCGCCTGCACGCAGACTCGAACCGTATCGCCCGCGAACTCACCGAGTGGAAGCGCACTACCGCCGAGGCTTGGGATAGCATGCAGGTCATCTCTGTCGAGTGCTCCGAGAGCGCAGCATATATGTCCAACGAGCGCCACACAGGAGACGAAGAGACGGTACGCCTTGTCCTCGACAAGGGTGCACTCACCTCGGATCTTGAGGTCGAGCTCGTCGACGCACGCGAAGATGCTCAGGGTCGACTCCGCTTCGTAGCGAAGACTGCCCTGACACTCGTCGAGCGCAATGGCTCACGTGAGGTCTACGAGCTCCGCTTCAAGCAGGCTCGTCCTGGGCACTACAAGCGCGCTCTGCGTATCCTGCCTTCGCACCCCGAGCTCCCACATCGTATGGACTTCGCGCTCGTGCGCTGGGTAGCCCTTCAGTAAGGGTCTCCCCTACCCCATCACTTTATACAGCACGTCCCGGCAGTCATCTGACTGTCGGGACGTGCTGTATATACACGGCTCTTGTAGCTCACTACGCCCCGCACATCTACGGGGAGCAAGTAGCCCCTTCATGAAAGAAAATCCTCATCCAATACAAGCACTCCCCTACCCCAGCGGTGCGATTCTTGCGAAGCAGCGGGAGATAAGCTCCATCCACGTCGGTAGTCTTATCGTCCACGTGCGTGGATCTTTGGATTTAGGCACGTAGATGATAGGACTACGCACATAGCCGACCAAATAGCACTAAAGGTGCCGCCCTTTCTTTCCGCCCCGCCGTACTTTTGCCTCAGGAAGAGCAGAGAGCTTCTCCTATCAGTAAGACAAGTACCCCAATACACGACACGACGATGGCAAAGTACACAATGAGGCAAGTTCCTCAAGGCCTTGGGAAGCATCCCAGCCAGCACCCTCGCCTGATCAGCGAAGGACGACTCAGCACCGAGGACATCTCCGAACGTATGGCCGAAGGCTGTACCTTCTCACGCGCTGAAATTGAAGGCGTACTCCAGCTCCTCGGCGAAGAGCTCGCTAAGAGGCTCGCAGACGGCTATATCGTACATATCGATGGCGTGGGGAGCTTCCGCCCCAAGCTCGGCTACCGCAAGGAGGTTGCTCCCCCCGAAGGCGAAGAGACTGCGACACGCAATGCCGCCAGCCTGGAGCTCGCCGATGTGCGCTTCCACGCTGACCACAGACTCGTACAGCGCACCCGTAGGGTCTGCAGGCTCCAGCGCGCCCCGCATCGCAGCTACACGCGCCCTCGAGAGGGGCGTGAGCGGCGCCTTAGCCAGCTCCTCAGCTATCTACACATCCACCACATCCTCACCCGGAGCGAATATGTGAAGCTCACAGGGCTCTCCCCGACGGCCGCCACAGCAGAGCTAAAGTCCTTTGTCACAGCGGGTCATATCCTGCGAAAGGGCATCGCTTCGCACTCGACCTATCGCCTACCCTACTCTTCGGAAAACGAGTAACTTTACCCCAGAGAAAGGACATCATCCCTCCACATTAAGTCACACAAACACGGGCTATTCACCATACGTAATTACCTCTATCTCATCCTATTCCTTCTTCTTGGGACAAGCTGTATCTCAGCCCAAAAGCCTGTCGTCACGATCCACGGACACACCTTCCACCTCGGCGATAGCCTCACCATAGGTCTGCCCCATGATGATGATCCCAGCGGTATTTACAAAGCACTCTCTTGGTCGCAGGAAGATATGGAGATCCCCACCTTCGCAAAAGGCGAACTCAAGATACATATCAAGCCCTTTAAAATGAATGTATTCGGCGAGAGGCTCAATGAGCCAGATACCGTGTACTTCCTCAGCCTCCCACAGTTCCCCAAGGATAGCCTCATCATCGACCTCAAGGAAGCCGTAGAGCGTGGGGAGATCCTGACGGAGCCCATACGGGAGGATAAGACGCTCTATCCAGAGGCCGTAGAGCTACGCCCCTCAGACTATATCGTGGCTCTTATCAAGATCGGCACCCTAACCTACACCGACGAAGTCATCCAGGTATACGCCAAAAACTTGAAGGACAGAGAGCAGACGATCGATGACATTGACGATCCCCGCGAGTTTCAGAGACAGCGAGCGCCCCTATTGGCGAAGCTGAAAGCAGCCGTCGAGAAGTTTGATCTCGATCGGGTCTACTACCTGCGACACAAGGTCATCACCAGGGGATACGACCCCAAGCGCTCGGGCTATGCCTGGCAGCCAGGAGTAGACGGCCCCCTACCTGACCCCGATATTATGGGGAAGGAAGCGATCAGACCATCCTTCTTTACAGAAAAGGAAGTTCCCTTCATCAGCGTCCCTGCTGACCGAGCGGAGCGCTTTGAGAAGCGCACAGATACAAAAGGAATGGGTATGCAGGCATTCTACGTCAAGTCCTATATCCGTATCGCCCCAGGGACATCCTATGTAGCGGATCAGCCCCTCATCTACATCCTCCCCGTAGATTACCTTGGCCTTGATGCCTACGAATACCCCCACTGCGCCTACTACCACCTCGGCTCCAGCAAGGCGGTGGAAGTGCCCTACCACCCATAGCCCGCAAAAAAGAAGTAACTTTATCCATAGGAAAAAGGCTTTGACACACCTCCAACTCACACAAATACAACCTATTCCTTATGCGTAACTACCTCTATCTTTTCCTATTCCTTCTGCTTGGCACGGGCTCCATTGCAGCCCAAGAGCCCGTCGCCACCATCAATGGACACACCTTCCACATGGGCGATAGCCTCACCATAGGCCTGCCTTATCAACCAGAAGAGCGGTATCAAAATGAGCCTAGCAAAAGGTACAAAACCATTAGACATCCATCATGGGAGGATAGGGAGATTCCAGCCTTCACGAGAGGAAAACTCAAGTGGAGTATTCCTGCCCCTAAGAAAAACATCTTTGGAAATCTCATCCCGCAAGACACTGTGTACTTCTTGAGTCTCCCAAAGTATCCTAAGGATAGCCTCGTCGTAGAGCTTGCCAGAGCCATACAGAAGGGGGAAATCATAACTGACCCGATAGAGCATACACCTCTACACCCAGAGGCCGTGGAGCTTCTACCTGCGGATTATGTCCCTGCACTTATCAAAGCTGGCTACACGACATACTCGGATGTAGCGCTCAAGGCATACGCTCAATCTTTGGGGGATAGCGAGTCATCGCCGACCTCTAATCCCTTCGAATACCAACGACAACGAGCTAATCTTTTAGAGAAGCTGAAGGAAGCCGTGGAGAAGTTCGACCTGAATCGAACTTACTATGCAAGGCATCAGTTCACCACCGAAGGATATGACTTCACACGATCTGGCTACCCTTATGGAGAGTTATATGGGTCTACACTCCCCTACCTCTCTACTCCAGGTAACAATAAGGTCTCGCTCTACCTCACCACTCAACAGAGAATAACCTTCATCAGCGTACCTGCAGAGCGAGCTGAAATCTATGAGAAGCGCTCTGGGACTCTGGGGAATAATGCTCATACGCTCTATGCACGAGTTTACTTCCGACTACTCCCTGCAGAGAGCTATACGGAAAATGATAGCCATGTCTATCGGACGAACATCAACTTACTCGGTCTTGACGCCTACGAATACCCCCACTGCGCCTACTACCACTTAGGCTCCGGCAAGGCGGAGTAAGGGTCATTCTAAGCCCTATCACAAAGGTCCAGAGGAGCTGTGCAAAATGTACTACTCCTCTGGATCTTCTTCTTTCACTTAATTCCATCGATAAAAGCCAAGACTTTACCCGCTTTATATAAGGACTCTGGCGCTCGGTCTTACTTTCTTTGTACCTTTGCGTAAAATGGTAAAATAGAGATAGTGTATGAAGCTGTATTTTATTGGTATCGGTGGCATAGGTATGAGCGCTCTCGTGCGCTACTTCCTCAGCAAGGGAGATAGCGTAGCAGGGTATGACTTGACACCTTCGCCCCTCACACACGCCTTGAGCGAAGAGGGTGCTACCATCCACTACGAAGACGATCCCGAGCTAATCCCCGAGCCCTTCCGCACAAAGGATACCCTCGTCGTCTTCACTCCAGCCGTTCCCCACGACCACCGCGAGCTGGCATTCTTCCGCGCACAGGGCAACCGTGTGATGAAGCGTGCTGAGCTCCTCGGCGAACTGACCCGCCGTGAGCGCGGGCTCTGCGTCGCTGGTACCCACGGCAAGACGACGACCTCTACCCTACTGGCACACCTCCTGCGCTCGAGCCACGTCGACTGCCACGCCTTCCTCGGCGGTATCTCGAATAATTACCAGACCAACTGCCTCATCTCCGACCACAGCGACTATGCCGTGATCGAGGCCGATGAGTTCGACCGCTCCTTCCACCATCTCTCACCATACATCGCGGTGATCACCTCCGCGGACCCCGACCACCTCGACATCTACCATACGCCCGAGGCCTATCGGGAAAGCTTCGAGCACTTCACCTCGCTCATCAGCGCAGAGGGTGCTCTGGTGATGAAGAAGGGTGTCCCCGTGACGCCCCGCCTCAAGGAAGGAACGCGCCTCTTCACCTACACCACCGGTGCCGACGAAGCGGACTTCCGTGCCGACGGCATCGAGATCCGTGATGGGCACCTCTTCTTCGACTGGCACTATCCCGCTATCGAAGGGCGCCCTGCTGGTACGCTCCACGTCGAGCTCGGTGTGCCCCTCCTCATCAATGTGGAGAATGCCGTAGCAGCTATGGCCGTAGCCTACCTCTGTGGCGCTACCCTCGAAGAGCTGGCCGCAGGTGTAGCCTCCTTCCGTGGGGTCTATCGCCGTTTCGACCGCCTCATCGATGATCCCCGCTGCGTGCTCATCGATGACTACGCCCACCACCCCAATGAGCTTGATCCCAGCATCCGCTCGGTGCGTGAGCTCTATCCCGACCGCAAGATCCTCGGCATCTTCCAGCCGCACCTCTATAGCCGTACGCAGGACTTCTATCGGGAGTTCGCCGCGAGCCTTGACCAGCTCGACGAAGTCATCCTCCTCGATATCTATCCTGCTCGCGAGCTCCCCATCCCAGGCGTCACTTCGCAAATGATCGCCGACGTGATGAAGCATAAGGATGTGCTTGTCCTGCCCAAGGAAGGCCTGCTCCCCGAGCTCAAGAAGCGTCAGGAGCTCCCCGAAGTCATCCTGATGGTCGGCGCTGGAGATATTGACCGCCTGGTGCCCCAGGTAGCAGATGAGATCCGCCGCAGGCTATGAAGAATAGAGCCTTCGTACGCAACCTACTCCTGCTCCTCCTGTCAGTCGCACTGATAGGAGGTATCGCGTACTTACTCATCCGCTCCCCACGCGTCACCTCCACCGACCGCTGCGAAGCTGTCACCGTCGAGGTAAAGACCGAGGCGGGTGGCGAACCGCTCTTCCTCACCGGTGACCGCATCACCGATGAGCTTGCCCGCCGTGGCATCCAGCTACGAGGGAAGCGCCTTGACTCCATCGACCTCCGTAAGATCGAGCGTACGCTGCTCAGTATGCCTATCTACAAGCGTGCTGAGGCCTTCATCGCCCCCTCATCCTCCTCCGTGCAGATCCGTCTGACGGAGAAGCACCCCCTCTACATCGTGCAGGAAGCCTCGGGTAAGAGCTACTACGTCACGCAGGGTAAGGGTACCATCACGGTGAACCCCACCTTCGCAGCTTACCTCCCCATCGTCAGCGGTGCTGTAGACCTCAAGATGGCTACGGGTCCCGTCTACGACCTCATGGCCGCCCTGCGCGAAGACCCTTACTTCACCGACTACTTCGGGCAGGTCTACGTCGACGAGACCGATGGTATCGTGCTCATCCCACGTATCGGCACGACGCGAGTCATTATGGGCCGCGAGTCTAACTGGAGTGAGAAGCTCCGTAAGTGGCGCATCTTCGCTGAGAGCGTACTCCCCAAGCGCGGGATGAATGCCTTCAGCTACGTCAACCTCGACTACGGCACGCAGATCATCGCCCGTAGCCGCTATGCCCCCGAGGGCGAGACCTTCGACGAAGAAGGTGAAGTCGTCGCTGCACCAGCTCCTACACCCGATCCCGCCCCCAAGCCTGCGCCAGCAGTCTCTGCGGCTCCCGCTCCGAAGAAGCCTGCCGCCACGGAGAAGCCCCGCGAGAAGGCTAAGGAAGCCCCTAAGGACAAGCCCAAGGATAAGCCTGCAAGCAAGCCGGGCGACAAGGCGAAGACCGATAAGAAAGAGCCGAAGAAGGACCCCAAGAAGGATACTAAGAAGCCCGCTCCTCAGCAAGCCCCCACCCCCAAGAAACCCAATAAGCCCGCCGAGAAGGGCAAACCTAACAAGCCACAGAAGAAATGAACGATCGTAGGGATAGCATATACGCCGTCATCAACATAGGCAGCACCTCCCTCTCTGGGATGCTCGCCACGAAGTCCCCACAGGGACGCGTCGTGCCCATCGCCGCCCACCGTGTCCCCACGGCTGGCTGCGTGCGCCAAGGCTCTATACACAACATCGAGGAGGCTGCCAAGCGTATCTTTTTGCTCCTCGATAAGCTCAGCACCGCCCTACCCGAGGAGGCTCAGATCTCCGGCGTGTATGTAGGGCTGGAGTGCCGCTCCATGCGCTCCGAGCGCTATGACTCCTTCATCGACCTCGGTGAAGAAGGTAGCGTCGTCACCCCCGAGCACCTACTTACCCTCAAGGACCAGGTCAGTGATGCCAGCTATCCCGGCATGACGATCCTCTCCATCACCGAGCCCCGCTACCGCTGCGATGGCAAGCGTGAGTCCAACCCCAGAGGTGTGCGTTGTCGCCGTCTGGAGGCCCAGTATCTGCTCATCGTAGCCCGCCAGAACATCATCATCAACGTCCGCGAGACCATCGAAGATCGCTTAGGTCTGCGCCTTTTGGGCATCCTCCCCACGCCTATCGCTGAGGCTGCTGCTACGATGACGATCGAGGAGATGGCCCTCGGCTGTGCCTACGTCAACATCGGCGGTGGTACCACCTCCATCGCGATCTATCAGGAGCGCTTCCCCGTCGCTCTCTACGTCCTGCCGCTGGGTGGGAACAATGTGACGCGCGACCTCACGCAGCTCTCCGTACCCCTCCTCGAGGCCGACGCTGAGAAGCTGAAGATCGAGCGAGGCTCGATGAACCTCTCCGTATCTCGCACCCAAGAGATCGAGGCTAAGTCGGCTGATGGTAGTACCACCAAGCACTTCAGCCAGCTCGAGGTGAACCGCTACATCAGCGCACGTATCCTCGAGATCCTGAGCAACGTAGTGAGCATCATCCACGAAGCAGGCTGCAGCGAGAGTATCCCTAAGGGCTTCGTCTTCGCTGGTGGCGTGACGAAGACCGACCACTTCTTCGAGACGCTGCGCAAGCTCTCTCCCGAGTACCGCGAAGTCTCCCTACGCCGAGATATCTATGAGGATGGTGTTCAGAAAGAACTCCTCTCTGACTATATCACCGAGATCGCTCTCGCAGCTCAGGCCAGCGAGCCGGGCGTAAGCTACGAGCTCCGCCCTCTTGAGTCCCTCCTGCAGGAGCAGCCCGAGGCGCGTAGCAGCGAGCCTACTGAACCCATAGAAGAGCCCAAGGAGGCCGAGGAAGAGTCCTACACCTACACGACTATCAGCGAAGCTCAGCGCGTCCCTCTCGACGATGATGAAGATGATTACTTCGACTACAGCGAAGAGGAGGAGGACGAAGAGGAGGAGGACACCAAGCGCGAGACGAAGCGTGAGCGCAAGGAGAAGAAGTCGTGGAGCCTCAATTCCTTCATAAACAGCATCAACGGGCTCTTCGGCGCGAATGATGGTGGTGATGATTTTTAGCCCATACCTTTAGATAAGATAGATACAATGGAACGAGGTAACATTGAATTCGAATACTCTGAGAGTGAGATCAAGCAGCTCATCAAGGTCGTGGGCGTAGGAGGTGGTGGCGGTAATGCCGTCACGAAGATGTTCACCAGTGGCTCTGTCCCTGGCGTGTCCTTCCTCCTATGTAATACCGATAAGCAGGCACTTGACCATAGCCCCGTAGAGGATAAGATTATGATCGGCCCTACGGTCACTAAGGGTCTCGGTGCTGGAGCTAAGCCTCAGCGCGCCAAAGATGCAGCCGAAGAGAGTGGGGAGCAGATCCGTATTGCTCTCACCGCTGGAGAGACGCGTATGGTCTTCATCACCGCTGGTATGGGTGGTGGTACGGGTACGGGTGCAGCCCCCGTCATCGGCAAGATCGCCATGAAGGCGGGCCTGCTGACCATCGGTATCGTCACGATCCCCTTCCTCTTTGAGGGGACGGCGAAGATCCTCCAAGCCCTCGAAGGGGTCAAGCAGATGCGCGAGAGTGTAGATGCTCTCCTCGTCATCAATAACCAGCGCCTCATCGAGGTGTACAAGAACTTCACCGTATCCGAAGCCTTCGCCAAGGCCGACGATACGCTGAGTAATGCTGCTCGTGGTATCTCCGAGCTGGTGAATATCGCAGGGGAAGTGAACCTCGACTTTGCCGACGTCGATACCGTCCTGCGTGGTGGTGGTGTGGCCGTCATCAATACCGGCTATGCTGAAGGCGAAGATCGTATGACTCTGGCTATCCAAGAGGCGCTGAACTCCCCCCTCTTGAATAACAACAACATCAGCAAGGCCCGCCAGCTCCTCATCAACGTCTACTATGATGATAAAGCTCCGCTGACGGTCGACGAATTTAGTCAGATCCACGAGTTCACCAGCGAGTTCTCTGACGAGGTGAATACCATCCATGGTATCTCTCGCAAGGAGGGGCTTGGCACCAAGCTCGGTGTCACCATCCTTGCCTCGGGCTTTGGCTTCGACGAAGATATCTTCATCCCCAAGACCGTAAAGAAGCGCGATCCGCTCACTAAGATCAACGAAGATAAGGAGCGCGACGAGCAGCACCGTCTCATCGAGCGTATCTACGGGGAGCATGCTACCAAGCGCACGAAGGCCGAGCCCGTAGCTCTAAGCATCGACGAGCTTGATGACGAAGAGCTCCTCCTCATCCTCGAGGAGACGCCTTCCTTCCGCCGTGATCACCGCATCTTCGAGAGCAAGCGCATCGATAAGACCAACAACAGAGCGATCCGTATCAACAACTATGGTACGGCCAGCCAGAGCGCTCGTGAGCGTAGCACGCTGTCGGCCTTCGACCTGCATACGCCCCGCCCCGAGCCTTCGCAGTACACGACGAGCTCGACGACCTTCACCACCTCTACGCCATCACGTCCAGAGCCCGTAGAGGAGGCCACTCAGCCCGAAGAAGAGAAGACCGAGGAGACGCCTGAGAACGTCATCCGCTTCTCTGGATTCTAAAACTCTATCCTATACTCCCCCACTCTACTGATGATTATAGCTGTTGACTTCGACGGCACGATCGTGCGTCACCGTTATCCCAAGATCGGCGAGGAAATCCCCTTCGCCACCCAGACCCTCGCGATGCTGATACGTGATGGGCATCGTCTCATCCTCTGGACCGTCCGTGAGGGCGCTCTGCTGGACGAAGCCGTCGAGTGGTGCCGCCAGCGTGGCGTGGAGTTCTACGCTATCAATAGGGACTTCCCCGAGGAAGACGCTACGGGATCGGGCTTCTCGCGCAAGCTCAAGGCCGATCTCTTCCTCGATGACCGCAGCTTCGGTGGTCTGCCCGACTGGGGCACGATCTACCACCGCATCCAGGCCGGTAAGGCTCTCGATGGCGAGTGGCACCGACTGGGTCTCTACGAAGAGGAGGAGGAGAAGCGTGGCTTCTTCGCGCGTCTCTTCTCGCGTGACTAAGCCGCACCGCACTACACTATACACATTAGCCATAGATCTATCATGTATCTACGCCCTCTTTTCACCCTTGCCGCTGCGCTATCGCTCCTCACAGCGTGCAGTGGGGACTCCTCAGGCACTAAGACGAGCCAAGAGGACGCACCTCCCGTACAGACTACGGATACGACACTCGTCGGGAAGCGCCTACACCTGCGCTTCCCTGAGAACGTCTCTACCGTCGAGTACCTATCACACAAGCACCTCTTCTGGAGGAGTAAGGACTCCGTCCACGGTAGCAAGGAAGGCGAAGACAACTACAGCGCCGTACGTATCGGCACGAGTGTTTTTTTCGTCAACTGGGTCGAGGCCGATGGCACGACCGTGAGCCAGGTCCTTGACCTCGACGAGCGTACCTGTAAGGCATTCATCACCTCGAATGTCTACTCGCACAACCAAGCTTCGCGTAGCACCTCCGTCCTCTCTGGCACCATCGAGAAGATCGAGGATGCCAATCACCTGCTCTTAGACTAATTCCCCACGGGGGCCTTTGCTGTCCAAGGCCTATGTCCAGCCCCTACCGCATCGACGAGCGAAGCATCACAGAGCACCTTCTGGAGCTTGCTCAGCGGGGCAATCAGCCCTTTACCCAGCGGCTACATCCCGATATAGCAGGCGTACTCGGTGTATGTCTGCCCGATCTACGTGCGCTCGCTCGCCGCATCGTACGCAGTGGGAGCTGGCCTGCTTACCTTGCGGAAGCTGAGCGTGGCGAGCGCCCCAGAGAGGAGGACTTTATGGAGGCACGTACCCTGCAGGGCCTCGTCCTCGGTATGCTCCCTGTGAATGACTTCTCCGACTACCTCACCCACCTCTCGCACTGGGTGCGGGTCATCCACTCGTGGTCGGTCTGTGACTCCTTCAGCCTCCCCCAGCCGAAGAAGCTCCTCCGTGAGCATAGCCCCGAGCTCTGGGCGTTCTTCGTCCCCTACCTCCAGCATAGCGGGGAGTATGAGGTGCGCTTCGGCATCGTCGCCCTCATGCAGTACTTCATCGACGATGAGCATATAGACGAGCTACTCCGCCACTACCTCGCCGTGAGCCACGAGGGCTACTACGTGCGTATGGCGCTGGCGTGGGCTATAGCTGAGTGCTACACCTTCTACCCCACCGAGACCCACCCTTACCTCGCTGAGAAGCGCTTCGAGCCGTGGGTGCACAACAAGGCTATCCAGAAGATCTGCGAGTCGCGCCGCATCGATCCCGACACCAAGACCCTACTCAAGGCTCTGCGCATAAAGACCTCGAAATAGCCCCCTTCAGCGAAGGCGTAGAGATTCCTACGATTCTCTATCTTTGGAGTAGCAATACTCACTACCTAACTCCGACGAACCTATGAATAGTAAGCTCCTTATAGGGGGACTTGCTCTCTTCCTTCTTCTCCCCAACTTGGGCTGTGAGAAGAGCGCAGAGAAAGCCCTGCCTACCTCACAAAGAGAAGCAAAGAGAGGACATCTATCCAGCTTGGAGAACTTCTCCGAAAGCGAGCTCAGCGCTTTCACCGCCACGTATGACCCCACCGATCCTAAGAGCAAAGAGAAGGCCATCGGCACACTGGATAAAGCTGTGAAGCTATTCGTCTCCCCTAAGATCAATACGAAGCTGAGCGAGTCGGCCCAATGCGTCATCGATTCGGACGACACCACTGGGCGCGCATGGGTCAGCTCCCTCTCTATCAGTCGCCCGCGTGAGATCCCCTTCTACGAGCAATTTATGCTCATCTGCAATGCCCACCCATCCCCGAATGGACAGGAAGGTATGTGGGACCTCTTCACCAAAGAAGGCGAGATCAGCATCCTGTACTAATAGCGCATTCCCCTACCTTGTGCGGGACGCTTTCGGCTAAGCCGAGGGCGTCCCGCACGGCTTTTATAGATCCCTTCACTACGGCGATGATGTGGCGGACTATACAGCCTTTTTCCTTTCCGCATAGAAGAACTAACGCCCTACCCGCAGTGCTATAAGTCCCCTCCTATACAGCATATCCTCTATCCAGGTACGTAGATTTATAGACTCTGCACGTAGATCCTATCATCCACCTACGTAGTCCTAAGATCCACGTACCGAGATAAAGCTTTAGCCGTAGTCCTAAGAGACTTTTCCACCACGCGTGCGGGAGTTTTCCTGCAGTGCTCACAGAGACACCTTGTAGAAACTGAAAGGATATATCTATATTTGGTATCGAAACGAACTCACAAACCTAAAACACATTCAGGTATAAAGACTCTTATGAAAGCATCTAAGCTCCTTTGGGCAGTAGTTATGGCGCTCACCTTCGTACTCACGTCTTGTGACCGAGTCACGGATGAGCCCACTATTGAGGGTAAAATGAATAAGTTCTTCGATAGCCAAGCCCAGCAAAAGTCCTTCCGTGTGTTGACGGCCTCAGGAAAGCCGTACAACCATAAAATAGATTGGCATATCATCGGTATACTAGATCCAAAGTCTGAGACCTACTTAACGAAGAAGATCGACACCCTATCGAATGGAGACCTCAAGATATCTTACGACTGGGTAGCCTTTATCGTCAGAGAGAACAAGTCCGTGATCGATGTCGAAGTCCAGAAGAATGAAACGGGACAGGATAGGTCAGTTGACTTCGTTGCCCAGGATAACCACAAGGGTCTCGCCTCCCCAAGTATGACGGTCATCCAGCGAGCAAAATAAGCTCCATCCTATCATACTCAGGGTACTCACCCTACTCCGTGCGGGATGCTTTCGGCTAAGCCAAGGGCATCCCGCACGAGTGTTTATCTAGGGCGTATGGTAGGGCTACTTCGGTACTCAGAAGAAGGCTAATTAGGTAGCTGGAGGACCTCCAGCTTATTGATGAGGTGCTGACTTCTACACGGACGAGAGTCACCCGCCCGAAGTGCGGTCAGCGAGCGGGCCTTTCGGAGCCGATCCGTAGCGTACGTAAGTAGAGGAGAATGTGTAACTTTGTGGACTGTGCGCGCCTCGTGTCGGTGCGTCGCAGCTATCACATCGATACAATCCAAATAGATAATAGAATAAGCAACTGCTCTCATGGCACAGCAAGAAGACCTCTTTAAGAAGGTGATCGCCCACTGTAAGGAATACGGCTTCGTCTTCCCCTCCTCCGAAATCTACGACGGCCTCGGTGCTGTCTACGACTACGGACAGCTCGGTAGCGAACTGAAGAACAACATCAAGCGCTACTGGTGGGAGGCGATGACCCTCTTGGCTCCTAACGTCGTAGGGATCGACTCAGCGATCTTCATGCACCCAAAGATCTGGAAGGCCTCTGGCCACGTCGACGCCTTCAATGACCCCCTCATCGACAACAAGGACTCGAAGAAGCGCTACCGCGCTGACGTCCTCATCGAGGATCAGCTGGCCAAGATCGAGGAGAAGATCAATAAGGAGGTAGCCAAGGCTGCGAAGAAGTTCGGCGAGAGCTTCGACGAAGCACAGTTCCGCTCTACCAACGGCCGTGTACTCGAGTATCAGGCTAAGTGGGAAGAGCTGCACAGCCGCTTCGCTGCTGCTATGAACGATACCAACCTCGAGGAGCTGCGTCAGATCATCCTCGACTACGAGATCGTCTGCCCCATCAGTGGCACGCGCAACTGGACGGAGGTCCGTCAGTTCAACCTCATGTTCGCCACCGAGATGGGCTCCACAGCCGACGGTGCGATGAAGGTCTACCTGCGCCCCGAGACGGCTCAGGGGATCTTCGTGAACTTCCTCAATGTGCAGAAGACGGGCCGTATGAAGGTGCCCTTCGGTATCGCACAGATCGGTAAGGCCTTCCGCAATGAGATCGTTGCCCGTCAGTTCATCTTCCGCATGCGCGAGTTCGAGCAGATGGAGATGCAGTTCTTCGTCCGCCCTGGTGAGGAGCTCAAGTGGTTCGACTTCTGGAAGGACCTGCGTCTTCGCTGGCACAAGGCCCTCGGCCTCGGCGACAAAAAGTACCGCTACCACGACCACGAGAAGCTGGCGCACTACGCCAACGCTGCTACGGATATCGAGTTTGAGATGCCCTTCGGCTTCAAGGAAGTAGAGGGTATCCACAGCCGTACGGACTTCGACCTGAAGCGTCACGAGGAGTTCAGCGGCAAGAAGATGCAGTACTTCGATCCCGAGCTGGGTGAGAGCTATGTGCCCTACGTCATCGAGACCTCTATCGGTGTCGACCGTATGTTCCTCAGCCTCATCTGTGGCTCCTACGAAGAGGAAGCTCTCGAGGGTGGTGACAAGCGTACAGTCCTTCGCCTGCCCGCAGCTCTCGCTCCTGTCAAGCTCGCTATCCTGCCTCTGGTGCGTAAGGACGGCCTCGATGCCAAGGCACAGGAGATCTACGACGAGCTGAAGTTCGACTTCAACTGCCAGCTCGATGAGAAGGACTCTATCGGTAAGCGCTACCGCCGTCAGGACGCTATCGGTACGCCCTACTGCGTCACCATCGACCACCAGACGATGGAGGATAACACCGTCACCCTGCGTCACCGCGACACGATGCAGCAGGAGCGCGTCGCCATCAGCGAGCTCTCCCGCGTACTCTACGAGGCTACTTCGCTGAAGAGCCTGCTGCGAAAGATCTAACCCCCACCCAAGAGAGCTGCCCACCACTTCATCTAAGAGACAATGATGATAAGCAAGATCACCACAGGCCTCGCCCTGCTTACGCTCCTCAGCCTCACGAGCTGCAATAGCACTATCGACGTCGCCCAGGAGCGCCGTGCCACGAATGAGCGGGCCTTCCGCGCCTTCGCCGACAGCACGGACTTCCAGCGCGTCACCGTACCCGGTATCACGGGTAGTGGCTTCATCTATATGAAGGTCACCAAGGCAGGCGATGCGTCTGTCGGGGTGGACTATACCGATGCCGTCACGCTCTTCCGTGACGCCTACTCGACGAGCGACTGGATCAAGGACAACCTCAAGGCTATGCGTGTGCGCCAGACCCTTGACCTCAACTCCGTCCAGCAGGAGACCGTCGCCAGCCTCCCCGTAGGCCTGCAGATCGCTGTGCAGAACCTCCATCAGGGAGCGGAAGCCTCTATCGTAGTGCCCTGGTACCTCAATACCAACAATATGCTGGAGCGTACCGAGAGCTATACCTCACTATACTACCGTGTCCGCCTCGGGAGCGTCATCAAGCCCTCCACGAACTAAGGATCCTATACCCTATAGATGCATATACTCCTCAGCAATGACGACGGCTTCCGCGCCGCAGGTATCCAAGAGCTCGCTCAGGCGATGCTCGCCTTCGGTCAGGTGACTATCGTCGCTCCAGATGGGCCCCGCTCGGGCTTCTCTGGTGCTATCACCACGACCCAACCCCTACGCCTCAAGCACCGCACCACCGAAGGTAACCTCGCTGTATATAGCTGCGAGGGTACACCTGTGGACTGCGTCAAGCTCGCACTGAACACCCTCTTCGTAGACCAGCGCCCCGATCTCATCATCTCGGGCATCAACCACGGGAGCAACGAGGGCATCTGCGTGAGCTACTCCGGCACGCTCGGTGCTGCCCGCGAAGGCTGTATCTACGGCATCCCATCGCTGGCCGTGTCGCTCGATGACACCGCTTGGCACCCCGACTTCTCCGACAGCATCGACTATACCATACGTGTGGTGAAGATGATGCTTGAGAAGCCCCTACCCTGGCAGACGATGCTCTCGCTGAACGTCCCCAAGACGAAGCCCAAGGGTCTGAAGGTATGCCCCATGACTGTAGGACGCTTCGTCGAGGAGTTCGTCCACTCTGAGGACGGCAAGGGCAAGCGTATCCACTGGCTCACGGGTCGCCAAGATCCCGCCGAGGATACCAAGGAAGCCGACTGGCACTACCTCAAGGATGGCTGGGCGACGCTCACGCCCCTCCAGCTCGACTGCACGAACTATCAGTGGCTCGAGGAACTCGAAGCCCTGGCCGAACGCTCAGCATAGCACTATGCGCTACTTCTTAGTCGCAGGCGAAGCCTCTGGCGACCTCCACGCCTCGGCGCTCATACGGGCGCTGCGGGCTGAGGATCCAGAGGCTTCGTTTGCTTTTATGGGTGGAGACAAGATGGAGGCCGCAACAGGCGTCGCCCCCATCGTCCACTACCGTGAGGTCGCCTTCATGGGCATCGTCAGCGTCGTCAAGAACCTCGGGAAGCTCACCCGCATCGGCCGACAGATACAGGCTGCCATGCGTGACTTCGCCCCCGATGTGGTCATCCCTGTGGACTACGCAGACTTCAACTTCCGCTTCATCCTCCCCTACGCCAAGAAGGAGCTACGCTGCCCCATCATCTACTATATCCTCCCCAAGCTCTGGGCGTGGAGAGCAGGGCGCATACGCCAGCTCCGCCGCTATGTAGATCTCGGGCTGAGTATCCTGCCCTTCGAGACCAGCTACTTCAGCGACCGCGGCCTCCGCACAGCGTATATAGGTAACCCTTGCGTCGATGCTAAGCTCACCTACCTCGCTGAGCATCCCGAGCCCGTAGAGCGTGAGCAGATGCTCCTCCTCGTACCGGGGAGCCGTCAGTCTGAGCTGCGGGACAACCTCCCAGAGATGCTCGCAGCTACCGCTGCCTATTCTCAGTTGGGCTGGCGTGTCGTCATCGCTGGTGCTCCAGGTCTCACCGCTGCAGACTACGCCCCCCACCTCGGTAAGTACAGCGATACCCCCATCCTCTTCGGAGATACCTACGGACTCATGCGCCGTGCCCATGCTGCCCTCGTCACCTCGGGTACAGCGACGCTGGAGGCAGGCTTATGGGGCATCCCTATGGTCGTCTGCTATCGTATGGGCGGTAAGCGCATCGCTCGCCTCGTCTTCGAGCGCCTCTTCCGTGTGCCTTACTTCTCGCTGGTCAACCTCATTCTGGACAGGCCTGCCGTCCCCGAGCTCCTCGCCGACCGCGCTCACTCCGTGCAGATTCTCTCAATCCTCTCCCACCTCATCCCCGAGGAGGATCACCGCCGCACGGACCAGCTGCAGGCATTCGCCCAGCTGCAGGAGCTGATGGGCACCGAGCCCAGCGCCCCACGCGCCGCAAGAGCTATCCTGAGCTACCTCCACGAAGCGCGATAAGCACCCTACTCCACCCCCTCAGTGAGCTGGGGAAAACAAGTGGGTAAGCGTGGGATAAATAGGAGACTCATCCCCACCCCTCCAGCGACGACCTTACTCCCCTCTCCCCCCTTCCCTCGGGGTGTAGATAACTCACGAGATTATCCCACTCCAATACACATACCGAAAGAGGCGAGAGCGAGCAGCGCAATCCCCCGAGATGTGGATGCCTTCCCCTCGACTGCACCCAAAGCCCAGCTATAAGCGGAAAGTCACTTGTGAATACCCTGTGGGCAGGAAGCGCAAAGCATTAGGATAAGTCCGTGGAGGAGCCGAGTGGAGGAAGTGAAGCCGTGAGGGGATTACCCACGATTCCACCGACTATAATAACAATAGGAGATAGAAAGAAAAAATTTATTCTTCCTCTATATACTTCACTTATATTAAGCACTGGGGATAAGTCGAGCCGTCGGGAGCGGGAGGCCTGAATGTAAGGTATGCCACTACCCTATGCTGGTGTCTTATGGTACCAACTTGTGGGACTCCACGCGGGGAATGCGTGGGGGGCGGAGCCAACTGATCGGTGAAAAAAACTATCTTTGTTCAATAACAAGAATATCTCACATCATAGTACACAAGCACAGCTAATGGAAAAGCCCTATGTAATAGGTGTAGACCTCGGTGGGACGAACACCGTCTTTGGTGTCGTCGACGCCCGTGGTAATGTCGTCGTCAATGCCTCGATCAAGACTGGTACGCACAACGATATTGAGCTCTACCTGAATGACCTCGTCACAGGACTCAACATGCTCATCGAGCAGGTCGGTGGCAAGGACAAGATTCGTGGTATCGGTGTAGGTGCGCCTAACGGTAACTACTTCAACGGCTCTATCGAGTTCGCACCCAACCTCCCTTGGAAGGGTAAGATCCCCTTGGCTCAGATGATCCAGGATCGCATCGGTATCCCCGTGGCACTCACCAACGACGCTAACGCTGCCGCTATCGGTGAGATGACCTATGGTGCTGCACGCGGTATGAAGGACTTCATCGTCATCACCCTCGGTACGGGCGTCGGTAGTGGTATCGTCGTCGGCGGTCAGCTCGTCTACGGGCACGATGGCTTCGCTGGCGAACTCGGGCACATGATCGTCCGTCGCAATGGTCGTATGTGCGGCTGTGGCCGTCAGGGCTGTCTCGAGACCTACACGTCGGCTACGGGTGTAGCACGTACGGCTCGCGAATACCTCACTATCCGCTCCGACGAGAGCTCGCTCCGTGATCTGGATATCGACACGATCACGAGTAAGGACGTCTTTGACGCGGCTTCGGCTGGCGACCGTCTCGCGCTCGAGATCTTCGAATCTACGGGGGCTATCCTCGGCGAAGCCTGCGCGGACTTCGTCACCTTCTCCTCTCCCGAAGCGATCATCTTCTTCGGTGGTCTCACCAAGGCTGGTGACCTCCTGATGAACCCCATCCGTCACCACATGGAGAAGAACATCCTCAAGATCTACGAAGGCAAGACCAAGCTCCTCGTCTCTCAGCTCAAGGAGAGCGACGCTGCCGTCCTCGGTGCCAGCGCTCTCGGCTGGGAAGCCAAGGAAATCTAATCTCCTTCGATCCCTATGATGACAGACGAGCCGGTGCACTGCCGCGCTCGTCTGTTGTCTTTCCCCCCACACGCCTTCCCCATCCCTTATCCCCTATGCACACACATCCACTATCGAGCTTCAGCTACTGCCCCCGCTGCGGGCAGAAGGGGCTGGAGCATGTACACGGCCGTGCCATCCACTGCCCGAGCTGTGACCTCACTTACTTCCACAATGTCGCCTCGGCTGTCGCTTGCTTCGTCCTCGACGAGGCGGGGCGTATCCTCGCTGTACGCCGTGCACGTGATCCCGAGAAGGGCACGCTGGACCTCCCAGGTGGCTTCGTAGACCCCGAGGAGACGGTGGATGATGCTGTGCGTCGTGAGCTACGCGAAGAGACGGGTCTCGAGGCAACGGAGGTACGTCTACTCTTCTCGATCCCCAATGTCTACCCCTATTCGGGTGTCGATGTCTATACGGCGGATCTCTTCTACCTGACGCGTGTGAAGAGCTTCGACGGGGCGACGGCTATGGATGATGCTGGTGAGCTGGTCATCGTCGACCCAGCAGACCTCCGTCCCGAGGCCTTTGGTCTGCGCTCGATACGTGCCGGTATAGAGCGTATCGTAGCTGATCCTAAGCTCATCGGATAACGTACCTATTTGTCCTATGCTCGGTAGCCTTTGGAGTCGGCTGAAGGGCTTTGCACCGCTCTTCTTCATCGCGATGGGGCTCTTATCGTGGCGTATCACCGCGCCCTATGGTTGGCTGGCGCCGTGGATCATCTCAGCGATGCTCTTCTTCGCTGTGCTCAATATGCCACCCAGCGCTGCCGCTCCACGACCGAAGCATCTCCTACTTTTCGTCCTCCAGCTCGCTATCGGGGGGACGCTCTACTTCATTCTCTCGGCGTGGGATCACGTCATCGCTACGAGTCTCTTCATGTGCTTCCTCGCACCAGCTGCTGCAGCTGCGGGAGCGATGACGAGTCTCATGGATGGTGATACAGGCTTCGCTACGGGCTACACCATCGTCACACACGGGCTGATCTGCCTGGTAGCACCCTTCCTACTCCCCCTACTTGATTCGCACAGCCATCTGCCCTTCTGGACGCTCTCAGGGCAGATAGCGCTCCTGGTGATCCGTATGGTCATGCTACCTATCGTGCTGGCATGGCTCGTGCGCGGTGTGATGAAGAGTATGGGGAAGACCCCTCACCCACCGAAGAAACTCACCTACCTCTTGTGGCTCTCCTCGCTGCTCTTCATCTTGGGGAAGAGCGTCTCCTTCGTCTTGAAGGAAGGCTCGGAGCAGGTCGGGCTACTCATCGCCTCCTTCGCTGTCGGGCTCTTGGCGTGCGCTATTCAGTTCACGCTCGGCAGTCATCTGGCGCGCCGTATCGGCGTCGAGGAGGTCGCATGCCGTCAGTCTATGGGGCAGAAGAACACCGCCCTGACGCTCTGGCTATGCATCACCTTCATGCATCCGCTCGTCGCTCCTGGTATAGCGGGCTATATCGCTTGGCAGAACTTCTTCCTCACCTACTATATGAATCGCCGAAGCCGTCTCAAAGGCTGAGGCCTCATACCACTACGCACTACTATCTCTACCACTATGAAACGCTTCCTTCTCTCCCTCCTTCTTCTCCTCCCCTTCGTCGTGAGCGCCCAGAGCCTCCGTGGGGATTGGTCGGGTAAGCTCTCACTCCCTATGGGCAAGCTCCGTATCGTCATCCACCTCTCCGAAGAGGCGGGGCGCTGGTCGGCTACCCTGGATAGCCCAGACCAAGGTGCCTACGCTCTACGTGCCGATGAGGTGCATGTCTCGGGCGATAGCCTGCGTATAGAGCTTCGTAGTCTACGCCTGACCTATACTGCCGTGCGCACGGCGGATGACAAGCTCTCGGGCAACTTCCAGCAGGGAGGTATGAGTCTCCCGCTGGATATGGAGCGCTCGACCGAGAAGCAAGACGCTCCCCAAGCGCCTGCCTCCTATACGGAGGAGGAGCTAAGCATCCCCGTCTCGGGCTCGTCTGTCATTCTATCGGGTAGCCTTGCCCTACCTAAGACGGGGCAGGCACCTTATCCTACGCTCGTCCTGATCACGGGCAGTGGTCCGCAGGATCGTGATGAGACGATCTTCGGCTGTAAGCCTTTCTTGGATATCACCCGCCGACTTACCGAAGCGGGCTTCGCTGTCTTCCGCTATGATGACCGTGGAGTGGGGAAGAGCACAGGTGTCTTCCTCGCCTCGAGTATCACGGACTTTGTGCACGATGCTGAGGCTGTCGTCGCTGCCCTCAAGGGGAATAAGAGCGTCCAGGCGCAGCGTATCTTCCTCGTCGGGCATAGCGAAGGGGGCTATATCGCTGCGAAGGTCGCTGGTCAAGACCGCTCGATAGCTGGGGTCGTGTCCTTAGCGGGCCCTGCCTTCGCGATGGATCGCATCCTTCTGGATCAGATGGATGCCCTCAATATCCTCGCGGGGAAGAGCGAGAGCGAGCGTGCGACGCTCAGCAAAGCCAACCGCGAGATCTATCGCCTGATGCAGGATAAGCGCCTCTCGCTGGACGAGGTGAAGGCACGTGCGGCAAAGGTGATCGATCCACTCCTCCCCGTCTTTAGCCCCGACAAGAGTACCCACGAGGCGATCCGCACGCAGATCATGAGCCAGCTCACACCTTACCTCCGACAGCTCCTCAGTCTGGATGTCGCAGGGACGTGGCGTGCTGTCAAGTGCCCCGTCATCGGGCTCTTCGGCGAGATGGACAAGCAGGTCTTACCCACCAATGCGGCCGAGCTACTGCGTCTCCAGCCCAAGGCTCAGGTGCAGGTCTTCCCTAAGCTCAATCATCTCTTCCTGCCTTCGTCTACGGGTTCGCCTATGGAATATCCTACGCTGAGAGGGCACTTCTCTTCCGATGCGCTTGACTTCTTAGTGCGTTCGCTGACTGCTTTGAAGTAGTCTTCTTCTACACAAGACAAATCATAGGCGGGCTGAGCGCCTCACATCTCCTGCGCGGGATGTGGGGTGCTCAGCCCGCTTTGTATCCGTACCTTTCTACGAGATAGAGTGGGGGAGTATAGCCCCTCTCAGGAGTGAATATAGGATGGGGGTGGTATGAACCTATATTGGTCGACGGGCTGACCTATATAGGTCGTGACGCGAACCAATATAGGTCGTCGCAGTGACCTATATAGCTTCACTCAGCGACCAATATAGGTTTGCAAAAGCAGGGTCGTATGGATGCGTGGGATGCACCTCGGGAAGGACTTCACTATGCTTCATCTGGGGGCAAGATTGTGAATTATTAGCTATCTTCGCAAACTAATATAGGACCACATTATAGATCATAGTTATTAGACGATGCAAACAGTAGTCAGCGGGATCCGTCCCACAGGTAATCTTCACTTAGGTAACTACTTCGGTGCTGTACGTGCCTTCACGCAGATGCAGAATGAGTATAACTGCTATTTCTTCATCGCTGACTGGCATTCGCTGACGACCCATCCGCATCCCGATGATATCATCCGTAGTACGAATACCATCCTCGCCGAATACCTGGCGTGTGGTATCGACCCCGAGAAGGCTACGATCTATGTGCAGAGCGACGTGCGTGAGGTGCTGGAGCTCTATCTCTACCTCAATATGAACGCTTACCTCGGTGAGCTGGAGCGTACGACCTCCTTTAAGGACAAGGCACGCCAGCAGCCCGACAACGTCAACGCTGGTCTGCTCACTTACCCCTCCCTTATGGCTGCTGACATCCTCATGCACAAGGCCGTCAAGGTACCCGTCGGTAAGGATCAGGAGCAGAATATGGAGATGGCGCGTAAGTTCGCCCGCCGCTTCAATACCATCTACGGCGTGGACTTCTTCACCGAGCCCCAGTCCTTCTCCCTCGGAGAGCGTGCACTGAAGGTCCCTGGCCTCGACGGCTCAGGGAAGATGGGTAAGAGCGAAGGCAATGCGATCTACCTCATCGACGACGAGAAGACCATCAGCAAGAAGGTCATGCGTGCCGTCACGGACGCTGGTCCTACGGAGCCTAACAGCGAGAAGCCCGAGCCTATCCAGAACCTCTTCACGCTGATGGAGATCGTCTCCGCGCCTGAGGTCTACCAGCACTTCGATGAGCTCTACAACGACTGCGCTATCCGCTACGGCGATATGAAGAAGCAGCTCGCTGCCGATATCAACGCCTTCTGCGCACCTATCCGTGAGCGCATCCTTGATATCCAGGGCGACAAGGAGCTCCTCTCCCGTGTGGCTCGCATCGGTGCTGAGAAGGCTCGTGAGTCCGCCTCGAAGACGATCGATGAGGTCCGTCACATCATCGGCTTCCGCCCCCGCTAAGCAAAATCATTCAATTTAGATAAGATACTCCCCATGGAATTAATCGGTAAAATCGTCCAGGTACTCCCCTTACAGAGCGGTACCAGTAAGGCAGGTAACTCTTGGCAGAAGCAAGAATATATCCTCGAAACCCTCGGCACGCAGTACCCCCGCAAGGTGTGCTTTAATCTCTTCGGGGATAATGTGAACAAGTTTCCCCTGCAGGTAGGACAAGAAGTGACGGTATCTATCGACATTGAGAGCCGCGAATTTAATGGTCGTTGGTACACAGATGTCCGCGCTTGGAACATAGTCCAGGGTATCCAGCTCCCCGGTGTAGCTGCTCCCGCTCCTGCTGCTTATAGCGCACCTCAGCCTCCCGCTGCTCCCGCAGCGGCACCTGCCGCAGCTCCTGCTGCCCAGCCTGTAGCTCCCGCTGGTGCTGCAGATGATCTGCCCTTCTAAGCTACTGGTGGTAGACTACCGCCTGTAGACGCCAGACCCATTAGACGATCCCGTCGAGCCCTGTGCCCAAGAGTGAAGTCTAATGGGTCTGGTGGATATAGACACTTACCCCTCGCCTTCACCCCGCTACTTCATAGCCGATGCACCTCCTTCTCCTCGCTGTGGGCAAGACCGATAGCCGTGCGATCGAAGAGCTGACGAAGCTCTACGCTGATCGCCTCGGCCATTACCTGCCCTTCACCCTGCAGATCATCCCCGATATCCGCCGCTCCAGCAAGCTCACCCCCGAGCTACAGAAGCAGATGGAGGGCGCGGAGATCCTGCGCCAGACCAGTACGTCGGATAGGGTAGTGCTCTTCGATGAGCGCGGGCGAGAGTTCTCGAGTACCGCCTTCGCCTCGTATATCGAGCGGGTGATGGTATCGGGTGTGCGCCGTCTGGTCTTCGTCATAGGAGGCCCCTACGGCTTCTCGGAGGAGGTCTATAATCGGGCAGATGACCGCGTGTCGCTGAGTCAGATGACCTTCTCTCATCAGATGGTACGTCTCTTCGCTGTGGAGCAGCTCTACCGTGCGCAGACGATCTTGAGAGGCGAGCCTTATCACCACGAGTAGGGTAGTGCCTATGTCTTATCTCTACACATATCACTAAGATTTTATTTCTCTCTATATGCGTATATGGGATCGGCTCCAGGCTTGGGTAAGCCGTGCTGACCAGCGATGCTACTACTGGATACTGACGCTGGCGCTTCTCCTGCCCAATGTCGTGCTCTCCGTCGTCATGCAGCAGCCCGCCGTAGGGCGTGTGCTGAATATCCTGCTGATGCTACCGGTGTATATGCTTCTCCTGCTCTCGGCTAAGCGTCCTGGGCGTGTCTACTGGGGGCTCTTCGTCCTGGTCTTGCTCCATGCCTTCCAGCTCGTACTCCTCACGATATTCAGTGGCTCCGTCGTCGCGGTGGATATGCTCCTGAATATCTTCACCTCGGAGCCTGATGAAGCGGGCGAACTCCTCTCCAACATCCTCTGGCCCATCCTCGCCAGCGGGGGCTTCTACGCCCTGACCTTTGTCGTGGCGACGCTCTCAGCGCGTAGCCGTGAGAGCCTCGCACCCCGCTTCCGTCGCCGTATGGCCCTCGTCTCTGCGCTTATCCTTCTCGTCGCCCTACCTATATATATAGGGGCGAAGAAGCGCTTCCCCTACGTGCATCTGCGTGCCGAGGTCTATCCGATGAGCGTCTTCCATAATATGTATCTGGCGACGACGAAGCTCTATGAGGTGCTGCACTACGACCGCACCAGCCAGGACTTCTGCTACAAGGCTACCTCCGAGCGTGCCAAGGATGAGCGTGAGATCTACGTCCTCATCCTCGGTGAGACGTCGCGTGCACACAGCTGGAGCCTCTACGGCTATCCCCGTGAGACGACCCCACACATCGATTCGCTCCACCGTGATGGTGGGCTTATCGCCTTCGCTGACGTCCTGACGCAGTCGAATACGACGTATAAGAGTATCCCCATCATCCTCTCGCCTGCCGATGCGTCTTCGGCGGAGAATCTGCCCCGTGTGCAGGGGATCCTCTCGGCCTTCCGTGAAGCGGGCTTCTATACGGCCTTCATCTCCAACCAGCCAGGGAACCACAGCTATGTGGACTTCTTCGCTATGCAGGGGGACGAGCATCACCCCATCCGCAAGGAGCTTCGCCGTGAGAAGCGCCGTCTCTACGATAGCGATATGATCCCCTATCTGCAGCGCCTTATGGCGAGCGAGCACCCAAAGCTCTTCGTCGTGCTACACACCTACGGCAGTCACTTCAGCTATCGTGACCGCTATCCGAAGGAGGATACCTTCTTCCCTGTGAAGGGGCACTACTCGGGATCGGAGGCCGACAGCCTTGTCCTGCGCAATGCCTATGACAATGCCGTGCGCCAGACGGATAAGTTCGTCGACTCCGTCGTCCGCGTCCTCGAGGGTGGCGATCGTGCTGCTTCGATGGTCTATATCTCCGACCACGGGGAGGACGTCTATGATGATGATCGTGAGCGCTTCCTCCACTCCTCGCCCGACGTCTCCTACTACCAGCTCCACGTACCACTCCTCATCTGGGGCGACAAGCGCTGGCGAGATGCCCACCCACAGCTCTTCGCTCAGGGGCGCTCCAATAGCCGTGAGGCCGTCTCGTCGAACTCCGTCTTCCACACGCTCCTCGAGCTGGCAGGCATCCGCACATCCTATCGCCGTGATGACCTCTCGGTCGTCAGCTCGCGCTTCAAGGGCGGTGTGCGCTTCTACCTCAATGACCGCTACGAGTGCGTGCCCATCGAGGCACTCGAGTTGCCCGAGGAGGATATCCGCCTCTTCCGTGCGAAGGGACTGCACTTAGGTCCCCTGCCGAACGAGTAGCCCCACACGCTACATATATTACTCCCCCTAAGGTAGGTGCGCTCCGCTGCACCACCTCAGGGGGAGCCTCTATATATGGGGGTAAAGCGACCAGTACTACTTCGTCATCTGACCAGTACTGGTCACTATTACGAACCAGTACTGCTTCGCACGGTGACCAGTACTGCTTCCGTCAGCGACCAGTAGTGGTTACTTTTTTATCTCCGTGGAGCGGGGTAGCGTAGCTGGTACTAAGACATAGCTTCTCGGGGGAGAAGTGCGGGGCGAGCGTGCCACCTTCATCGCGCGCTTTGGGTAGGATAGTGGTCGATCTATCGAAGGTGTAAGCCACCGAGCTATAAGGAGTTGGATATCTTCCTTAGGGATTAGATAATTGTATTCATTTGTAAAGTTTTTAGTTATAGGCGATTACGCCATTGCTTTGCTAAAAGAATATCTATCTTTATAGACCTTTTATCACTAACACGATATAAGCCTATGAAACGAATGAAGACAGTCTGCAGCGTGCTCCTTGTGGGTCTTTCGCTGCCAGGACTCGCCTTAGAAAATGCCTATGCCACGCCGGTAGAGACCGCCATGACACAGACTCAGGATCGTAAGGTCGCCTTCACAGGGACCGTACAAGACTCCAAGGGCGAGGCAATCGTCGGTGCTACTATCCTGGTCAAAGGCCAGGCTAAGGGCAAGGGGACACTGACCGACCCCAAGGGACACTTTACCCTAAGCGGACTCAAGGTAGGGTCCGAACTCGTCATCTCCTGTGTAGGGTATAAGACCCAGACCGTACGCTGGACGGGCACACCCCTCTCCATCACGCTCGAGGATGAGATGACCCAGCTTAGTGGTGTCGTCGTCACCGCACTCGGTATCCGCCGTGAAAAGAAAGCCCTCGGCTACGCCATGCAGGAGGTCAAGGGTGACCAGCTCATGGCTGTACGCGAGCCTAACATCACCAACGCACTCTCGGGTAAGGTATCTGGTATCCAGATCATCAAGGGCTCCAGCAGCCCCGGCTCCTCCTCGAAGATCGTGCTGCGTGGTAATAGCTCGCTCTCGGGCAGCAACCAGCCCCTCATCGTCGTCGACGGTGTGCCTATGGACAACACGACAGGTGCTACGAACAATGACTTCTGGAATCCCGCAGCCGATATGGGTAACGGTCTCTCCGATATCAATGCCGAAGATATCGAGAGCATGACCGTGCTGAAGGGTGCTTCGGCAGCTGCCCTCTACGGCTCGCGCGCTGGTAACGGGGTCATTCAGATCATCACCAAGAGTGGTCGTAAGAACAACGGCCTCGGTGTCACGATCTCTTCCTCAGTAGGTGTAGAGCGCCTCTTCATGGTACCCAGACTGCAGAGCCAGTTCGGTCAAGGTACTGACGGCGCCTATAAGAACGACGTCTCCTCCAGCTGGGGTCCTCGCATCGAAGGGCAGGAGTACACGAAGTGGGACGGCACGAAGACCACCATGCAGGCCTACGACAACGTAGCTAGCTACTTCAAGTCTCCTGGGATCGACCTGACGGAGAACATCGCCTTCTCTCAGATGTACGACCGCACGTCCATCTACTCCTCTCTGACACGTACCGACAATAAGAGCCACATCCCTGGCGCTTCGCTCGGCCGTACGAATATGACGCTGCGCGCCACGACGAAGTTCGGCCCCAGCGACCGCTGGAGCACTGATACGAAGGTCCAGTACATCCGCTCCTTCGTGCAGAACCGTCCGCTCAATGGTGCTAATGCCTCCAATGCCTTCTATACCATGTACTCACTGCCCCGCAGTATGGACATCCGCGACTTCGAGGAAGCCCGTACGCCTCAGGGTGCTATGCGCTGGTATGGTGTAGGTAATCAGACGAACCCCTACTGGGCAAGCAAGTACAACCTCAACAACGATACGCGTGACCGCTTCCTCATCAGTGCAGCGCTGAAGTACAAGATCACCGACTGGCTCAATGCTGAGCTGCGTGTGGGCTCTGACCAGTACTCTACGCGCATCGAGCGTAAGACCTACGCTGGCTCGCCTATCGCAGGTGGTGGGGGTAAGTATGAGACGGAGCAGATCAAGTTCTATGAGAACAACTACAGCTTCCTCGTCTCGGCACAGCGTGACAACGTCTTCGGTAAGCTTGGCCTCTCGGGCTCCGTCGGGGGGAACCTCATGGAGCGCAAGCACAATGGCCTTCGTGCCAGCGTCAGCCAGCTCATCGTGCCTAACCTCTTCTCGCTGACCAACGGTACCGACAAGCCCGACAACTCCGAGTCCTACAGCCACAAGAAGATCAACTCACTCTACGGTACGGCACAGCTGAACTGGGACGGGTACTTCTTCCTCGACGGTACGCTGCGTAATGACTGGTCGTCTTCGCTGGCGAAGGCTAACCGCTCCTTCCTCTATCCTTCTATCAGCACGTCGCTGGTCATCACCGACATGCTCCGTAAGATGGATGTGAATGCTCCCTCATGGCTCTCCTTCGCTAAGGTACGTGCCTCGGCTGCTCAGGTGGGTAATGACCTCGAGCCTTACCAGCTCTACAGCGCTTACCGCATCGAGAAGGACCCCCTCGGCGGTACGATGGCCAACATCGATAACGTCCTCTACAACGATAAGGTCCGCAGTGAGCTCATCAAGTCCTACGAGCTGGGTCTGGAGATGCGCTTCTTCGATAGCCGCTTCGGTGTAGACTTCGCTTGGTATCGCACCAACGCTACCAACCAGCTCATCCGCCTCGGTATGGACCCTGCCAGCGGCTACGATGCTAAGATGATCAACGCAGGTAACATCCAGAACGAAGGTATTGAGTTCATGGTCACCGCTGACATCATCCGCAGCGAAGGGCTGAAGTGGAATGCTCAGCTGAACCTCTCGCACAACGAGAACCGCATCATCAAGCTCTACGATGGCGGTGGTATCGAGTCTCCCGTGACGGAGTACAACCTCGGTACGTACGACAACCTGAAGATCCTCGCTCGCGAAGGCGGTAAGTACGGTGAGATCTGGGGCTCAAGCTACAAGCGCGTCGAGGACAAGACGAGCGACCTCTATGGTAAGATCATCACCGACGAGAACGGTCTGCCCATCGCAGGCGATGAGAAGAAGCTCGGTGACCAGCAGCCTGACCTCCTGGCTGGTCTTACGAACAGCTTCTCCTTCGCTGGCTTCGACCTGAGCTTCCTCATCGATGCTCGCTTTGGCGGTAAGATGTTCTCTGGTACGAACCACGCCCTACAGGCTGGTGGTGCCGCTGCTGCTACCGTCGTCAACGGTGCTCGCGATAAGTTCGTCGTCGACGGCGCCGTCGAGAGCGAAGTCGCTGGTAAGACGGTCTACACGAAGAACACCGTCGAAGTCACGCCTCAGGACTACTGGGGTGCTATCGTCGGTCGTAGCGGGAACCTCGGTATCAACGAGGCGAACATCTACGACGCTACGAGCGTACGTCTGCGTAACATCGCCCTCAGCTATACGCTCCCCAAGAGCCTGCTGAAGAATACGCCTATCACGAAGGCTAAGCTCGGTATCTCCTGCAACAATGTATGGATGATCAAGAGCTATATGAACGGCATCGACCCTGAGTCGGTCTTCGCTACGGGCTCCAACGCTACGGGGTATGAGTTCGCCTCTTCTCCCACGACCCGCTCCTTCCTCTTCAATATCACCCTCGGCTTCTAGTCGCTAAGCCATGTATATCATGAACAAGAAGAATATTCTCCTCTGGGGTCTGTGCCTGTGCGCTACGATGGGTATCGCCTCGTGCCGCGACTTCGACGAAGTCAATACCAACCCCACTGCCGCTTCGCAGGATCAGGTGCTCCCCGAGTACCTCATCAACCGCGCGATCATAGCTGCCCAGCAGAATCCCCACGTCGCGGAGCGTGCCTTCGTCCTCTACTGGAAGACGGGCGGCCACCAGCACCGTGGTGGCGGTCTTGCCGTAGGTGGCTTCAGTGACGGCTGGAGCTCCGACTACTATAGCCGTATGGCTGAGGAATGCCTCAAGCCCCTCACCGATGCTATCGCTATGTGCGAGAAGCGTATCAAGGACGGTACAGCACGCACCTATGATAAGAGCCTCCAGCAGGTAGCTCGTATCTGGCGCGTCTATATGCTCTCCGAGCTCTGTGACAACTTCGGTGTCGTCTCCATCGACGGCTATCAGGGTGGCAACCCCACCTACGTAGGTGCTAAGGAGGCTTATGCCTATATGCTCACCGAGCTGAAGGAGGCCGCTGACATCCTCGCTACCGCTCCTGGCTCGGACAACGGCGAGACGAACAAGCTCGACCGTGCCTATGGCTACAACACTGCTAAGTGGCGTGCGTATGCCAACTCGATGCGTATGCGCCTCTCGATGCGCCTCTCTGAGGTCGACCCTACGACGGCTAAGACGCACTTCGAGGAAGCTGCTGCTGCAGGGGGTATCACCTCGGCAAGCGACCGCTTCGAGGTCCAGGAGAAGGACGGCTGGGATGACCTGACAGGCGTCATGAGCCGTCAGTGGAATCACCAGATCCTCTCTCCTACGTATAGCAACCTCGTCCTCGGTCTGGGTGGTGTCAGCTCCGCTACACAGCTCCCAGAGAGCCGCTATGCAAGCCATATCAAGCCTGCTGACTACCTCGGCGTGCGCTACGATAAGCACTTCCCTCTGACGACGACTGACCCCTCGGCAGGCTTCTATATGGATGGCCTACCAGGTATCATCGACCCTCGTGCCTATAAGACCTTCATCATCGCTGGTGATACGGAGAACCCCGACTTCTGCTACTATCCCTCGTGGAGCAAGGCCGCTACGACGACCGAGTACAAGCTGAAGGATGCTACCGACAAGGAGAAGGACTTCAAGACGATCAATGCTAAGTACACGTGGAATGCGTGGGTAGGTGGATCGTGGGGTGACCTCAATGCCATCAACGACCTCGTGCAGGTCGGTACGATGCCCCGCCTCGGTCTGAAGTACCGCAACAGCACGAATAAGCGTGTCTTCTTCGGCGAATGGGAGACTTACTTCCTCATCGCTGAGGCCGCTGTACGTGGCTGGACGGTGCCTCTGACGGGTAAGGACGCCTATGAGAAGGGTATCCGCGCGAGCTTCGCCTATCAGGGTGCTGGCTCCGTCGATAGCTACCTCACCTCACAGACCTACAACCGCGTAGGGACGTCCGTCGCTTGGGATCACACCACGGAGCCCGCAGCTACCGTGACGATGAAGTGCACGAACGGCTACACGGGTCAGACGGAGAACTACACCTACCGCTATCCTGAGATGAAGAGCCGCCTCTATAAGGCAGCTATGAACGACCACCTGACGAAGATCATCACGCAGAAGTTCATCGCCAACACGCCTTGGCTGCCTCTCGAGACGTGGAGTGACCACCGTCGTCTGGGTCTTCCCTTCTTCGAAACGCCTGCGGTAGAGAAGGCGCTGGACAACATGCCCCAGCTCACCGCCTCTACTTACTCCACGGTGTCTGTCGACTACTATCCTCAGCGTCTGCCCCTGCCTAGCAGCATCGTCAACGGCAATAAGCCCGGCTATGAATCTGCTATCAAGGCACTCGGTGGCGAGGATAAGGTCTTCACGCCCATCTACTGGGCTAAGAAGAAGCAGTAAGCTCGCTTCCTCCACCCCTTACCTATAAGGCAAGCGCCTCCCGCCTACGAGTCCGAGGACTCAGGCGGGAGGCGCTCTGCTTTATAATAGTATCGGCTTCGCTAAGGCAGGAGCAGCGAGCTGTCGCCGTAGCTGAGGAAGCGGAAGTCGTGGGTGAGTGCCCAGTCGTAGACGCGGTGCCAGTCGTCACCGATGAGGGCAGCGATGAGCAAGAGGAGCGTGCTGTGGGGCTGGTGGAAGTTCGTCACCATACCGCGGATAACGCGGTAGCGGTAGCTGGGAGCGATGATGATGCTCGTGGGGAAGACGAGGGTATCCTCTCCCTGCGCATCGAGATAGCTGAGGAGCGTGTCGAGGGCTTCCTCTGTCGTCAACTCTTCGTCCGCGCCTTCTTCGTAGGGGAGCCACTGCTCTACGTGCAGGGCCGTTGGAGGCGTGTCGGGCTGACGACGCAGGGCGATGGCCAGATGATAGAGGCTCTCCAGCGTGCGGACGCTCGTCGTACCCACGGCGATGATCTGCCCGATATGCTCACGAAGGGCGAGGAGCGTCGAGCGGCTGACGCTGATCAGCTCCGCGTGCATCTCGTGATCGCCGATGTGATCGGCCTTGACAGGGCGGAAGGTGCCAGCGCCTACGTGGAGCGTGACGTCCAGCACGGGCGTGCCCTGAGCGCGTAGCTCTTCGAAGACTGCGGGAGTGAAGTGCAGGCCCGCTGTGGGGGCTGCTACCGAGCCTTCGGTCTCGGCATAGACCGTCTGATAGGTCGTCAGATCCTGCTCCTCCGTCTCACGCCCGAGGTAGGGTGGGATGGGGAGGATACCCATCAGCTCTAAGAGTTCGCCGAAGGTATAGGCATCATTGTCCCAAGAGAAGTGGATGACCCCCTCCTCGCCGCGCTCAGCCGTCAGCGTCACTTCGCCCTGCCCCTCGCGGTGGAGGAGGCGGGTGAGCTGCGTGCCCTCCTTGAAGCGCTTGGCATTGCCGATGAGGCAGTGCCAGGAGCAGCGATGGCGCTCCCCGAGGGAGAGCTCGTAGGAGGTGGGGGCAGCGGGATCGAGGCAGAAGATCTCGATGCGCGCTCCTGAGTCCTTATGGAAGAGGAGGCGGGCACGGATGACCTTGGAGTTGTTGCGCACGAGTACGGCGCCCTCGGGCAGGAGACGGGGCAGGTCACGGAAGGTAAATTCTTCGATCTCGCCAGCTTGGTAGCGGAGGAGCTTGGAGCTGCTGCGGTCGGCAAGGGGGTACTTGGCGATGCGTTCGTCGGGCAGGGGGTAGTCGTAGTCGGCTATCTGGATCTCTTGGGGTCGTATATTCATCTTACGCTCTTAGGGGGAAATATCCCTGATGTGGGTGGCACAAAAGTACGCAAAAGCGCCCCAAGTGCCTCTGCCCCGCACCTTAGCTCCGACCGCCGAGGTGCGGATGGAGGGAATACCTAATCATAGTGCCTTGTAGATGAACAACTACTCGTTTGTGTACGAACCACTATAAGTACGAGGTGCGAACCACTATTCGCTTGCATCCAAACCACTACTGGTTCTCACCTCGTACCACTATTGGTTTGCTCGCAAACGACTATTGCTCCGCACTCGTAGTGTCTATCCTTAGTGGACTTCGGGAGGGGGGTGGTGCGAACCTATATTGGTCGCTGAGTCAACCTATATAGGTCATCACGCCGACCTATATAGATCGCTTCACGGACCTATATAGGTTGGCTCAGCGATCCATATAGGATGATTTACCCTCCAGTACAGCTTCCTCCAGCTCGGCTCTATCAGTAGGGGGTGGAATAGGTAGAATATATATCTTTGACCCTCAAGGAGCGGCTATGCCTATAGCTCTCTTTCCTCGATATGCACCGTGAGGCGCATAAGCGAGGCGCATTCGATCAGGTTCCCCAGCTCCCCGAGGAGGGAGCCTTTTACTTAAATAGCCGAGTTATGACTGTACGCAAACTCTTCAAGAAGCTCCATCTGTGGCTTTCCCTGCCCTTTGGGCTCATCATTATGACGACCTGCCTCACAGGGGCTCTCCTCGTCTTCGAGAAGGAAATCACCGAGTTGGTACGCCGCGATAGCTATACGATACCCGTGCGTAAGACGGGGAGACTCTCCCTCCAGTCCCTCCTGGAGCGGGTCGCCAGCGAGACGCCCGATAGCGTGCAGATCACGAGCGTCACCATACCCTCTGACTTCCGCCGCGCCTATACCGTGGGGCTCTCTAAGCCTCGTCGTGCGGGAGTCCTTGTCGATCCCTATACGGGTAAGATCGTGGGGCAGAGCGGGCGCCTCCCCTTCTTCACGACGGTACGCGAGCTACACCGCTGGCTACTCGATAGTATGAAGCCAGATAGCGAAGGGATCTTCTGGGGGCGCATCATCGTTGGGACAAGTACGCTCCTCTTCGTCTGCATCCTCCTCACGGGGCTCTTCCTCTGGTGGCCGAAGAAGCTCAAGGGGATAGGGAAGCGGCTGAAGATCTCGCTTGGTCGTGGGCGTCAGCGCCTCTTCACCGACCTGCATACGGTCGGTGGGGTGTATGTCTTCGTACTCCTCTTAGCGATGGCTATGACGGGGCTTACGTGGTCCTTCGAGTGGTATCGCACGGGCTTCTATAAGGTCTTTGGTGCCGAGATGGCCGAGGCGGGCAAGGGTGATAAGGGCCCCAAGAAGGATAAGAGCAAGGATGCCCCCCGTGAGGAGGGTGCCGAGCAGGCCAAGCTCCCTGCCTCCTATATCTATTGGGAGGAGGCTGTGAGCTATGTCATAGAGGCCTCCGAAGCAGACTATACGGAGATCACGGTCAAGGATGGTGAGGTCGAGGTACCCCTTGCTGGACTGGGCAATATCCGTGCTGCGGATAGCTTTCGCTTCGACAAAAAGACAGGGCAGATGACCGACTACAAGGCTTATAGTGAGGCGAAGCGGGATAAGAAGCTCCGTGGCTGGATCTATTCGATTCACACAGGGGCTTGGGGCGGTCTCTTCACGCGTATCTGCTACTTCTTAGCGGCGCTCTTTGGTGCATCGCTTCCGCTGACGGGCTACTATATCTTCTACCAGCGTAAGTGGGGGAAGAAGCGTAAGGCGAAGAGCGGTAGTAAGGCTTAGGACATCTGGCCCCAGGAGGGGCGCTCATAGCGCCTACCTTAGCGGGCCTCGAGAGGGGCTGATGCGAACCAGTACTGGTCAGCGATCGGACCAGTACTGGTAACATATAGTGACCACTACTACTTCGCACGTCGACCAGTACTGCTCGGATCACTGACCAGTACTGCTTACTTTTCCCCTATGAGTACGAATCACCCATAGAGGAGGTATGAAGGATAGAAAGCTTGTGGGAAAGAGCGGCTTAGGAGATCTGGCTCCAGGAGGGGCGCTCGTAGTAGATCTCGTGGAGGCGATGGCGCAGGATCTCGTTCTTCGGGAGCTGTAGGTCGGGGTCTTCGCTGAGGATCTCCTCGGCGAGGGTACGGGTGTACTGCACCATGGCGCCATCGAGGGCCGGGTTGGCGATACGTAGGCTCAGCTGCTGACCGCTCTGACGCGTGCCGTCGATCTCCCCGAAGCCACGCAGGCGCATATCCTCTTCGGCGATGACGAAGCCATCATTCGTCTCTACCATAATAGCGATGCGGCGCTTGGCATCTTCGCCGAGGTCCTTGCCTGTGACCAGGATGCAATAGCTCTGGCTGGCGCCACGGCCGACACGCCCACGGAGCTGATGGAGCTGGGAGAGCCCGAAGCGGTTGGCACCCTCGATGACCATCACCGAGGCGTTGGGCACGTTCACTCCAACCTCGATGACGGTGGTCGCCAGGAGTATCTGTGCTTCGCCCGAGACGAAGCTACGCATGGCCTCGTCCTTCTCATCGGGCTTCATCTTACCATGTACACGCACGATCTTACGGTGGGCGAAGTGCTCGCTGTAGCGGCGGAAGCCTTCGTCGAGCGTGCGCATCGACTCCTCTTCGCTCTCCTCGATCATAGGGAAGACGACATAGGCCTGACGGCCCTCCTCCAGCTGACGCTCGAGGAACTGATATACCCGATACATCTCGCTCTCACTCTGGTGGTAGGTCTCGATAGGCTTGCGCCCGGGTGGGAGCTCGTCGATGACGGAGATATCGAGATCGCCATAGAGGGTCATAGCGAGCGTACGCGGGATGGGCGTAGCGCTCATGATGAGGATGTGCGGGTGGATCTGCTCGCCCTTCTGCCACAGCCCCGAGCGCTGCACGACACCGAAGCGGTGCTGCTCGTCGATGACTGCCAGCCCAAGATGGGCGAACTGCACCACAGGCTCTAAGAGGGCATGCGTGCCGACGATGATCTTCAGCGCGCCTGTGCTGAGATCTGCGAGGAGGCGTGTGCGCTCCTTCTTCTTCGTGCTCCCGATCAGTAGGCCTACCTCGATACCCAGCGGTGCGAGGTATTCGCAGAGAGAAGCGTAGTGCTGACGGGCGAGGATCTCGGTGGGCGCCATCATACACGCCTGATAGCCGTTGTCCACGCTGAGAAGCATGGAGAAGAGCGCTACGAGGGTCTTCCCGCTCCCTACATCCCCTTGGATGAGGCGATTCATCTGACGGCCGCTGATGACATCGGCTTGGATCTCGCGGATGACACGCTTCTGCGCATCCGTCAGGTCAAAGGGCAGACTCTCATAGAGCCCACGTATGGCATCGCCGACACGTGGCAGGAGAAGCCCAGGAGAAGCGGCCTTACGGTCACGCTTCATACCGAGGAGACGGAGCTGGATGAAGAAGAGTTCGTCGAACTTCAATCGTCTGCGTGCTGCCTCCAGTCCCTCCTTCGTCACGGGGAAGTGGATCTGCTCGATGGCCTCGGCATAGGACATGAGGCGTGCCCGCTCAATGATCTCGGGGGTGAGCGTCTCGGTAATGTGGGGTACGCAGGCCTCCTTCAGCACATAGAGGAGCTGGCGCATCTGACGGCTATTCAGCCCAGCGCGGGTGAGCTTCTCAGTGAGGGGATAGACGGGCATGAGGCCACCGCTGACCTGTGCGGCCTTCGACTCCTCGTCGATCTCGGGGTGGCTGATGCTGTAGGCGCCGTTGAAGAAGACGGGCTTGCCGAAGACGAGATACCACTGCCCCGGGATGTAGCGCTGGCGGATGTAGGGCATGGAGCGGAACCATACCAGCTCGATCGTGCCTGTGCCATCGGTGAAGTACGCGACGAGACGCTTCTTACGCCCCTCGCCCACCTCCTTGAAGTCACGGATATAGCCCTTCAGCTCCACGTGGGGCATCTCACCTCGGAGCTCACGGATCTGGTAGATGCGCGAGCGGTCGACGTACTTCGTGGGGAAGTAATGCAGGAGGTCGAGGTAGGTATATAGGTCCAGCTCCTCGGCGAGCGCTTTCGCTCTCCGCGGTCCGACACCTGGGAGGTAGGTCAGTGGGGTGAGGAGGAAGTCCTTAGCCATCGTAGCGCCTGCCCTTCTCGGGCGGGGTTAGTCCAGAAGGAGATCAGCCAAGAGGAGGTCTCTCGGTGTGGTGAGCTTGATATTCGTCTCTTCGCCTTCGACGAGCGTGATAGCACCGAGGCCAGCAGCTTCGTAGACCGAAGCGTCGTCGGTGAACTGCGGGCTGAAGGGCTGCTTATAGGCGTGGTGTAGGCGCTCCAGGTCGAAGGTCTGCGGGGTCTGTACCGCACGGTAGCGGGCTCTATCGACAGCCTCGTTCGTGTCGTCCTCACCGAGGAAGCGCAGGCTATCGGTGACGGGGCAGGCAGGTAGAGCGGCACCCGTCTCTTCGGCTACCTCGAAGGTGCGGCGAATCAGTGTGCGTGACACGAGCGGGCGCACCCCATCGTGGACGGCGACAAGGCCCTCAGCGGGGAGCTCGCTCAGCCCCGAGCGTACGGAGTCGAAGCGCGTGGCGCCACCCGTGGTGATGCGGTGTGGGAGGGTGAAGTGATGCTCGGCACAAAGCTCTCGCCAGAGGTCTTGCTGCTCGGCAGGGAGCACGAGGATGAGTTCCTCGACCTCGGGGGCGAACTGCCGTAGCGTGTGCATCAGGACGGGCTCACCACGCAGGGGGAGGAACTGCTTCGGCAGGTCGGCACCCATACGCAGGCCGCGCCCGCCAGCGACGATGATAGCGTAGCGATGTGCCATTAGCCTTCGGCTTGAGGGTCTTCGCTGAGCTGTGCCATGAGGCTCGTGAGCTGCTTGTCGGCCTGTGTGAGCTTCTCACGGCAGTGCTTCGAGAGCTCGACAGCCTCCTTCACGAGGCCCGTGAGCTCGTCTACATCGGGGCTCTCGCTCTCGATGCGGCGGACGATCTCGTCGAGACGGCTTGCAGCTTCCTTATAGGTCAAGTCTTTTTTCATCGTATGTCTATGTGTTGGTGCCACGAGATGGTGGCGGGGGATACGTGCGTCTACGGCATCCAGAGTGGCACACTCTTGCCTTAGCGGGCGGTGTGCTGCTTGCGACGGGAGTCGATGCCGAGGAAGATGAAGAGCAGGAACGTGAAGCCCCACAGCGAGGAGCCCCCGTAGCTGAAGAAGGGTAGGGGGATACCGATGACGGGGACGAGCCCCAGCACCATCCCCACATTGATGAAGAGGTGGAAGAGGAAGATCGAGGCCACGCAGTAGCCATAGACCCGCCCGAAGCGTGTCACCTGCCGCTCGGCAAGCGCCACGATACGCAGGATGAAGACGGCGTACATGATGAGTAGCGCCGTTGAGCCTACGAAGCCCGACTCCTCTCCGACGGTGCAGAAGATGAAGTCCGTCTCCTGCTCAGGCACGTAGTTCAGCTTCGTCTGTGTGCCCTTGAGGAAGCCCTTACCGGTGAGCCCACCCGATCCGATAGCGATCTTCGACTGGTCGACATTGTAGCCCTTCCCCTTGAGGTCGCTCTCGATGCCGAGGGCGATCTTGATACGTACCTGCTGGTGGGGCTGGAGGATATCGTTGAAGACGTAGTTCACCGAGTAGAAGAAGCCGAGCGATCCGATGGCGAAGATGGCCATCAAGAGGTAGCGCAGGAGGTATTCGCGCAGGGCGAGGTAGAAGAGTGTGCCTACGGCGATGACGACGAGGGCTACAGCCACATAGGCGAGGTTGAAGGCGACGAAGAAGTTCACCACTCCTGCGATGAGATACACGCCGAGGACGGCACCTACGGCGTAGAGGAGGTAGCGCCAGCGGTTGCGCCAGTCCTGGGTGTAGACGGCGTAGAGGGTGGTGGTGAAGACGAGGATAGCGTTCGAGACGAAGAAGAGATCCGCGTCCGTAGCACTCCACCATAGCGTGTCCTCTAAGACCAGCGCCCCGATGAAGTACACCGCTGCCGAGGCACTGAGCCCCATGAAGAGCCCTGAGAAGCCTTCGCGGAAGAGGGCAAGGAAGAGGGCAAGGAAGACGAGCGCCGAGCCCGTCTCCTGCTGCAGGAGGATGAGCCCGATGGGGAAGAAGATGATAGCGAAGATCTTCAGATAGCTGCGTATCGACTCGATCTTGAAGTCATACTGATTGCATAGCCACGCCAGCGTCAGGGCGGTAGCGACCTTCGCGAACTCCGCCGGCTGTAGGCGCACCGGCCCTAAGACGAGCCACGAGCGTGAGCCCTTGATATCCGGTGCGATGACGATCGTCACCATCAAGAGGAGCATCATCGCCCCATAGAAGAGCGGGGCTCCCACCTCATAGATGTCCGTGTCGAGCGAGATGACAGCGAAGCCTAAGACCAGCCCGAGGCCGATCCACAGCAGCTGCATCATCGGGCGACCGCCAGGGCTCAGCAGGGCCTCCGTCTCGAAGTTGTACGAGGCGCCACAGATAGAGAGCCAGCCGAAGAAGACCATGATGAGGTACATCAAGATCGTCACCCAGTCGATGGACTTATAGAATGGCTGTGAGGAGGACTGTCGCATGGCGGGCGCTATATATCGTTGAGGTAGGAGATACTGCGGTGCTCCATCGAGGAGGCGATGGCCTCGCCACTGCCCGAGAGCTTGCCGTCACGGAGATAGTATTCCATCATCACACGGCCGATAGGCACACCGAACTGCGCACCGAAGCCCCCGTTCTCGACATAGACCGAGACAGCGATGCGTGGCTTGGAGCGAGGCGCGAAGCCGATGAAGGCCGAGTGGTCCTTACCGTGGGGATTCTCTGCCGTACCTGTCTTACCACATACCTCGATCTCACCAGGAGCGAAGTTCGCAGCACGACACGTACCGCCCGTGACAGCACCAGCCATCCCTGCGACGATATACTCCCAGTTCTCGCGGGAGATCCCTGAGGGCTGGTGATTGCGGTACATCGAGTCCAGAGGCATACCGCCGATGGAGTGCACGACGTGCGGGCGGATGTAGTAGCCGCGGTTGGCTATGAGGGCGGCGAGATTCGCTATCTGCAAGGGCGTGGCGAGCACTTCCCCCTGCCCGATGGCGATGGAGATGATGGTGTGACCGTTCCATGCGCCCTTGTAGAACTTATCGTAGACGCCGCTATTGGGGATATATCCGCGCTTCTCACCCGGCAGGTCGATACCGAGGCGGTAGCCGAAACCGAGGGAGACCATACGCTGCTTCCAGTGCTCCAGTGCGACGGCTGCCGAGGGGTAATAGCGGCGGTCGTCGAGCATGAAGTGCAGACCCCAGCTGAAGTACGCATTACACGAAGTGGAGAGGGCGGGGATGAGTGAGGTGGGCGAGCCGTGGCTGTGGCACTTGGGTCGGTTGCCCAGCGGGGGGTAACCGTGATGACAGGCAAGTGCTGTGGAGGGTGTGAGGACCCCTTCCTCAAGGAAGATAGCTCCCTGCGAGGGCTTGAAGGTTGAGCCAGGAGGGTAGTTCCCTTGGATCGCGCGGTTGAGGAGCGGCTTACCGAAGGTCTCCTCAAGCATGCGGTGGTTGGCACCCTTGCTCTTCCCAGCGAGGAGCTCGGGATCGTAATTCGGTGCCGTGACGAGGGCAAGGATCTCACCCGTCTCGGGCTCAATGGCGACGATGGCACCACGCTTACCGCGCATCATGCGCTCGCCCAGCTCTTGCAGGCCAGCATCGATGGAGAGCGTGAGGTCACGCCCTGGGACGGGAGCACGGTCGTGCGAACCGCCATCCAGACGTCCTTGGATACGGCCACGGGCATCGCGGTAGAAGATCTCCTCACCCTTGACGCCACGCAGTACCTCTTCGTAGGTGCGCTCTACCCCGCTTCGTCCGACGAAGTCCCCGCGCATGATCGTGCTGTCACGCTCGAGGTCAGTAAGGCTGGCTTCGGAGAGGTAGCCCAAGAGGTGGGCGGCATTGTGGTAGTTGTACTGTCGGACGGTACGGGAGCGCACCGAGAAGCCTGGGAACTTATACAGCTGCTCCTCGAAGCGTCCTACTTCCTCGGGCTCAAGCTGTGAGAGGAAGACCTGCGGGGTGTAGGGGTTGTAGCCGCGGTTGATACTGCGGTCACGTACGGCGGTGAGCTTCTGGACGATCTCCTCGCGAGGTAGGCTAAGCGTATTTGCAAGTAGTGTGGTGTCGAGCTTTCCCTTCGCCTCGTGGTTCACGATCATCAGGTCGTATATGGGGCGATTGGCCACAAGGAGCTGTCCCTTGCGGTCGTAGATGACGCCACGCGAGGGGATGGTAGAGAGGATGAAGTAGGCATTATTCTCCGCCCGGCGCTTGTAGTCATTGCTGGCTACTTGCAGGGTAAAGAGGCGGATGATGAAGATGGTGACGATGGCGAAGGTGAGGCCGATGATCAGCCACCGTCTACGGAAGAGCTCGTCGTTGACCATAGGAGAGCATCACTTCGAGCGAGCCCCTTCCCCCGTGCCGAAGAAGAAGAGGGTCATCACCGCCAGCACCCACGAGAAGGCATAGCCCGAGGCGAAGCTGATGATGATATGTAGGGCCCCCATGCGCATCCCTGCGGCCTGGAGGATATAGAGCGTGACGTGGTGCACGAGCAGGAGCAGCGTGATGAGCATCACCGAGCCTCCACGCAGCGTGGGGAAGAGGGGCAGGGCGTGCGGTATCGTGTTCTTGTCCGTGAGCAGTGAGAGGATGGGCTGGCGCATGAAGGCTGTCAGCGTGAAGGCTGAGGCGTGCAGGCCAGGCGTGAGGCTGAAGATATCGATGAGCATCCCTACGGCGAAGCCCGAGATCGAGAGTACGGTGCGGTTCGTGTCTACCGGCAGGAGCAGCAGCACGAAGGGATAGAGGTAAGGGGTCGCCACACGGAAGAGGGCGATGGGACTCAGTACCCACACCTGCAGGGCCACCATAAGGAGGGCGAAGAGGATGAAGCGCAGATAGGTGGAGCTATTCATTGGGTCTGATCGAGTCTTCGAGGGCGCGTACCTCGTGGGTGGGCTTCTCACGGATCACGTAGACGTAGCGTAGACCCTGGAAGTCCGTGGAGAGGTGCACAGGATAGTTGGCGAAGGTCCCAGCGCTGCCCTTGACGCGAGCGGGGACGGAGTCGGCGATCGTCCCGACCATCATCCCCTCGGGGAAGAGGTAGGAGTAGCCACTCGTGGTGATGGTGTCACCGATCTGGGGGTGGGCGTGTGGGGGGACGTTGCTGAGGATCGCCTCATTGGCATTCGGGCTCGAGGAAGCTGTGAGGGTGCCACTGACCTCCTGCCCGAGGAGGGTACATGCCAGGCGAATCTTCGGGTTGAGGACGGGGATGACGAGCGCGTAGTGGTCGGAGACCGCCATCACGGCGCCGACGACGCCCGAAGCACTCATCACGCCCATGTCGGTCTCGATGCCGTCACGGCGCCCCTTGTTGATGGTGTAGTAGACCTCACCCGTGTGCGTCACACGATTGACCACTCGGGCGATGATGACTGCCGAGGGATCGATGGGGAGGCTGTCGGTAGCGTGCAGACGAGGCAGCAGGCCGTGGGCTTCGGCGTCCTGCATCTGACGTGCCAGGAGGGTATAGGCCGTACGTAGACGTGCATTCTCCCTCAGTAGCTCCTCATTGCGAGGGCGCAGGCCTACATAGCTCCAGCCCTCGGTCATCAGCTCATTGACCCGCCCAAAGACGGCACTCGTCGCGTACCAGCCGAGGCTCCTCGAGTAGAGGGAGCCACTTAGGTACGTGACGAGAGCGATCGTCTCCAAGATGAGGAAGACGAACCAGTGTCTATACTTCTGGAGGAACTCTAAGAGCTTATCCACGGGCGGAGTAGGCTACGGGGCTTAGCGGAAGAGGAAGTTGAAGTTGTGGATGTTCTTCAGCGCAATGCCCGTACCGAGAGCTACAGAGTGCAGGGGGTTCTCAGCGATCTTGAAGTCAAGACCGAAGCGCTTGGAGAGGCGCTTGTCGAGACCACGCAGGAGGGCACCACCACCGGTGAGGACGACACCATTGGCGACGATGTCGGCGTAGAGCTCGGGAGGCGTAGCCTCGAGCGTGCGGAGGATAGCGCTCTCGATCTTGCCGATTGAGTTGTCGAGGCACTCGGCGATCTCACGATAGTTGACCTCTACCTTGCGGGGCATGGTATCCATCATGTTTGCACCCCAGACGGTGAAGTCTGCGGGAGCGTCATCGAGGTCAGCATAGACAGCACCTACCTGGATCTTGATCTGCTCAGCGGTACGCTCCCCGACCTTGATCTGGTGCTTCTCGCGCATGTGATCCATGATGTCCTGCGTCAGCTCGTCGCCAGCGGTGTCGATGGACTGATCCTCGACGATACCACCGAGCGAGATGACAGCGATCTCCGTCGTACCACCACCGATGTCCACGATCATATGGCCTTCGGGGGCAAGGACGTCGATGCCGACGCCGATAGCTGCAGCCATAGGCTCGTAGATCATGTAGACGTCACGGCCACCAGCGTGCTCGCTGGAGTCACGTACGGCACGGATCTCTACCTCCGTGCTCCCTGAGGGGATACAGACGACCATGCGCAGTGAGGGGGTGAACCACCCACGGCGGCGGCTGATCATGCGGATCATCCCGCGGATCATGTGCTCAGCGGCATCGAAGTCTGCGATGACTCCTTCGCGCAGGGGGCGGATCGTGCGGATGTTGGCGTTGCCCTTCTCGTACATCTCACGAGCCTTGGTCCCGACGGCGATCATCTCGCCCGTGCGGTTGTCGAAGGCTACTACTGAGGGCTCATCGAGTACGATCTTGTCGTCCTTGATGATAATGGTATTGGCAGTACCCAGGTCCATCGCCAGCTCCTGCCTAAAGGAAAATAGTCCCATGCTTATCTATTAGTCGATTCGTATTCTTAGTGCTTGAAGTGACGCACCCCCGTCATCACCATGGCTACGCCCAGGCGATCTGCAGCGGCGATGCTGTCAGCGTCACGTACTGAGCCACCAGGCTGAGCGATAGCGGTGATGCCAGCTTCGGCAGCGAGGGTGACGCAGTCGTCGAAGGGGAAGAAGGCATCGCTCGCCAGTACAGCTCCCTTGAGGTCGAAGCCGAAGTGGCGTGCCTTCTCGATGGCTTGCTTGAGCGCATCGACACGTGAGGTCTGTCCGACACCCGAGGCGATGAGCTGACCGCCCTTGCCGAGGACGATAGCGTTGCTCTTGCTGTGCTTGACGAGCTTGGTCGCGAAGACCAGATCCGTAAGCTCCTCAGCCGTGGGTGCTACCTTAGTAACGGGCTTCATCTCAGCCGTAGTCTCTACTGCGCGGTCGGTCTCCTGAGCCAGCACACCACCGAGCATCGAGCGGTAAGACCAGCGGGCATCGATGGCCTCCTTCTGACGCAGGAGGATGCGGTTCTTCTTGCCCTCGAGGATGGTGAGCGCCTCGGCATCGAAGTCGGGAGCGATGAGCACCTCGAGGAAGAGCTTGTCGATCTCGCGCGCCGTCGCCACGTCGATGGGGCGGTTGGCTACGAGTACACCACCGAAGGCAGAGACGGGGTCACCTGCCAGCGCATCCGTCCAAGCCTCGAGGAGGGTGGGGCGAGAGGCGCAGCCACAAGCGTTGTTGTGCTTGAGGATGGCGAAGGTGGGCTCAGTGAAGTCCTGGATGAGTGAGACAGCTGCCTCGACATCCTGGAGGTTGTTGTAGGAGAGCTCCTTGCCGTGGAGCTGCTCGAAGTAGCGGTCGAGGTCGCCGTAGAAGACGCCCTTCTGATGGGGGTTTTCGCCGTAGCGCAGGGGCTTAGCTTCGTCTGCCGTGAGGCGGAGAGCCGAGTGGTCCTCAGCGTCGAAGTAGCGGAAGATAGCCGAGTCGTAGTGCGAGCTCACAGCGAAGGCGCGGCGAGCAAAGTGGCGACGCTCCTCAAGGGTCGTGCGAGCGCCACGCTCACGGAGGATCTCATGCAGCGTAGCGTAGTCTGCCTGCGAGGGGATGATGACGACGTCCTCGAAGTTCTTCGCTGCCCCACGGATGAGGCTGATACCGCCGATATCGATCTTCTCGATGATATCTTCTTCGCTGGCGCCCGAGGCTACCGTAGCTTCGAAGGGATAGAGGTCTACGATCACCAGGTCGATGAGGGATAGGCCGTATTCGAGGACCTCCTTTTGGTCGGTCTCGTGTCCGCGGCGGGCGAGGATACCGCCCTGGATAGCGGGGTGAAGGGTCTTGACGCGCCCCCCGAGCATCGAGGGATACTTAGTCAGGTCTTCGACGGCAACACAAGGGTACCCGAGCCCTTCGATGAAGGTGCTGGTGCCCCCCGTGGAGACGAACTCTACGCCCTGCTCGTGCAGGAGCTTTAAGATTTCTGCTAATCCTTCCTTGTGGTATACCGAGACAAGTGCTCGACGTATGACCTTCTCCATGAGTTACTAAGCTAAGTCAAAGTGTGATGTAAAATACGGCGATCAGCACCTCACCTCCACTCGGAGGCTATCCGTGCTAAGCTACTAAGCCACACAAAAATAACGATTTTCCCGCAGTGTACCTATCTCGCGCGTATTGTGAGGGCTTCTATCCCGCCCGTGAGTACGCCCCGAGTCACACTATTACTTCGGCCCTACTACCTCCGCTTGTTTTCTTGCTCTCCTCGTCGGGTAAGTCGCTTACATCTATACGGATAGATACCTTCATTCAGCGCGAGAACTATCGCAGAGCACTACTCCTATACTTCGTCCCTTGAGGGGAGATTCTTTGGCTCATCTATGGGAAAAGTTCGGTCTACGTACGTGGATCATTTGTCCACGTACGAGCGCTCTAAAATCCACGTGCCTTGTCCTATCGTCTACGTACGTAGATCGAGGGAGTGGAATATGACTTCGGAGCTTTTTCTCGTGAGGGTAAAGGCTTTCCCTTGGGTGCTTTGTGAAGCGCACCATATAGAAGCGCACGGGCTGCAGTACCGAAGGTGTACTGCAGCCCGTGCGGTGAAGGGGTGGGGGGCTTAGACGAAGAGGAGTTGCTCGAGGGCATAGGCCACACCGTCCTCGGCATTGGAGCGGGTGACGAAATCCGCACGGCGCTGGATATCCTCGGGCGCATTGCCCATGGCGACGCCTGTGCCGGCCAGCTCGATCATCTCGAGGTCGTTGTAGTTGTCGCCGATGGCGATGAGGTCCTGTGGGGTCATGCCGAGGACATCGAGTAGGCGAGCGAGTGCACTGCCCTTATTCACACCAAGGGGGACGAGCTCGAGGAAGTAGTCGCTGGAGCGGAAGGCGCCGACACGCGTGCCGAGCTGCTCCTTGACAGCGGCCTCGAGCGGGATGAGCTTCTCCAGAGGGCCGACGGCGAGGCACTTCGGGAGGCTTTCCGTAGCGGCCTCGACGAAGTTGGGTACACGCTTGAGGGGCATGCCCGTGATGACGACTTCCTTCTCTGCGTAGGGGTCATCTTCGCGCTCGGTGAGGATGTGCTCCTCGGTGTAGGTGAGGATGTTTGCCCCATGCTCCTGCACGAGGCGGTAGAGCTGGGGGATGAGGTCGGCATCGAGGAGCTGGGCGCTGAGGAGGCGCTTGGAGCCCGCCTCGAGGATCTTCCCGCCGTTGAAGGGCATGAGGTAGCCGCCGTAGTCCGCTATCTGCAGAGCTTCGGCCAGCGCACCGAGGGCAGGGGTGGGGCGACCCGAGGCGAGGATGATGCGGGTGTCGTAGTCTCTCTGGGCACGGAGCAGGGCCGAGCGGACGCCCTCGGTGAGGACGTGCTCCTTGGTGATCAGCGTGCCGTCAATATCAAGTGCTAATAGTTTCATTATTCAGTCTTTGTGGAGTATAAATCGGGGGCGAGAGGCTTAGTGTGCATCGAGCCACGTGGGGCCATGGCCGATGCTTACCTCGAGGGGTACGCGCAGGTCGGGGTAGACGGACTCCATCGTGCTGCGGACCAGCTCGGTCATCTCTGCGAGCTCGTCGGTGGGGACGTTGAAGTTCAGTTCGTCATGTACCTGCAGGATCATACGGCTCTTGAGACCTCGCTCACGGATAGCGGCATCGAGGCGGATCATCGCGATCTTGATGAGGTCAGCAGCTGAGCCTTGGAGGGGAGCGTTGATCGCATTGCGCTCGGCATAGCCACGTACGACAGCGTTCGCGCTATTGATATCGGGGAGGCTACGGCGACGATCGAGGAGGGTCGTCACATAGCCACGATGCTTGGCTTCCTCGACGACGCGTGACATATAGTTTGCCACCCCAGGGTACGAAGCGAAGTAGCCGTCGATGAGCTCCTTGGCTTCCTTGCGGGGGATGGAGAGACGCTCGCTAAGGCCGAAGGCGGAGATACCGTAGATGATACCGAAGTTCGCGGTCTTCGCGCGGCGACGCATATCGGGCGTGACCTCCTCGGGTGTGAGGCCGTAGATCTTCGCTGCGGTAGCCTGATGGACATCTTGCCCAGAGCGGAAGGCCTCGATGAGGGCGGGGTCTTCGCTGAAGTGCGCCATCAGACGCAGCTCGATCTGCGAGTAGTCGGCGCTGAGGAAGGTACAGCCTGTATCGGGTACGAAGGCCTCGCGGATGGCACGACCCTCGGGCGTACGGATGGGGATATTCTGGATGTTGGGGTTGCTGCTGGAGAGGCGACCCGTGGCAGCGATGGTCTGGTTGAAGGACGTGTGGATCTTCCCATCGGGGTAGACGAGGTCGGGCAGCGCCTCGATGTAGGTGCTGAGGAGCTTCTTCACGCCGCGGTAGTCGAGGATCTTGCCCACGACGGGGTGCTTGTCACGGAGCTTTTCTAAAACTTCTTCGCTCGTGGTGTAGCCCCCTGTCTTGGTCTTCTTCGCCTTCTCCATGATCTGGAGTTCGTCGAAGAGGGCTTCGCCGACCTGCTTGCTGCTATTGACATTGATGGGGTGGCCGATGAGCGTGCTGATCTCCGCCTCGAGGCGCTCCAGCTGGCTCTGTAGCTCGCCCGCTTGGCGAGCGAGGCACGCCTTGTCGAGGCGTACGCCCTCGCGCTCCATGCCGAGGAGTACCTTCATCAGTGGCATCTCGATGGTGCGGAAGAGTTCGGTAAGCCCTGCCTTCTCGAGGCGCTCTGCGAAGTACTCATAGAGGAGGTGGGTGATGTGCGTATCCTCCGCAGCGTAGAACTGCAGGCGCTCGGGCTCGACCTGACGCAGGTCAAACTGCTTCGTCGTCTGCGGGGCGATCATCTCCTCGAAGGGCATCATCTTATAGCTGAGGAACTTCTCCGCCAGCTCGTCCAGCCCGTGGCGCATATCGGGGTAAAGCAGGTAGTGCGCGATCATCGTGTCGAAGTGCTCGCCAGCCGTCTCGATGCCGTAGGAGAGGAGGATATGGAGGTCGTACTTGAGGTTCTGCCCGACCTTCAGCGAGGTCGTGCTCTCGAAGATGGGGCGGAGCTGGTCGAGGAGTGCCGTAGCGGCCTCACGCTCAGCGGGCACATCGAGGTAATAGGTCGTCTCTCTGTCGAGGGCGAAGGTGATGGCTACCAGCTCTGCCGTCAGCGCATCGGCGCCCGTGGTCTCGGTGTCGAAGGTGACGACCTGGGCCTTTGCCGCACGCTCGACGAAGGCAGGGAGGGTCGTCGGGTTGAGGACCTCGATGCGCATCTGTGGTACATCCGTGGGGGCAGGTGTCTCGGCTTCCTCGGTCTCCTCGAGTCCTGCGAAGAGGTCATCGGGAGGGAGAGCGACCTTCTTTGGGGCGGGTGCGGGAGCAGTGCCGAGGACGCGAGAGAGGAGCGTGCGGAACTCCAGCTCCTCGAAGAGTCGGCGCACCGCCTCTTCGTCCTTCTCTCTGCGGGCGTAGTCGCCAGCGGTATAGCTGATGGGCACGTCACGGCGGATGGTCGCCAGATAGTAGGAGAGGCGGATGTCGTCTGCGCCCTCGATGAGCTTCTTACCCGTAGCCCCCTTGATCTCCGAGGCGTGGGCGAGGAGGTTCTCTACTGTACCATATTCGCTGAGGAGCTTCTGTGCGCCCTTCTCACCGATACCCTTACAGCCGGGGATGTTGTCTACCTTGTCCCCGAGGAGTGCGAGGTAGTCGATGACTTGTGCGGGGGAGCCGAGGCCGAACTTCTCCCGTATCTCGGCTTCGCCCCAGATCTCGTAGCCCCCGCCCTGCATCGGGCGGTACATACGGACGTGCTCGGTGACGAGCTGCCCGTAGTCCTTGTCGGGCGTGACCATCAGCACCTCGTGGCCCGCGCGAGCCGCCAGATCGCTTAGCGTACCGATGACGTCGTCCGCCTCGAAGTCGGGGACTTCAACAGCGGGGATGCGGTAGGCGGCCAGAAGCTCACGGATGAGCGGTACGGCGATGCGGATCCCTTCGGGCGTCTCTTCGCGCTGCGCCTTGTAAGCGGGGTACTCGCGGTGTCGGAAGGTGCCACCTGCGGGGTCAAAGACGACGGCGATCTCCTCGGGATTCTCCTTCGATAGGAGGTCCTCCAGCATGAGGACGAAGCCGAAGACAGCACTGGTATTGCGCCCCTTGCTGTCGAAGCGTGGGGCTTTGATGAAGGCGTAGTAGGCGCGGTAGATCAGGGCGTACGCATCGAGGAGGAAGAGTCGCTGGGCCATATCGGTGGGATGTGAGGGGCTTGTGGAGTGGGAGAGATGATGGATTGTCTGAGGGCGTGCCTGCGGGGGATGCAGTCGGCTCACAGGGACCTATTATGTAGGTATACAAAAGTACTTACTTAGCCCGTACTGCGAAAAACGGACGTTTTTCCCGCTCTCCTCAGGCGTGCTTCCTCGCCCCCTTAGCTCTCGCATATACATTATATATAATATATATGTGCGCCCGCGCGCCACGCGAGAGAAAAAGAGCCGCCCCACAGCAGTTCACTGATGTGACTCGCTGTGGGGCGGCTTGGTGATGTATGGGAGGAGCCTCCTTAGAGGAAGCGCAGGTATTGGGCGATGGTCGTGGGGAAGAAGCGGTGCTCCAGCTCGTGGATGCGCGTGGCGAGCGTCTCGACGGTGTCATCAAGGCGCACGGGACAGGTCGCCTGCAGGAGGTGACGCCCGTGGTCATAGTCTTCGTCGACGAGGTGGATGGTGATACCACTCTCCTTCGCTCCCGAGGCGATGACGGCAGCGTGCACTCGGTCGCCGTACATGCCTTGACCGCCGAAAGAGGGGAGGAGTGCAGGGTGGATGTTGATGATGCGCTCGGGGTACTCCATTATATATATAGGAGTGATGAGGCAGAGATAGCCCGCCAAGATGATGAGCTCGACGCCGTGCTCCTTCATCAGAGCTATCGGGTGCGTGCCTTCACGAAGCTCTGCGTTTGTAAAATAATGACAAGGTACACCCAGTCTTTCAGCCCGCTGGATGACCCCTGCCTGAGGCTTGTTCGTGATGATCATAGCCACCTCCGCCTCGCCTGTAGCGCGGAAATGATGGACGATAGCTTCGGCGTTTGAGCCATTGCCAGAAGCAAGTATTGCTATTTGTTTCATAAATAGTTGTATCTTTGTGCACAAATGGAGCGTATCTGTGCAGTGCGTAAGCGCCACGCGGGAATACTCCGAGCTACTCCCCTGAGTGCCGCTCATTATACGGTACAAAGGTAGAGCAATGCAGTGTAAAGAAAGAATACATAACTAAGTAAAGAAAAAGAATCATGTCACAGATCAACGAAAAGGTAGTCGAAATCATCGTCGAAAAGCTCAACTGCGAAGCAAGCGAAGTAACTCCTGAAGCAAACTTCTCCAGCGACCTCGGTGCTGACTCTCTCGACACCGTAGAGCTCATCATGGAATTCGAAAAGGCTTTCGACATCCAGATCCCCGATCAGGACGCTCAGACGATCAAGACGGTCGGCGACGCTATCAACTACATCGAAAGCAAGAAGGCTTAATAGCCCTCTCGTCGAGATAAAGGAATTTGCTGATGGAACTCAAGAGAGTCGTCATCACTGGAATAGGCGCTATCTCACCTCTCGGGGCTACGGCCCGCGAGACGTGGGAGGCTGTCGTAGCGGGGAAGAGTGGGGCAGGCCCCATCACGCTCTTCGATGCCTCAAAGTTCAAGACCACGTTTGCTTGCGAAGTCAAGGAATTTGACGTGAGCAAGTATATCGATAAGAAGGAGGCTCGCCGCTTAGATCGCTATGCTCAGTTTGCCATGGTGGCAGCCGAAGAGAGTATCGCCGATTCCAAGCTTGACGTAGAGACAGTAAATAAGAACCGTGTCGGGGTCATCATCGCCTCCGGTATCGGTGGTCTCGGGACCTTTGAAGAGGAAGTGCGCGGCTATGACGCCGAAGCAGGTCCTCGCTTCAATCCCTTCTTCATCCCCAAGATGATCTCGGATATCTCCGCAGGTCAGGTGTCGATGAAGTATGGTTTCCACGGGCCCAACTACTCCACGGCTTCGGCCTGTGCTTCGTCTACGAACGCACTGATCGATGCCTGCCACCTCATTCGCCTCGGTAAGGCCGACGTCATCATCACTGGTGGTGCCGAAGCCTCTATCTGCGCTGCTGGTGTCGGTGGATTCAATGCGATGAATGCCCTCTCCACTCGCAATGACGACCCTCAGGGTGCTTCCCGCCCCTTCAGCGCTTCGCGTGATGGCTTCGTCATGGCCGAAGGTGCTGCTTGCCTCGTCGTCGAGGAGCTCGAGCACGCCGTCGCTCGTGGTGCACATATCTACGCTGAGCTCGTAGGTACTGGCCTCTCGGCTGATGCTTACCACCTCACGGCTACTCACCCTGATGGGCTGGGTGCTAAGCTGGTGATGACTAATGCACTCGAGGATGCAGGGCTCTCCCCTGAAGATATTGACTACATCAACGTACACGGGACTTCTACGCCTGTCGGGGATATCTCCGAGTCCAAGGCTATTAAGGAAGTCTTCGGTGACGCTGCCTACAAGCTGAATATCAGCTCTACGAAGTCTATGACGGGTCACCTCCTCGGCGCCGCTGGTGCTATCGAGGCTGTCTTCGCGCTCAAGGCCGTAGAGGAGGACATTGTCCCCCCCACGATCAATCATGCTGCCGACGACGGAGATCCCGAGATCGACTACAAGCTGAACTTCACCTTCAACCAGGCTCAGCGTCGTACCGTCCGTGCTGCCCTGTCGAACACCTTCGGTTTCGGTGGGCACAACGCGAGTGTCATCTTCAAGAAGTACGAGAAGTAATACGGCTCCACAGCCACGTATTATCAAGACTCCCTCTATAGCTCTATGATTATACGTATCGTGCGAGACGGACTTATGAGGCTCTTTGGGCGCAAGCCCAAGGAGCCTCTCTTCCTACTCGTCGAGCTCCTCGGCTTTGAACCACATGACCCCGAGCTCTACGACTTGGCTTTCCGTCACAGCTCGGTGAGTAAGACCGACAAGGAGGGCTTCAAGCTCAATAATGAGCGCTTGGAGTTCCTCGGTGACTCGGTGCTGGCCACGGCAATGAGTCATTACCTCTACCAGCGTCACCCACACTGGGATGAAGGAGAGATGAGTAAGCGCCGTGGTGCTATCGTCGGGCGCAAGGTCAACAACGCTGTCGCCCAGCGCATGGGCCTTGATCGTCTGCTTCAGATCCGTCGCGAGGCACGTCAGAGTAGTACCGATATATATGGTAATACGCTGGAGGCGCTCATCGGGGCAATCTTCCTTGATCAGGGCTATGCCCGTGCCGAGGCGTTCGTCCACCAGCGTATGGTGCCCCTCTTTACGGAGCTTGAGGCAAGCCTACGAGAGCAGACGACGAACTATAAGTCGCTGCTCTTAGAGTGGACGCAGAAGCACCACCTTACTCTTGACTTCCGTATGCTTCAGGAGCCGAAGCGCAGTGGAGCACCCTTCGTCTGTGGAGTCTACGTCGATGAGCGCAAGGTCGGCGTCGGGAGTGGTCCGAATAAAAAGGTTGCCCACCAGGATGCTGCGCATCGTGCGCTCTTGGCTCTCTGTCAGGCTGATCCTTCGGTAGCAGAAGAGCTGAGTATCCCCCAGGGAGAGCAGGGGCTTATTGACCTACCTTGATCGAAGCGTAGCCAGCCCTTTGCCTTCAGAAGTCGGTGCAATCTGCTGATATTATGAAGGTCAATAATTGGGATTCATTGCGTTTTCGTATAAAAACGTTATCTTTGCCGTGTGTAAATGTGGCTCTATGCGAAGGGCCACAGGGTGTGTCCCTGCTTACGGCTTGCTGCTTTAGGGGCTTACTCTGCCTCCCATAGATGAATGAGAGATCCTTGTAAAACAGCTCAAGGTCGCCTCTCTCAAGGACTTTGCGTGCGCCTCACGCTGTCTGCCCTAGCCCATCTGTGAGTGTAAAGAAGAACGTGTACTCAATAATTAAATATGAATATGATGTTAAGAAAGAGTTTAATTGCTGCAGTTGCTTGCCTTTCACTGGCTCCTGCTCTGCGTGCTCAGCAGACGACCGACTCCGTGTACACGGTAGAGGTGAAGGATGCTGATAAGTATCGTGTAGAAACGAATCGCTTCGGCGCTAACTGGTTCGCTGGTATTGGTGCTGGTGCACAGATGTATTTTGGTGACCACGACAAGCAGATGCGCTTTGTCGACCGTATCACCCCTAACTTCGAAGCTTACTTCGGTAAGTGGTTCACCCCTGGTATTGGTATCCGTCTTGGTGCTAATGGCTATAAGATCAAGGGTGTATCTGGTTGGACGGGACACAACAATGCTATCCCCAGTCTCAACCGCGGTAACTACGGTGGCTTCATCACGGATTGGAATCCCGCTACGCACACTGGTAAGGTCTACCAGCACGCTAACGTAGGTTATCCTCTCTATGAAACCGAACAGCAGTACATCCACGCTCACGCTGACGTGCTCTTCAACCTTACGCAGATGGTCTGCGGTTACAACGAAGATCGCTTCTACTCGCTGATTCCTTACGCTGGTCTTGGCTTCGCTACGACTCTCGAGCGTGCTTCTACGACGGGTCGTCACTCTAATGAAGTGACTGCAAGCGTCGGTATCCTCAACCGCTTCCGTATCAACCGTGCTTGGGATATCAACCTCGATATCCGTGGTGCTTACGTTGGTGACCACTTCGATCAGGAAGACGTTTCTGCTACCGTTTCTGGTCAGCCCGTTAATACGTCTGGTCGCTGGGGTGAAGGTCTCCTGACCGCTACTGTAGGTGTTAGCTACAACTTCCCCAAGCGTGGTTGGGATCGTAGCACGGTCACCACGATCCGTGTCAACGAAAACGTCCTCAACGACCTCCGTGGCCGTCTGAGCGACCTCGAAGGTCAGAACAGCGACCTCCGTCGTCAGCTCGAGGAAGCTCTCAACCGCGAAGTTACTCCCGAGAACGTTGCTTCAGGTATGCCTCTTCTGGTTACCTTCCCCATCAACCGTTGGACGCTCAGCAACAAGGATCGTGTAAACCTCGGCTTCCTTGCTGAAGCTCTCAAGGCTAACCCCAAGCTCGTTTACTCTGTCTCTGGTTATGCTGACAAGGGTACGGGTAGCGCAAAGCGTAACATCTTCCTCGCTCGCAAGCGTGCTGAAGTTGTTTACAACTGCCTCGTTAACGAGTTCGGTGTTTCAGAGTCTCAGCTGAAGAAGGATTCGCACGGTGGTGTTGCTAACATGTACTACAACGACCCCCGTTGCAGCCGCTCAGTTCTGTCGAAGGTCGCTGAGTAATCCTCTTACTCCCCCTACTGACCCTGGGTAGGCAACTCTCGTTGCATTCCAGGGTCAGCCCCCTAAGTGGCCTCCCTCTTTAGTCTGAGCTATTCATAGTCTCTACTAAGGGGGAGGCCCTTACATTTAGCTACACTACACTATTGCTCTCTGCATCATTTCAGTATGAAACACGCTTACCTCATACTGGCTCATAATGAGCCTGAGCTTCTCTCGCTTCTCATCGGGAGACTGGATGATGCGCGCAATGATATCTATATCCATTTTGACCGTAAGCTAACACTCTTACCTGACGTTAAGACCCAGCATGCCGGGCTCTACATCCTCAAGGATCGAGTGGATGTTCGCTGGGCTGACGTAAGCATGATTGAGGCAGAGTATAAGCTCTTCCATGCGGTCGTGGACTCTGGCCGTCAGTACAGCCATCATCATCTTATCTCTGGAGTGGATCTTCCCCTGAAGAATCAAGACTATATCCACAGCTTCTTTGCTCAGCACCAGGGAAAGGAGTTTATAGGGCTGCATCAACTTCCGATGAATAGCCGGGCTGACCGGGCACTACATTATTGGCATCCTTTCACTCGATCATTCCGAGGGAATGGATCTATCTTTGAGATCAAGCGTATACTTCGCTTCTTGGTAGTTCAGATCCAGGTCCTCTTAGGTATCCGACGTAATACCACAATTCCCTTCCACAAGGGGGGGCAATGGGTTAGCGTTACTCGTAAGCTTATAGACTATCTCTTGGAGCAAGAGGATAGTGCGCTCACCATCTTTTCTCGTACCTTTGGTGCGGACGAATACTTCGTCCCAACTCTTATTTGGGGTACTCCCTTCATGGATCGCCTTTTTGATGCCACCGATGAAAGTCGAGGAGCCATGCGCTATATTGGCTGGAGGGATGATGGACAGCTTATAGATTTTACCCCTCAGGATCTCCCTGCACTTCAGCAGACGGAGTATCTCTTTGCTCGCAAATTTAATTCGCGTAATAAGGCATTTCTCCAAGAGATTTTAGCCCTATCTACCCCCTGAACTGAAGGCTGATGAGTCCGCTAGTCTCCATTATCATCCCTGTGTATCGTGCAGTCGAGACGCTCCCTGCATGTTTAGCTCAGCTGAAGGCTCAGACCTATCGGCCACTCCAGCTCGTCTTTATTGATGACTGCAGCCCTGACGATGGTCTTGCATATCTCGAGAGCGAGCGCTCTGGCTTAGAGGCTTCGGGTATAGAGGTGGCGATCCTGCATCATGAAGTTAACCGTGGGGTCGCTGTTGCTCGTAATACAGGGCTTGATGCTGCTCGAGGTGAATACATCTATTCGGTTGATGCTGATGACCTTTTGCAGCCAACAGCCATTGCAGCCTTAGTCCAAGTAGCAGAAGAGTATCGGGCTGATGTCGTTGGGTGCGAGTACCTACTACAGGAGGGGACGAGTCAGCGACCTATTACGCAACCCGATGTGCAGACAGGGAGTGAAGCTTTTGCTCAGATATGTTATGGGCGAATGAAGTGGAATCTTTGGCTCTTCCTCCTTCGTCGTAGCCTGATAGAGCGGTCCCCTGCACTGCGCTTCCTTCCCGGTGAGAATATGGGGGAGGACCTGATGCTTATGGGAAAGTTGCTCCAGCGTGCAGGTCGAGTGGCTATTGTCCACCAACCTTTCTATACCTATGTTCGCTCAGATAGCCAAATTACTAGTACTTATCGCCCCGAGCACTGGCAGCAAGTACAGACTAATGTCTTGGAGCTTGAGCGCTATCTAACGCTACAAGCCTCCAAGGAGTCGTTGGAGCTTCTCCACTATCTGAAGCTCAATCTCAAGCTTCCCCTTTTGCTCTCACACAGCGCTTGCAACTATGAGCGCTGGACTCGTATGTATCCAGAGAGCAATGAATATATCCTCAAGAACCAGCATCTCCCGCTGCGTACGAAGCTATTGCAGTGGATGGCCTCACGAGGCCAGTTTTGGTTTGTGAGACTCTACGATAAGGTCGTCATGCAGTGGCTCTATAAGGCTCTTTATCGCTAAGAATAGTAGTGTATATGTGGAAGCTTATTCAGATCCTGACCATAGCCGTTCTTGTGAACGGCTCCTACTATTCATTTAACTTTGCGTTCTGGGCTTCTGGTCCTAACACAAAGATGATCCTAGCGCTCTTCGGGGTGCTCTGGTTTCTCTATGATTCGTGGCGTGGTGGTAAAGGCGTATCTATCCCCCGCGTACTCCTTGGTGGAGCTATCTTTTCAATTCTATATTCGCTAGTCAACTTAGTAGCTGTAGAAGTAAATAATACGGATGACTATAGCTATGCCAACTATATCACCACCTTCTTGGTGTGGGTATTCTCGGTCTACCCTGCGATACGGTGCATACGTATTGTCCATGGAGAGGTCACGATCCCCCGTATGGCATATTACTTAGTCGGCGTGACTGTCTTCCAGTGTGTCACGGGGTTATTGAATGATAACTTCCCCGCGATGCAGAGTTTCACAGACTCTATTGTATTTACAGCGGGTGAATTCTATGAAAGTATCGACCGAATACGATGCTTTAGTGTTGCACTCGACCCTGCTGGTGTGCGATTCTCTCTTGTTTTGGTTCTTATCTCTACGGTTATTTGTACCGATACAGAGGTGCAGAGGAGTCGGTGGACCGTATTTTCACTTCTCCTATCCTATTTTCTTATCTCTGCACTCGGAAATATGGTAGCTCGTACCACCTCTACAGGCATGGCTATGGGGCTTGTTCTCTTGCTCTTCAGGAGTAATGCGATTGGATTTAGGATTCGCAAGGAGATGGTACAGACGATAGCAACTTTTAGCTTGCTGCTAGTCTTCTTCTCTGTTGCTGGGGTTCTCCTCTACAATACCAGTGAATACTTCCGAGGACAACTGATGTTTGCCTTCGAAGGGTTCTTCAACTACTTCAATAAGGGGGAGTTCACGACGGGGTCTACGGAGGTCCTTCAGACCATGTGGCGCTGGCCAGAAGATGATAAGACCTGGATCATTGGATCGGGATGGTATGGTGGTTTCGTCTACAGTACCGACATTGGCTATTGCCGATTAATCCTCTACTCAGGGCTTATCGGCTTTGTGACGTTTGCATCGAGCTTCGTCTACTATGCCTATTACTTCGCTCGCAAGTATCCCCGCTATGTTTGGCTCTTTGTGAGCTTCTTAGCAATGACTTTCCTCGTATGGATAAAGGTGTCTACGGATATCTTGATGATTTACGTCTTCTTCTTCTGGTTCACAGCCGAAGAGAGTGATCATATTAATGGGATATTCCCCGAAGCAACACCAGAGTTATGCGAATAGTCTATTGTATCCCAGCTACCTCCAACTCAGGGGGGATGGAGCGTGTCCTGACGCGCAAGGTAAATTATCTGGTGGGGCAGGGCCATGAGCTCATTATCATTACTACAGACCAAAAGGGTGCTAAGCCTTTTTTTTCGCTTGAAGGTTCAGTCAAGCAATATGACCTCGGCATTAATTATGACGAGAACAATGGTCAAGGGATCTTGGCTAAGCTCTCGGCTTATCCCAAGAAGAAGCGTCTTCATCGTCAACGTTTGAGCGAACTCTTGGGGCAGCTCCGTGCGGATATCGTTGTCTCGATGTTTGGGGAGGATGCGACACTTCTTCCCCAGATGAAGGATGGTAGTCGCAAGGTCTTAGAATACCACTTCTCAAAGCTAAAGCGCCTACAATATGGTCGCACTGGTCTATGGCGTCTCGTTGACATCCTTCGCACAAAGCTTGACGAGCGTACGGTGAGACCTTATGATAGCTTTGTAGTATTGACTGAGGAAGATGCTGGCTACTGGGGAGCGCTGCCCAATATTCGAGTAATTCCGAATCCTCTGCCTTTTGTGTCTGAAGAGACTTCACCTTGTACCTCACACAAGGTTATTGCTGTTGGACGCTATGATTTCCAGAAGAACTTCTCTAAGTTGCTTGTTCTCTGGGGACGTATTGCACCTGCATATCCAGACTGGTCGCTTGAAATCTATGGGGATGGAGCTCTGAGACCAGAGCTTGAGTTGCAGGTGAATCGTCTCGGCCTTTCCTCGTCTGTGACGCTAGCTAAGCCAACCCATCGGATGAAGGAGGTATACCAGAGCGCATCAATCTATGCGATGACCTCTCGCTATGAGGGGCTCCCTATGGTCCTTATTGAAGCGCAGCATATGGGGCTTCCGATTGTGTCGTTTGCTTGCCCCTGTGGCCCCAAGGATGTGATTCATCCAGGAAAAGATGGCTATCTCATCTCTCAGGGAGATGATGAAGGTTTCCTTACGGCCCTCCGCCGGCTGATGGATTCGGAGACTGAGCGTGTCCGAATGGGAGCTAATGCTCGCAAGGCTTCTGCTCGCTATGACGTGGATGCCGTGATGGGGCAGTGGTTGGACCTCTTCTCATCACTTGTCCCCAATTAATCCTCTACGGTATGAAGCAGATTGTCATCTCCGCAGTCAATCTCCGCAAGGGGGGGACATTGACGATCCTCCGTCAGTGCCTCGCTTTCCTATCTGAATGGGCTCCTGCACATGGCTATCGAGTCACGGCGTTGGTGCACAAGCAGGAGCTGGCAGACTATCCCAATATCCAGTATATAGAGTTGCCTTGGGCAATTGATGGCTGGGGGAAGCGTCTCTGGTGTGAGTACGTGACTATGGGGAAAATCTCTCGAGAGCTGGGGGCAATAGACCTGTGGCTTTCCCTACACGATACGACCCCACGAGTTCAAGCTTATCGTCAGGCTGTCTACTGCCAGACCTCTTTCCCGTTCCTTCGATGGAGACTGAGAGACTTTCGCTTCGATAAGAAGATCCCACTCTTTGCGATGTTTACCCGCTTCGCCTACCAAATTGGGATTCGTCGTAATCGCTATTTGATCGTCCAGCAACAGTGGTTGAGAGAGGGCTTTAGCAAGATGTTTGGCCTTTCGGAAGATCGCTTTATAGTAGCACCACCTCAGCGAGAGCAGCTGCCCCCCAAGGAGTCTACGATTCATTCAGATGGTCATCGCTTCACATTCCTCTTTGCTGCGACTGCTGATGTGCACAAGAACTTTGAGCTACTCACCGAGGCTACTCGCATCTTGGAGCAGCGTGTCGGAGCAGAGGTTTTCCGTACAGTCCTTACTATCGATGGTACGGAGAATAAGTATGCACAGTGGCTTCACTCTACGTGGGGCAATGTGAGTAGCCTTGATTTTGCTGGATTTATGTCTCGCGATAAGCTCCAGGATACTTATGCCAGTACTGACTGCTTGGTCTTCCCTTCACGGATCGAAACTTGGGGACTCCCAATTTCGGAATTCCTTCCCTATAATCGCCCGATGCTCTTGTCGGATCTCCCATTTGCTCACGAAACAGCAGCTGGTGCTGGTGCTGTGGGATTCTTTGATCCGAGCTCTGCCGTAGCCTTGGCTGATGCTATGGAGCAAGTTCTTCGAGGTGATCATACTCAGCTAAAGCCTGTCCCACAGCGCCCCTTGCTGGCTCCTTGTGCACGATCGTGGGCAGAGCTCTTTGAGCTCCTCCTGTCGAACGATGGTGCTACCCAACCAAATAGCTTTACCCAGCCTACTCCTTAGGCACAAGATATTGTAAGATGAAAGTTCTACAACTTGGTAAGTTCTACCCCATCAAAGGTGGAGTGGAGAAGGTCATGGAGATCTTCACTGAAGGCCTTGCTGAGCGAGGCTTTGCCTCAGACATGCTCTGTGCCTCACATGATGGGGAGACGACTGATATCGTCTTCTCTGAGGAGTCGCGAATCTTTCGTACAAAGAGTCTGACAAAGCTGGCTGCGACGATGATCTCCCCCGAGATGATCTTCCGCCTTCGGCGTATCTGTTCAGAATATGATATCATCCATGTGCACCATCCCGACCCCATGGCTACTTTGGCTCTCTTCTTTTCAGGATACCGAGGGAAGGTGGTCTTACATTGGCACAGTGACATTCTAAAGCAGAAGTTCCTGCTACGCTTCTTCTCGCCTTTCCAGAGCTGGCTGATTCGTCGTGCGGACCTGATCTTGGGTACAACGCCAGTTTATGTGGAGGAGTCGCCCTTCCTTCGTAAGGTACAGGAGAAAACGTCCTTTCTCCCAATCGGCGTAGACCCTTACCCCTGGCTCTCGGATGAGATCGAAGCAATACGTGCGCAATACCCAGGTAAGAAGATTATCTTCAATATGGGACGCCTTGTTCCTTATAAGGGATACCACCATCTGATTGAGGCTATGACGTATCTTAGCGATGACTATGTCCTACTCATTGGTGGGGATGGTCCCTTGCGTGCAGAGCTTTTGGCCTTGACCGAGAAGCTTGGCTTGCAAGAGCGAGTGAAGTTCCTTGGCTTTATCTCTGATAAGCTCAAGCCAGCCTACTTTGCAGCTTGTGATATCTTCTGCCTCAGCTCTACGATCAAAACGGAGGCTTATGCCATTGTTTTGGTTGAAGCAATGTCTCTCTCTCGCCCAGTCGTGGCGACAAAGATTCCCGAATCAGGGGTTTCTTGGGTCAATGAAGATGGGGTCTCTGGGATTAATGTCCCAGTCGAGGATGCACCAGCCTTGGCAGAGGCTATCCATAAGATATGTGATGATCCAGAGCTTTGGAAGACCTATAGCAAGGGTGCTCGTCGTCGCTTCTATGACGTCTTTACTAAAGATGAGATGATCAATAGTCTGATCAATATCTATACAGAACTCCTAAATCCTTCAAAATAGATCGAGTAATGAATACTTTCGAACGCATCATCAAGCGAGCCTTTGACTTTACCTTAGCCTTGGTTTCGCTGATCTTCTTCTCCCCCCTGATCGCTCTGATCGCCCTGCTTATCAAGTGGGAAGACTCCAAGGGGGATGTCATATATCGCCAGGAGCGTATTGGCTATAAGGGTAAACCCTTCACGCTATATAAGTTCCGCTCTATGCGTATGGATGCAGAGGCGGGGAATCGTCCTCAGCTCTTCACCGATGGGGATAGCCGTCTGACGAAGGTCGGTGCCTTCATCCGTGCTCACCACCTCGATGAATTCCCTCAGCTTTGGAATGTAATCAAGGGGGAGATGTCGTTCGTCGGACCTCGCCCTGAGCGCCAGTTCTTCATTGATCAGATTATGGAGCGTAACCCTGATTACGTTCGCCTCTATACGGTACGTCCAGGGCTCTTCTCCTACGCTACCCTTTATAATGGGTACACTGACACCATTGAGAAGATGCTGGAGCGCCTGCGTCTTGACCTCAAGTATTTGGATAACTATTCGCTCTTTACGGACGTTAAGATTATCTTCCTTACAGCCTTTTCTATTATATTTGGTAAGAAATTCTGAGTAATACACCCCTATGATAATGATCAAGAGACTCTCTCATGCCTGGACACTTGCCCTCGGTGTCCTCTCGCTCTGTGCGCTCTCCTCTTGTGATTCGGCTAAGAAGACGAATTATCTGCAAGATATTGAGATCGCCAAGACCTATGGTGTCAAGCATGACACTGGCATCGTTGTACAGAAGGGCGATAAGCTACGTATCCTCGTGACGAGTATACGCAATCCTGAGCTGACGGTTCCCTTCAACACTCGTCAGACTGCTCAGGCTTCTACTCCATCCAACATCGCAGGTGGTCTCTCTCTGAACACGGCGAATGTCGCTCCTGCTGATACCAGCTCTTCCTACTTGGTTGATGCGCAGGGGAATATTCAGTTTCCTATCATCGGGAATGTTCCCGTCTTGGGGCTTAGCTTAGAGCAGGTGAGTGAAGTGATTCGTACCAAGCTCACGGCTGGTCGCTATCTCACAGATGCTCACGTCATCACAAAGTTTGCGAACCTCCGCGTTTATCTCCTTGGTGCTTTCGAGGGATTGAATCAGAGTGCTGCAAGTGCGGCTATCACCGATCGTGGTTCCTTCCACCTAGATAATGCTCAGACGAATATCCTTGAGCTTATCGCTACTGTCGGAGGGCTCTCTGAGCAGGCTGACTTCGGCAAGCTCAATGTCATTCGTCGTGTGGGTAATGAGTATGTCTACTACCGACTCGACATGCAGTCAAAGAATATCTTCGAGTCGCCCGCCTTCTACCTCCAGCAGAATGATATCATCTATGCCGAGTACCGCTATCGTAAGCGTGATACCGAGCAGAAGGTCCTCACGACCCTCGGGTATGTGACGACGGCTCTCTCGATCGCACTTTCTGCTGCCGCTCTTATTGCTCTCTTCAAGCGTTAGTCCATAAGCCCTATGTCTACACAAACGAATCGGCCAAATCAGACCGGTGAAAAGACTGCGGAGGTCAATCTGCTTGATATTTTCTTCTACCTCCTTCGATTCTGGTGGCTCTACCTCCTGAGTATCGGTGTGGTACTTGCTGTGGCTCTCTATCGCAATGCTAAGCAGCCTTACGTCTACGAGTCCTCGGTGAAGATCTTCATCAAGGATGCTTCCCAGCGTGCGATGATGGATACAGAAATGCTACGCTATGCACGCGCTGCTCGTCTCAATATGGACAATGAGCATGTACAGCTGGTATCTCGTCGCGTCCTTGAGCGTACGGTCAAGATGGCCAATGCCAACGTCTTCTATAATGTGAAGAGTGGCTTACGCACCCTTGAGCTCTACTCCGATGCTCCATTCTCGATGAAGTTTCTTGATACGACAGAGCACAAGAGCGCCTACGAGGTAGCCTTCCAAGATGCAGGTCATGTGCGTGTCACTCCTGCACACACGGGTAAGAGCCAGGTGGTGCCACTTAACGTCCCCGTGCAGCTGGGCGATGAGCGCTTCATTATTGAGCCTCATCAGAACTTCAATACCCCTTGGGAGTATAAGCACATTGAAGTTAATCGCATGCCATTCACTCAGACGGTGCGTTATTACCAGCACGCGATTCTTGTTGCTGAACCAGAGAACCGTGCATCTACGTTAACTCTCCGCCTGCAAGACCGTACGAAGAAGCGTGCTCTTGATATCCTCCTCGCTCAGGTCTCAGCCTACAACCAGGAGGAGATGGATATGCGCAACCAGGTGTCTAAGAACACCGCAGACTTCGTCAATGAGCGTCTTGCTGCTCTCGGCAAGGAGCTTGGTCTTGTCGAAGGGGATATGGAGCGCTTCCTTATGAACAACCGTACCCTTGACTTTGAAGGTAAGGTCGGTGTCTATAATTCGCGCTCACTCGAGAGCGAAGCAGAGGCCTTACAGATTGAGACCCAGCTGAAGCTCATCTCCTATATGCTCTCGGAGTTCTCCAACTCGCACCGTAAGAACGGTTACCTCCCCCTGAACGTCGGGGTACCCGATCAGGCGCTGGATGGTTATATCGCTCAGTACAACCAGCTCAAGTCGCAGCGCGATAAGCTCGTCGAAGGTGCTGGTGGTAGCACGGAGAATCCTGTCATCACCGAGTACGACAACGCACTCTCTCAGCTGCGTAAGAATGCTATCGAAAGCCTCAACCAGCAGGCTGCTGTACTGCGTATGCGCCTCAAGGATACTCAGGGTCAGCAGTCAAGCCTCCTCTCTAAGCTCCCCGAGGTATCTAACCAGGGTCGCGAAAAGGCTGATATCGACCGCCGTCTGGAGATCCGCCAGCGCCTCTATACGGAGCTGCTGAACAAGCGTGAGGAGTACGCTCTCCGTCAGGCTATGACGCAGGATAGTGCCTACGTGCTTGATATGGATGATGCTCCCTCAAAGCCCGTCAGCCCCAACACGCTGCGTGTCGCCCTTATTGCGATCCTCATAGGTCTTGTCCTTCCCTCGGTCTACCTCATCATCCGTCTGCTGGCTGACAATAAGGTGCGCTCGCGTAAGGATGTTATGGACCGCGTCTCGATTCCCTTCCTTGGTGATATCCCCAGAGAAGAGAAGCGTGGTGGCAAGAAGTCCCAGCCTCGTGGTGTGCGTGAGCAGGGTGGTGACGAAACCTCCGAGGCCTTCCGTGTCCTGCGTGAGAACATGCGCTTCATGATCGGCACCGGAGGTAAGAAGGCGAAGAAGGTTATCTTCACCTCCTTCGGGGAGTCGGCTGGTAAGTCATACGTCTCGTACAACCTCGCTCAGACACTCACCTTCGCTGGTCACAGCGTCGTCCTCGTCGACCTTGACCTCCGTAAGGGTACGCTCTCACGTCGTATCGGTCTGGCTGGTATGGGGGCTACTGAGTATCTCTCTAACCCCGACGTACGCCTTGATCAGATCCTCCACAAGGATCCCAATGCGCCGAAACTTCAGGTCATCACCTCGGGTGCGGTACCTCCTAACCCCGCTGAGCTTCTCCTCGGAGAGCGCCTCGATGAGCTGGCAGCGAAGCTCGCTGAGCAGTTTGACTTCGTCCTCTTCGACAACGTGCCCTTCGGTAGCGTAGCTGACGCAGCTATCGCCAACCGTATCGCCGACCTTACGATCTTCGTCCTGCGAGCAGGCCGCCTCGACCGCCGTGCTCTGCCCGAGCTGCAGCACCTCTATGATGAGAACATCCTGACGAATATGTCGATCGTCCTCAACGGTGCTACTGAGAGTGGTCACGGCTACGGCTATGGTTACGGCTATGGTTATGGCTACGGCTATGGCTACGGCTACGGCAACAAGAAGAAGAAAAAGGGTCTTCTGCGCCGCTTAGGCCTCCGCTAATCTTCATAAGAGCCCACCCCATCCATAAGGACGGGGGTGGGCTCTCTCATACTCCTTGCTACGCTACTCAGAGTAGCCGAAGGGTGAGCCTTAAGGCGCCCCTTCACCTATCTTATTCAATGAGTCTACCCACGCCGCTTCTCTCGGTCATAGTCCCCGTCTACAACGTAGCGCCCTACCTCGAGCAGTGCCTCGACTCGATCCTCAGCCAGTCCTACTCGGCACTGGAGGTGATCGTCGTCGATGACGGCTCTACCGATGGTAGTGGGGCGATCTGTGATACCTATGCCGAGCGTGATGCTCGTATTCGCCTCATCCATCAGGCGAATGCTGGGCTCTCCGCAGCGCGCAATGCTGCTATGGACGTGATGCGTGGGGACTTCTTCGTCTGCGTGGACTCTGACGACTGGTTGCCCGAGGATGCCCTGGAGCAGCCGATGAACGTCCTGTCGGCGAACCCGCTCATTGATATCCTCGAGCTCGGCTATACCGAGATCAACTGCCGCACGGGCGCTGAGCGCCTGGTGCTGGCTGCTGGGAGGGAGCTCTCTTCACAGGAAGCCCTCCAAAGCCTCGCAGCCCTCTCCGGTGTCATGGGGATGGCTTGGGGGAAGATCTTCCGCACCGCTACGATGGGGGCACTGCGCTTCCCAGTGGGGCGCCCCTACGAAGACACCCCCTTTATCTTTGAGGCACTTACGCGTGCTACACGCTACCGCTACCTCTCTTGGCTCGGCTACTGCTACCGCGTGGCCCGAGTGGGGAGCATCACCGAGGTCTATGACAAGCGCCTTGTCTACCTCTTTGAGAATCTCCTGGACCTCGAGGCTCCCATTGGGGCGACCTCGCCCGAGGCCCTGCCGCTCCTGCATGAGACGCTCTATCGTCGCCTCTTGATCTTCTCGCTGTGGGCTATGCGCCACGAGAAGGAGGCTCCTGGGCTTCTCGCTGCCCTTCGCCCCTACACCCGCCGCCTTCGGGGCCTTCGTTACCCTGCGGCACCCCTTGGAGAGCGCTTCCGTCGTACGCTCTTCCTCACCGCCCCTCGACTCTTCCTCGCTATGAAGCGCTATACTCCTGCTCATAGCTAATAAATTCTACATCACTATGGACGAACAACTCATCTATCGCATCGCTGAAGAGTATATCCTGCTCTATACCCCATCGGCCGAGGCTACCCGCGAACTCCTCCCTAACTACGAGCCCTTCCTGGTGCCCGAGCTTCCCGATGGCTGTGAACCACTCTTTACCTTCCGTGGGGGCGAGAGCCTCTCGTCAGACCAGCCCAAGACCCTCCTCGAAGATAAGCTCTCCGAGGGCGTACGTGCCCGTGTGTACAAGCTCATCGATGGGCAGCGCCGTCTCGAGATCGCTACGCGCCAAGGCTCCCACGCTATTGAGGTCGATCGTGACTGGAAGGAGGTGCGCTCAGATGTCTTGCTCGATGACCCCTCGGCATTCTTCTTCATCAACCGCCTGATCATGATCGCCTACGGTGTGGCTATCGCACCTAAGCATATGCTCAAGGTCCACGCTTCGGTCACTGAGCTGAATGGTCGTGCCTTGATCTTCCTCGGTGTCAGCGGCACGGGTAAGAGTACGCATAGCCGTCTGTGGCGTCAGTTCGTCCCTGGTGCGCGTCTCCTCAATGACGATGAGCCCATCGTGCGTATCATGGATGACGGTGAAGTGCGCGTCTACGGCTGCCCTTGGAGCGGAAGCACACCTTGCTATCGCAATGCTTCGGCGCGAGTCGTTGCCTTCGTCCATCTCTATCAGAGCCCCGAGAACAAGCTCACCAAGCTCCGTGGGCGTGATAGCTTCGACTCGATCTACTCCTCCTCGGCCTTCCTCCACTCGGATAAGGTCCGCCATCTGGCTACCTTCGACACTGTGGCCGACGTGCTGGAGCGTGTACCCGTTTACCGCCTCGACTGCCGTCCTGACGAAGCTGCGGTGCGCCTGACCGAAGCACTCCTCGCTCAATCCGCCTCTTAGTATGGGGCACTCTCCCCAGCCGCCATCTATGCGTCGCGAGCTGCTGATACACAACGAGCTCTTCTTCGCCGAGATCCTTAGCCGTATCGCTGAGGGCAAGCGCCCTCGTCTCCTGCCTCGTGGCTCGAGTATGCGCCCCTTCATCCGCGGGGGAAAGGATCAGATCGTCCTCTCACCTCTCACCGAAGACTCCTATCAGGTGGGGCGCGTCGTCCTGGCGCGCATCGCCCGTGGCTATCTGGTGCACCGCATCGCGCGTATCGATGGAGGCGTCTTCACCCTACGTGGCGACGGCAATCCCTACCAGCGTGAGCAGTGCACCCAGGAGGAGATCTTGGCCGAAGTGACGGCTGTCCACCGTGGCAAGCAGGTCATCGAAGTCGGGGACAAGCTCTGGTGGCGCTATGAGTACCTCTGGCCCGAAAACGATACGCTCCGCCGCATAGCACTCGCACTCTACCGCCGCACGCTCCTTCGCTGGGGCTGGTGATACGATCGCAGTCGGCTACTTGACTGCTTGCCGATAGGCTCCTATTACACGAGAGGGCCCGTAGATGATTCGCTCTACGGGCCCTCTTTATGTCTTCATTCTTAGTGCCTTTGCGCAATGGTTCCATATATAGCTATATGGGTACGTGGGTAAAGCTATATAGCTTTGTGACGTGACCTCTATTAGGTTGTTGCTCTGCGTGGGGATAAAAGTTGCGGACGAGTGGTAGATGAGTTTGGACTACGTACGTGGCTCTAATATCTACGTACGTGGATATTTGGATTTACGTACCTGGTCATTAAGACTACGTGCGTAGATAGAGAAAAACCACTATTCGTTTGGTATGCATACCACTACTCGTTTGTACCCGATACCACTATTGGTCTGACGCCGTCCGACTATTGCTCCACTTCGCTCCCTCGATAAGTCTGCTTTGTACGCCTTCGGATGAATGAGGGTAAAGCGACTGGATACTATTGCCTTGAGGGGCTCGGCTGGGCGTATTGTTTGGTGGAGAAAATCATTACCTTTGAGGATGAAGTCGTTGCTCTTCCAAACGCAAGGCTTCACACCACGCAGCACAGACTACGCTAACCTCGCAACACCGCTCCGTATGATGACCTATCATACTCCTCGTCGGCATCGCTTGCCGCTCCTTGGCCTCCTTATACTCCTTACTGCGCTACCTCTCGCGGCACAGCGTAAGCGTCGGGCTACCGCCCCTCTTCCGGCTCTCCCTGATACGGTCTATCTGCTGGATCACTATCAAGAGAGCCGGCACTGGATGAGAGATCCTGATAAGATCAGCCGCGCTAAGGCTAAGCATAATTATAAGGAGATGATTAATGCTGGGTGGGAGTTCCTCGCTCCTGCTTGGCGCGGGGTGCAGGACTCTGCGAGCTATCCCGCCTTCCGCTACTACTATGCTTCGATGGACGATGAATTACGGTCGAGTACCAATAAGCCGCGCCTTCTTGCTTTCTATGTGAAGGAGGAGCCTGTAGAGCGCTCGCAGGAATGGCTTCGTGGTGTGAAGTTTACCCCGATGAATCGCCTCGATAAGCTGGTGGACTACGAGGAGAGCGATCTCAGTCGTCTGCCTAAGCAAATCTACATTGTGCGGGTCACGGGTGGTTCTGTCCAGATGTACTCGGTGTTCCACACGGAGTGTAGCTGGACAAGTCGGTTGCATGCGGCACTCCAATCGTTGGGGTTTAGATTTACTCGGATTAACCCCGAAGGGTTGCATTCCGCAACCTTCTATTCGTATGAAGCCCCAGGGTCGGAGCGTGGTCCTTCGGTGGCTGCTTGTGAAGAAGCCTTTGCCGAGAGCCGTCGCTTGAGGGCGCATAATCTTACTGTGCCCTGGCTTAGCTACTATATATGCTATGAAGATGAGGAGTATCAGAAGCTGGATAAGTGTGATCCTGCGTACATACCGTCTCCTCCCACGGAAGAGGAATTTGCTGCGAATCGTAGGCGAAATGGCATAACATCTCTCCCTGACACGATCTATCTCCTCGACCACTACCAGCAGAGTCTGCAGTGGCGTCGCATGTCTCTGGATGAGCGTCTCGAGAGAGAACGCAAGCGTGGTCCGAAGGAGATGATTAACGCAGGGTGGGAGTTCCTTGCTCCCGCCTGGCGTGGGGTGCAGGACTCAGCGAGCTATCCCGCTTTCCGCTACTACTATGCTTCGATGGATGATGAGTTTCGCTCAAAAGTCAATAAGCCGCGCCTCCTCGCCTTCTATGTGAAGGAGGAGCCCGTGGAGCGTTCGCAGGAGTGGCTTCGTGGCGTGAAGTTTACCTCGATGAATCGCCTCGATAAGCTGGTGAATGACTACACCTATGACCTCAGGTGCCTGCCTAAGCAGATCTATATCGTGCGGGTGACAAGCGAGGGCATTCGGGTCTATCCTGTGTTCCACACGCGCTACTGTCTGGCAGATTTCTTGGGTCTTTATTACACGGCTCCTTCTGACGCCATCAACCCCGAGGCTCTGCATCCCGTACTCTTGAATGCCCGAGGCTATATCCCTTGTACGGAGGAGGTGCCCTCGGCTGTGATAGAGGAGGCTCTGAAGCAGGGTCGCCGCTTGAAGAAGTTGGGCTTGGACCTGGAGTGGCTTAGCTATTGCACGCGCAAAGACAGTGGGCGCTATCTAACAGACCTCTCCGAGTTCGGGGTAACTACAAAGGACGAGGAGTAGGGCAGGGAGCTATCCCTCCATCTCAGGAAAGAACTACTATAACTATGGTACATATTCTCAATCAAAAGGGAGCATTACTATGTGCCCTTCTGATCCTTCTTACGGCACTACCTCTTACGGCACAGCGTAAGCGTCGGGCTACCTCCCCTCTTCCAGCTCTCCCCGATACGGTCTATCTGCTGGACCACGATCAAGAGAGCCGGCACTGGATGCGCGATCCTGATAAGATCAGCCGCGCTAAGGCTAAGCATAATTATAAGGAGATGATTAACGCTGGGTGGGAGTTCCTCGCTCCCGCTTGGCGCGGTGTGCAGGACTCTGCGAGTTATCCCGCCTTCCGCTACTACTATGCTTCGATGGCTGATGAACTACGGTCGCCTGCCAACAAGTCCCGCCTTCTTGCCTTCTATGTGAAGGAGGAGCCGATGGAGCGTTCGCAAGAGTGGCTTCGCGGAGTGAAGTTTACCTCGATGAAGCTCCTCGACAAGCTGGTGAGTGACTACACCTATGACCTCAGGTGTCTACCCAAGCAGATCTATATCGTGCGGGTGACGAGCGAGGGCATTCGGGTCTATCCAGTGTTCCACACACGCTACTGTCAGTTAAATGTCTTTGGTCTCTACTATACGGCTCCTCGTGATGCCATCAACCCCGAGGCCCTGCACCCCGTGCTCTTGAATGCCCGTGGCTATATCCCTTGTACGGAGGATGTGCCCTCGGCCGTGAGTGAGGAGGCCTTGGAGCAGAGTCGTCGCTTGAAGAAGTTGGGCCTACATCTGGAGTGGCTTTCCTATCGTACGAGCAAAGAAGGTGGGCGCTATGCAGTAGACTCCGATTGAGGAGGAACGATGGAGAAAAAGGAGTAGGATACTACTCCGTGCCTTATAGGATCATCTACTGAATCCCCATCATCGGAGCGCATAGTATGTGCTTCGCTAATGGCTTTTAGCCCCTGCTGGGGCAGTGACTTAGACGCAAGTCCGTGCGCTGGATACCTGCGCGCACGAGACTTGCGTTATTCTTTATACCTTTGCGACTTAGAGTTATAGTGCAGAGTAGGCTTTAGAGTAAGACGCTCCGCATAGCTCCGATGATCCGAGCAAGTATCTTTCGCTCCATATATATAGAAGCAATGAGACGTATCACTACCCTTGTCCCCGCAGCTCTGGGCCTTCTGGCACTCACGCTCGGTACGACAAGCTGTAAGACCAAGCAGGTAGAGCTGGAGGACTTCCAGATCTACGACAACCAGATCACGGCCTTCGCCCTCTCGACCGATGAGGCTACGCTGAAGGAAGCTGTGTCTGCTATCCCCTTCGTCATCCGCAATACGGCTACTGGGGCGATCTACAATACTCAGGCGCTCCCCTATAGCAGTGCCGACTACAATGTGCACCTGCGCCTGGCGAAGGCTGCCAGCAATGCGACCGTAGAGGTCATCCTCGCTGACGGCACGACCGTAGCGTGGAAGGATGCTACGCAGACCTTCAAGAGCAGCGACCTTCTGAGGGGTATCCAGCTGCGTATCACGACGGCTGGTAGTGGCACCTCGACGAACACCTATACCTATAAGGTGACCTTCAAGCGCTATCAGCAGGATCCCCATGCTTTCGCTTGGTCAGAGGCCTCCGTGACGGGACTTCCCGCCTTCACCTCCACCTTCTCACAGGTCGAGCTCTCGGGCAATAGTGGTGCGCTCTACTACGTCAAGGCTGACGGGACGAATGCGGTGAGCAGCTTCACTACTCCTACGGGGGCTTGGACGACCTCCAGCCTCACGGGCCTCGGCTCGGGTGAGCGCCTCAGCTCGCTCCTTACCTATGGAGGCAAGCTCTACGCTACGACGAGCGGCTCGCGCCTCTATGAGGCTTCGGCACTCGGTACGGCATTCACAGCAAAGACCTTCCCCACGACGGCTACGCCTCAGACGCTCCTCGGCGGGCTCTCTGTCGATGGTAAGCCCACCCTCGCTCTCGTAGGGAAGACTGCGGCAGGTGCGACGACCTTCCTTGGCTACAACATATCTGCTGGTACGATCTCCACGATCGGAGAGACGCCCAGCTCCTCCTTCCCCACGGCTGGAAGTACGCTGAGCTATGAGCTCACCGGTAGCAGCTATGACGGCGCTGCCCTCTATGTGTCGGGTGGCCGTACGGCTGACGGCAAGGCAAGCCCCAACCTCTGGGCGACGACCAACGGTACCGCTTGGCTCATCGTCGGTGGTAAGGCTCAGGCTGGTGTCAGCGCAGTCTCACAGAGTCAGGCTTACGTCGAGTCGCAGAAGCGTATCTATCGCTTCGTCTCGACGGCATCGACGCTGGAGCTCTACATCTCGGATGACCGCGGTGCTACGTGGCAGGAGGCTCGTACGGTAGCCTTCACGGGGCTGACCCGCACGGACTTCGCTGGTTATCCCCTCGTCGCCTTCCCTTCATCGGATGGCGAGACGGTCTACCTCCTGCGTGGGGCTAAGACCGCAGGAGAGTCTGCGAAGCTCTTCGTCGGGAAGTTCGGTGGTCTGAAGACTGTCACCGAATAGTCCCACCCCGCCCCTCGGCCGTATGCTCCGCCCGCTTGGCTTAGTCCTCCTCTTGGTAGGCCTCACGGCTCGCCTCACGGCGCAGGACTATCGCTACGAACTCGGAGGGAGCGTCTCCTCAAGCTACTATCTCGGGGATATCGGACGTCGGGGACTCATAGCACCACAAGCGCCGGGGATAGCGTTAGAGCTTAGACGCCCTGTGTCGCTGCGCTGGGCGCTTATGGGGGAGCTTGCCCTAAGAGGGCTACGTGGTAAGGCGGACTATGCCGCTGATGCCTTCCCCTCATCGGCCGTAGGGAGCCGTGAGTTTCATCGCACCCTGCTGGATTTGGCTCTCGGAGGAGAGTTCAACTTCTTCCCCTACAGCGCACGCGAGCGCTACCTCGGCACACGCTCTTGGACGCCCTTCCTCGGGGCAGGTCTGGGGCTCGCAGGTGGGATGAGTGATCGTCGCCTACAGCTCTTGCCGGGTGTGTATGCCCGTCTCGGCCTGAAGCTCCGCCTCAGCACGCGCTGGGGGCTCACGGCAAGCTGGTCGCTGCGCCGCACGTTCTCCGACCGACTGGAGGGGCTGGAGCCTTCGGTAAGCTGGATGGCTGACCCCTTTGGACTCGATGGAGGTCGTAGCCTCAAGGGCCATGATAGCTACGGCTACTGGTCCGTTGGGGTGCACTACAGCCTCTCGCCACAGCGGCGGTACAGCTGTGACTAAAAGATATAGCTATATTTGTATCAGGTTAGGGGCATAGTCTCTGGCCTAATAAGACGATAAGAATAACGTGTCAACGACAATGTCCCCCCAGTCATCCGCGCCCACCACGGAGCTCCGTATCCCAGAGCACGTGGCTATCATCATGGATGGGAACGGCCGCTGGGCCAAGCAGCGTGGACTGCCCCGTACCGACGGGCACATCCGTGGTCAGGACGCTCTGAGAGCGACCCTACGCGCTGCAGCGGAGTTCGGTATCCGCTATCTGACGGTCTACGCCTTCAGTACGGAGAACTGGTCCCGCCCTCAGGAGGAGGTCGATGCCCTGATGAGCCTGCTCGTCTCGGCGATTCACTCCGAGACCCCAAGTCTCATCGAGGAAGGGGTGCGTCTGGAGGCCATTGGCAATCTTAGTCGTCTACCCGAGGCCGCTCAGCAGGCCCTCCGCGAGAGTATCCAGGCGACGGCTGCCTGTGAGCGCATCACGCTCATCGTGGCCCTCAGCTATTCCTCGCGCGACGAGATCCTGCGTGCCACCACCCAGATAGCCCGTGAGGTCGCCGAAGGTCGCCTCTCGGCAGACAGCCTTACCGAGGAGACCATCTCCGCTCACCTCGACACGGCTGCCTTCCCTGATCCCGACCTCCTGATCCGTACGGGCGGCGAGGAGCGTATCAGCAACTACCTGCTTTGGCAGGCCGCCTATGCCGAGCTCTTCTTCTCCTCGGTCTACTGGCCCGACTTCGGCCGTGAGGCCCTGCGTGAAGCCCTTGAGGCTTACACGGCACGTGAGCGCCGCTTTGGCAAGACAAGCGAACAAATACAACTGGAGGATTAGCCTTCGCTAAGGCCACTCCAGCACGACGATAATAAGATCCTATGCAGAGAATCCCCGCACTCCTACTCCTTGCCGCACTCCTGTCGGCAGGTGCAGTGGAAGCCGCACCCCATACCGCCCCTCAGCTGGCCGCTGACACGACGAAGACCACTTCGTCGGTCGTCATCGCGCCCTCCATCAGCTACGAGCGCCCCGTGACGAAGACCATCGCTGAGGTCAAGATCACGGGCTCGACGAGCTATGATGACTTCGTCCTGAGCAGCCTCTCTGGCCTCAACGTGGGGGACGAGATCCAGATCCCAGGGGCCGCACTGACCTCTGCGGTGAACCGCTTCCTCCAGTCGGGTTACTTCTCCAATGTCCGTGTCCTCATCAATAAGTACGAGGGGGATAAGGTCTTCCTGGAGATCGCCCTGACCGAGCGTCCACGTCTCTCTGAGGCTACCTTCACGGGCGTCTCTAAGGGGGATCGTGAGGAGCTCGAGAAGCGCACGGGCCTGAAGAAGGGGGCACTCATCTCTCCCAACACCCTCGACCGTGCCCGCCAGCTCGTCAAGAAGTACTACGATGAGAAGGGCTTCCGTGACATGAAGATGACGATACGTGAGACCGAGGCTCCTGGCCAGCCTGGCTATGTGAACCTCACCCTCGACATCGACCGTAGCGGTAAGACCAAGGTGCGTGACATTTACTTCGAGGGGAATCACTCCCTCACGGACTACCAGCTGCGTATGGCGATGGGGAAGACGAACGAAGGCTTCGCACTCTCGCGTGGCCGTGGTCTGTCTTCGCTGCTGAAGATCTTCAAGCAAAAGAAGTTCGTCGACGCAGACTACAAGGAGGACTTGCAGAACCTCATCAAGCGCTACCAGGCTGCGGGCTATCGTGACGCCGAGCTGGTGAGCGATAGTATCGTACCCGTCCCAGGTACCCGTAAGGTAGACATCTACCTCAAGGTCAACGAAGGGCAGAAGTACTATATCAAGGATATCCGCTTCGTCGGGAACACGAAGTACCCCTCCGAGCTGCTCTCGCAGCTTCTGGCTATCCGCCCAGGGGATGTCTACGACCAGAAGCGCCTCGAGAACCGTCTCTCCGTAGATGAGGATGCTGTCAGCAACCTCTACTATAATAATGGCTATATCTTCGCTGGTGTCGATCCCGTGGAGACTAACATCGTGGGCGACTCTGTCTCCCTCGAAGTGCGCGTCACCGAAGGGCCTCAGGCGACCATCGATAAGGTGAAGATCCGCGGTAATGACATCGTCTATGAAGATGTCGTGCGCCGTGAGCTCTACACGAAGCCTGGTGTGCTCTTCAGTAAGGAGGACCTTATGAACTCCTTCCGTATCCTCAACCAGCTCGGTCACTTCGACGCGGAGAAGTCCGTGCCTAAGCCCGTGCCCAATCCTCAGAGCGGTACGGTGGACATCGAGTACGACCTCACGCCTAAGAGCAATGACCAGCTGAACCTCTCTATCGGTTGGAGCCAGACGGGTATCATCGGGTCGATCGGCTTTACCTTCACGAACTTCTCGATCCAGAACCTCTTCCGCCCCAGCATGTACAAGGGGATCATCCCTCAGGGGGACGGTCAGAAGCTCTCGATCAACGGTCAGACGAATGCCCGCTACTACAATCAGATCAGCGTCTCCTTCAGTGACCCTTGGTTTGGTGGTAAGCGCCCGAACCTCCTCTCGGTAAGTGCCTTCTACTCACGTATGACGGCTATCAACCAGCGCTACTATTCAGGTCAGGCTCGCAACTACTACGGCGCGGGCTACTACAATCCCTATTATAGTGGCTACGGCTATGGTGGCTATGGCAATTACTACGATCAGACGCGTCAGGCTCAGAGCTCGCTCTACGAAGACTCCTACGACTCGGATAAGTTGCTCAGCATCCTCGGTCTGACCATCGCAAATGGTCGCCGTCTGAACTGGCCCGACAACTGGTTCCAGCTCACAGCGTCGCTGAACTTCACCCACTACCGACTCAATAACTGGACGTACAACACCTTCCAGAACTACCACCAGGGCTCGGCTAATGACCTCAACCTGGAGCTCCGTATCGACCGCAACTCCGTGGACAACCCCGTCTACACGCGTCGTGGCTCGGACTTCTCCTTCTCGGTCAGCTTCACGCCTCCCTACTCGCTCTTCGATAAGAAGGACTACTCCGATCCGTCTCTTCCCCTCTCGGATAGATACCGCTTCCTGGAGTATCACAAGTGGAAGTACTCTGGTAAGGTCTTCCTGCCGCTTATGAACCCCACGACTGTCAAGCGTACTCCTGTCTTGATGGCACGCGTCGAGGGCGGTATCATCAATAGCTACAACAAGTACAAGCGCTCGCCCTTCGGTGCCTATTATATGGGTGGTGATATGATGTCTGGCTCTATGGGCAACTATATGAACGAGACCATCGGGCTGCGCGGGTATAAGAACGGCTCCATCGCTGGGGCTAACTACGACTACGCCTACTCGTATATGAAGGCTTCGCTCGAGCTCCGCTATCCGCTGATCTTCGAGCAGTCGACTACCGTTTGGGTCCTCGGCTTTGCTGAGGCAGGGAATGCTTGGTCGGATATCAGCCGCTACAATCCCTTCGACCTCAAGCGCTCGGCTGGTGTCGGTGTGCGCGTCATGATGCCTATGATCGGGCTCCTCGGGCTTGACTGGGGCTATGGCTTCGACCGACCCAATGGCTACAATGAGCGTGGCGGTAGCAACATCCACTTTGTCCTCGGGCGTGACCTGTAGTGGCATAAGTCAAGGCCTCGGTGCGTAGAGCCTACGCGCCGAGGTGATGTCTCACACTAAATCCTAAGATTGCAGTATGAAGAAGATTCTTTTCCTTCTGGCCCTGCTCCTGCTCCCTCTCGGAGCTGCCGAGGCCCAGAAGATCGCACTCGTCGATATGGAGTACATCCTCAAGAAAGACCCCTCGTATGCGGTGATGAACCGCCAGATCGAAGACCTGTCGAAGAAGTGGCAGGCTGAGGTCGCTGGCTACGAGAAGAAAGCCGAGCAGGCCTACCAGTCTTATCAGAGCGAGGCTGCTCTGCTCTCTGCCCAGCAGAAGAAGCAGCGCGAAGAGTCTATCGTGGCGCTCGAGAAGCAGGCCTATGAGCTCAAGCGTAAGTACTTCGGTCCCGAAGGGGAGCTCTTCAAGAAGCGCGAGTCGCTGATGAAGCCCATTCAGGATCGCGTATGGGCCGCTATGAAGGAGCTCGCTCGTCGCGGTGGCCTCCAGCTCATCATCGACCGCTCCTCCTCTAAGATCGTCTACGCTGACCCAGGTCTGGATATCAGCGAAGCAGTCGTCTCGACCCTCGGTCTTGACCGATAGTAATAGTCAAATCAACTAATTAAACGTAATAACCCAAGACAATGAAGAAGTTCCTCATTTCCCTCCTCCTGATGCTCCCTCTGGCATTCTCGGCTAACGCTCAGCAGAAGATCGGTGTCGTCAATACCGCTGCCATCATGGAAGCCCTGCCCGATGTCAAGGCTGCTACCACGAAGATCCAGGATCTCGCTAAGCAGTACGACTCTGAGATCAAGCGTATGCAGGATGAGCTGAAGGTGAAGCTCGAAGCTTATCAGAAGGAAGAAGCCTCTATGACCGACGTCATCAAGAAGCGCCGTCAGCAGGAGCTCCAGGAGATGGAGTCTCGCACGCAGAATAGCTATCAGATGATGCAGGAAGAGATCCAGAAGGAGCAGGAAAAGCTCATGGCTCCTATCCGCACGAAGGTCACCACGGCTATCAACAAGGTTTGTGAAGCCAACGGCTGCGCTTACATCTTTGAGTCGGGTGCCCTCCTCGCTATGGGAAGCAGCGCTCTCGACCTGACGCAGGCTGTCAAGGATGCGCTCGGCATCAAGGCTACGGCTGCAGCTGCTGCCGCTCCTAAGGCTACGGGCCGCAAGTAATCAGCGTCGTCGCTGAGCGCTCCAGCGCTTCAGTGATAGACAAGTAATAAGCCCCAGGCACTCGCGATGAGTGTCTGGGGCTTGCTCTTTGTGTGGGGTGGGGGAGAAGGCGTGCAGTGCAGGAGTGCGCCCTCACGTGGGGATAAAAAGTGAGCGACGATCGCCTCTCGGTGATCGCCGCTCTTGCAGATTGATTCACATCATTGGATGTTCCTTAGGTGGGCCCAATAGGATTCGAACCTATGACCCCCTGCTTGTAAGGCAGGTGCTCTAAACCAGCTGAGCTATAGGCCCTAAGTGCTGTGCGTGAGGTGTGCTCCTTCCCGATCCCCAGCGGTGTGGGCCCAATAGGATTCGAACCTATGACCCCCTGCTTGTAAGGCAGGTGCTCTAAACCAGCTGAGCTATAGGCCCGCTTGGGGTTTAGGAGGACGGAGCTGTCCTTTTTGCTCGGCAAAGTTATGAATTATTTTTGATAGAGCCAAGTCCCTCGTTTCGCCGCGCTATGAAGTGCGCCTTCATCGCAGCGCTGCTTGGCAGGGTGCAAGGCATTTTCCTCCCCTGGTTTGCTGGCTCCTATCGTGGCAGTAGAGGGGGCTGTGATACAGCTGCCTATAAGCCTTTGCTCGGTGTAGGGGAGCGAATTCGTATAAGGAGGGATGAGTAACCAGTACTGGTTAGCGTCGTGACCAGTAGTGGTCAGCGTTGCGACCAGTACTGGTTGATATAGGTGACCAGTACTGCTCCGATCGGTGATCAGTACTGGTCACTTTTCATCCCTCACGAAGGTGTGCTCCTGGCGGGTGTGAGGAGAGGAGGGAGCTGTGTGCAGGAGGTGCGTCCCTCTCTGTCTGAGAAGGGGGCGGTCTGATGGACAGGGGGGGCAAGGAGTGGTGCTATGATATTGGTTTTCATTATATTTGTGCGAATATTCGCCATGGGAGGAGTTCGTGCCCTTCGAGCACTCCGCCATTGCCTCTAAGCCGTGTCGTTCACCTTTGCATGGGCATCACCAGCGCACCTCCCTATTGTTTTAATCTCATTGTGATGTATGAATACACCCACGAGCAAGCTTCACTACGAAGCCCCGTCGGCCGACTGCTTTAAGCTGAGCTCTCCGCCATTGGACCTCTGCATACAGTTCTCGGGTGACGCCGACTTCGAAGACTTTGAGGAAGGGGATCCCCTTTAGTAGCCCCCCTTCTCCAGGCGTGCGACAGGTGCGCCTGATTGATGACTAGCCCCCTTTGCCTCGGGATAACCCGGGCGAAGGGGGCTAGTCAATTGTTAGAATGTGTGTATCTTTTTATCATTCTATAGATAGAAATAATTGCTCAGATACCCGACTTTGATTATCTTTGCGTCCGGTTAATTTACAAGATGTATCCTCTCCATGGTCCTCGAGGCACCGCTTTTGTGATTGAAATGGTGCTATTTATCTGGGCACTTGGAGGCTTAAGGAGCCACTCTTTGATTGAAAGAATATAATTATAGTTATGAATAGAATCGATTCAAAGCTTCAGTATGAAGCACCCGCTGCTGAGGAATTTGAGCTCAGCTCTGCTCCCGTGAATATCTGCATCCAGTTCTCTGGTGACGCAGATTTCGAAGACTTCGAAGAAGGAGAAGCCCTCTAAGGGCCCTCTTTTCCTCGATGGATAAAAGCAGCGAAGGCACGATAAGTTAGCTCTCATCGCAGAGCCCTTCAGATATTGAGGCGCTGCAGAGTCATCCGACTCTGCAGCGTCTCGTTTTTACACTTTGCTCTTGGTGATGGTGGGCTTTTCTTGGGAGGTATATGGCTGATCTGTAATATGTATGTGGGGTGTTGAGGTGCTGGAAGGTGCGTATATAAAAGGGCTTCTGAAAGAATTTTATTAATAGTCGTGTGAATAATTGTTCATGTATAACGCTTTGATTATCTTTGCAACGCAATTACAAGGGAGGGTATTTCCTCATTGGCACTTTGGTGTCGCGCTCTTGCCTTTTAAGCGCTGCCATTTATCCAAGCACAAGAGAGTTTTAGGGCTCTCTCCCTTCCGCCCAAACAGTATTAATTTATAGTATGAATAGAATTGACTTCAAGCTTCCCTACGAAGCGCCTATCGCTGAAAGCTTCACGCTCAGCGCTGCTCCTATGAATATCTGTGTCCAGTTCTCAGGTGATGCAGATTTCGAAGACTTTGAAGAAGGCGAAGCTCTCTAAGCTCCTCTTCTCAGAGTCCCTCTATTATTTCTACTCCGGAACATTAACAAGAATTCAATGAAGCTTAATTTACTCAAGTGCTCTGCCCTCCTTTGCGGGCTCTTCCTCCTCGGCTCTTGCGCCCAGGAAGCCCCCCAGGCAGACAACAAGACGCAGCTCGAAGACGGCCCTCGCGTAGCCGTACCCATCGAGCTCGAGGTATCCGTTGATGCCTTTGATGCCCCCAAGTCCCTTGATCAGGAAGCGCGCGCCTATACAGGCGTCAAGACCCCTATCACGGTCAAGGATGGTAGCAAGAAGGAACTCAATGACGACCTCTCCGACTCCTCTGTAGCTCAGAAGGTGCTTACGCGCTCACGTGCTAAGTTCATCGAGAAGAATCCTACCCTCGACGCTGTCGTCAAGATTGACGTTAAGCCAGCGGGCTCCGCTACCAAGACCTATATCGGTCAGGCTAAGATGGAATACAGTCCTACGAAGGATAAGTACACCTTTGGTGGTGATATCGAAATCCCTCAGGCGGTGGTCACTCAGGCGCAGGCCTCTGGTGCGACGACCACTATCACGCTCTATGCGGGTGGTGAGTACGATGAGGCGAATAAGACCTTCAAGCTCTCGTCTGTAATGGAAGAGGTGAGCCTCAGGGATCTTGCCACGACTCCTATCGAGCTGCCTATCCTCTATAAGTCTGAGCCCGTTGCCTTCAAGGTGGTGAACGGTGCTCTTAAGCCTGACAATAGCTCGTCTGTCGGGACGCTCAAGCCCCTTGGCTCGCTCCTCCTGGTGACCTTCCGCAACAACATGCAGCAGACGGTTACCTTCGATGGGATCACCGCGGTGTCCAACTCCTTCTTCGGGCCTAACAACGAAAATAAGACCGTATCCTATAGTATCGAGAGTGGTGCCTTCTCCAATACGGTTGGCTATAAGAGCTCCTATGTGAAGTCTTCGAATGGTGGCTCAGACTACACGTACTTCTTCAAGGACTTCTCTTCCAGCTTCTCTGTCCCCGCTGGTGGCGCGCGCTCTGACAAGGCATTTGTCTTCTGGGGCTTCCATACGGGGGGGAGTACAGCAGTCTCACCTTCTAACAAGCTGACGGCTGCTAATGGTAGTGCTATGGAGGCCAACGCCTTTGCTCCCTCGACCTCTGTCCTGCACGTCTACGGGCAGAACGTCAAGGTGGGTGGTCAGACGCCTTCACGTCCTAACTATAGCATCGCGCCTATCGGTGGAGCCAACCTCACGCCTGAGAGCGGTAAGGCCTACACGCTGAACTGCGAGTTCTACGAGCAGCCCCGTCAGATGCTGGGCTACTTCGCTAAGGGTTATGTCTACAAGGAAAATGATGCGACGTGGAAGGACTATAACTTCGATGGTGGTGGCTCCAATGACCCAAGTCTCTATCTGAAGAAGAGTCCAAGTAATGGTACTGGCTTCAAGAATAAAGGTAAGGATGACCGCAAGACGACTGCAGATAACATCCTCCTTGTTAACTCTGCTCAGGCTGCTGAGGCACGTGTCGCAAACGGTGGAGTGACGACTGCTAAGGGGAAGATGTACCTACCCAATGAAGACTGGCTCAACCTCATTGGACTGAATCGTCCTCTCGAGTTTGAGAAGCCTAAGAATGATCTGCGCTATAAGGAGCTTGCAGGCTTCACGCCATCCTATCGCGGTCAGGTAGTCCCAGCACAGCTTCCCTACAAGGATGATGCAAGTGCATCGACCCCCTTCCAGTCTAAGGGCTTCGTCTATGCGGACTACCATGTCGCAAGCCAGACGCTACCAGAGAATGGTCTTGGCACCGTCTATCGCCAGCTCTATATGGAGCCCCGCAATAGCAAGGGATACCAGCCTCGCAGTAAGTACCAGACGATCATGCGTGTCATGACGACGGGTAGCACGATCTATGTCGAGGATGATAGTCCCCAGCGAGGTGGCGATAATATCTATCCCAGTACGCTGACGATGGAGTCGCTCTACGTCGGTAAGTACTTCGTCGGTAATGTCATGACAGCTCCCCTGTATGTCACACGTGGTGCATCGCAGCCCTTCCTCTATGCCGAGGATGGGAATAGCTTCTGGCAGAAGCCCGAGGTCGTTCGTGACCGTGTCGACCGCGCGCTGCTCAATGTCCCCACCTTCGACTACAATCAGATCAGCGAAGAGGAGATACTGCTGGACGCGGGTAAGGATGACTTTAAGATCAAGACCAAGGCTGCACCTCTGATGAATCACTGGTGTGATGCTCCGCAGAACGTATGGATGGGGAAGGTCCTTGGTCAGAGAGACTATTATCCACTGATTAACTTAATGATCAATGATTACTTCCCCACAGACCGAGAGCGAACGACTAATCGTATCTATGGATTCGCTGATACTAAGGGTGGTATTTGGGTGATCACACCACGTTCCAAGACCTCAAGCGAGTACAAGATTGTCAGTGGTCGTCTGCGTACCTATACCTATCAGGTGCTTCGCCCCTACTCTACGAAGTATCAGGGTAACGACGGCTTCCGTAACAACAACAACTAAGCTCTCTTCGTAGAGTCCCTCTTATCATCGAGGCGCTGCCGAGTCATCCGACTCCGCAGCGCCTCGACTGCTTATATCCATCGCCTCAGCTATACTGGCCCGAGGTGGACTGATGCTGTGGTATGCTTGACTTCACGCCCAGATGGATCATCCTAAGAGTAGGGGTGTAGAGCCTGCAAGTCTCAAGGGATTGATGATGTGTGAATAGTTGCCTGTATCTGTTGCTTCAATTACCTTTGCTACACAAGATACATACGTATGCGTAGGCTCAGAGCCGTCATCGTGTGTATGCCGAGCAGAGGAAGTTACTCTGCTTCGCAGGTCGACAGGCTGCATACAGCCCCTTGCTGGTATCTCCCCCTTTCCCTGACTCCCTATCCGCATATATGATCTCCTCTCAATAATTAAATATCCTATGGACGAAATTCCCAAGATCACATCGGTGCTCACCGGAGGAGCGCTACCCGAGGGCTACAATCCCAAGGTGATCGAGAAGCTATCCAAGCGCTTTCAGAAGCTCAGTGAAGCGCGCGTCATCCGGAACTATCCCATTCGTCGCTTCTGCTATGACGAGAGCTTCTACAGCGTCTATGCCTTCCCTATCAAGGGTACCGAGATAGCCCAAGAAACGCTGCAGCAGATCAAGGCCACTGTTGCCACGCTTGATTATGGACCTATGCGCTACGACTCGATGATGGGTGCAGGCCCAGACTACTGGACGCTGGAGCCAGAGACGGGGAAGCACACCAAGGTATATGCCAAGGAGCCGACAGCCATCTCGATGATCAGCGATGCCTTCGATGGGGTCGTCATCTACACGCTCCCCGAATATGGGGTCTCTTACAAAAAGGCTGCACTGCGCCAGGATATCCCCTATGTCGTCTTTGGGAAGAAGGGCGAGCCTGACGGGTTCAAGCTACAGCCCATCACGCAAAGCGACCTCGGACTCCCCGCCTCTGAGATCACTTATGAGGGCCACACCCCAGACCCAGAGTCCCCAGAAAGTGCTCGCTATCAGTTCATATTCAAGGTCATCATAGCGATTGTACTCATCTGCTACCTCATCTATCGCTACCTACTCTAAGGTACTCGCCTAATCGGTAGAGCGACTCTATACAAACTCCACGTACAGGTACGCCTCTCCGACGATAGCCATATCGCCAGAGGGTCGTACCTACTTTTTTCTCGTCCCATACCCCTTTCCCCGAAGGGGTGGTGTGCACCTATATTGGTCGGCGGGTGAACCTATATATGGGTTATTGCTCTGCATAGGGATAAAAGTTGCGGACGAGTGGTAGAAAAGTTTTGGCTACGTACGTAGCTCTAATATCTACGTACGTGGATATTTGGATTGACGTACCTGGTCTTTAAGACTACGTGCATAGATAGAGAAAAGCCACTACGTGAAGGTGCTTTTTTCTTCACGAGAAGGACACTTTTCCCTCCGCAGGATAAGAGGAATACTCACGATAAGGCGAAGGGCTTGTGTATCACTTCGGAGAGGCATATCCCCCAGTGCTGGAGAGGGATGAGATGCTGCGGACAGCGATTTATCAGATGATATATCGCATCATTCCGTGAGAGAGAGCGGATCGGGTAAGAGGGCAGATACCTACTGCTCGGTATTTTGCTCTGGACGGGGGTAAAGGCTTGTATTTCTTCATCCTTCTGCGTACGTTTGCACTACACAAGCGAGCGTAATCCAGCACCGACCAGCGCCCCTATCTGCGGGGCTTCGTAGTGGTGCTACCCTTCCTCTTCTCTCACCCCTTCCTCCCTCCCCGCGACCAGCTTCGCAGAGAGCCTACGAGTAACCCTTGATTAAGGAACTTTATCTATATTTGTAGTGGTCCTACACGCCGTAGCTCCGCTCTAAACCAATCGAGAACATGTTACAGGAATTCACCCTCAACCGTGGTAGAGCGATCATCAACTTTACCTCGAAGTACTGCGATAACCGCCGTAAGATCCTTACCAGCTACGCCTATAGCCGGGTCGTCGAATCCTTCATCGCCCACCTACGCAGAGACAACCCCGTCATCTATGAGGCCTTCATCCAGGGCTTCCGCGATGAGGACGAGCTGATACGTGACTTCATGGAGGTCATCCGCCTACTGAGCGTCTGCAGCGTCGAAGAGATCCTCGAGGTAAACAATAAGTATGCCCCCTTCTTCAAGGACCGTGACCTCTTCCTCGAGGTCGTCGAGCTCCTCTATCACTACTGGCGCCGTATGGAGCGCATCGCCGTCGTCCACAACCAGCGTCAGGGAGATGGTGTGCAGAACGTCCGCTTCGTCCAGGCTTATGAGCTCTTCAACGAGCTGATCCTCTCGATCTACCGCCGCACGAAGGAGGTCGTCAATGGCTTCGCAAGTAAGGTCTACCGCCAGACGACTGCTGGAGCCAACGCTGGGCTCATCCTCATGGATGCCCCTTGGAACTACCCTATGGAGTATAAGGGCCTCTCGGCGATCCCCTTCATCAACTCCATCGTCATCAACCCTCCCTACGTCACCTACACAAAGAAGAATACGCGCGACGGCATCTTCCGCGAGCATACGCTGAATCCCGTAGCGAACATGATCCTCAACGAGGACGAATGGTTCCTATACCCCGCTAAGGTCGGTGACCTCCTGGCCTTCGTCTACTTCCACAAGGACTTCATGTGTCATGGCCTTGGGCTGGCCAACCTCTTCGAGCTGGCGCAGGAAGATGAGTATATCGGTAAGAAGCCAGATATGATCTATATCTTCGGCTATCCCGATGGGCACGAGGAGAAGCGCACCTTCTACTACAAGGACAAGAAGAATGATATCCTCATCGGCTACGCCAACTACTGCGATGAGATCGACTACTTCGGATATATGAAGAAGATGCTCCTCACGCTGCACAACCTCAAGCAGATGAGCCGTGGCAACCTCCCCATCCACGGGGCTATGGTCAATATCATCCTGAAGAATGGCCGTGAGGCAAACATCATCATCATGGGTGACAGCGGTGCTGGGAAGAGCGAAAGCCTCGAAGCCTTCCGCACGCTCAACGAGAAGTACATCCGCCATATGCGCGTCATCTTCGACGACATGGGTTACCTCCGTCTCGGCGATGACGGCGTGGTGCGTGCCTACGGTACGGAGATCGGTGCCTTCGTCCGCACCGACGACCTCGATCCTACCTATGCCTTCAGCCAGCTGGATCGCGGGATCTACACGAACCCCGATAAGGTCAATGCCCGCGTGACCATCCCCATCTCGACGTACGAGCTGATCTCAAAGGGCTTCCCCGTCGACTATTTCCTCTACGCCAATAACTACGAGGATGTAGAGAAGAAGATCTCCCTCTTCAGCGATATGGAGGAGGCTATCAAGGTCTTCGAAGCTGGTGCACGCCGCGCCAAGGGGACGACGACCGAGCAAGGTCTGGTCACCTCGTACTTCGCCAACCCCTTCGGCCCTGTGCAGGAGCCGGAGCTGGCAGGTCAGCTGATTCGCCAGTTCTTCGCCTCACTCTTTGAGCACCACGTCAAGGTCGGGGAGATGCATACCGGTCTGGCTGTCGAAGGCCACTCAAAGACCGGTCCTCGCGCTGCTGCCGAAGAGCTCTTCAGTATGATCAACGAGGACTAAGGCGCTCCGCCCTACCTCCTAATACATACGCCCCCGCAGACCGACGATGTGTCTGCGGGGGCGTATGCTTTATCAGTAGGCCAATGCGGGGAGCTCTTCCCGATGGAGACGGTAGCCGAAGACCGTGAGGGCAAGGAGGATATAATAGAGGAGGAGTGCACCGAGCGCCAGCGGATAGTGGAGCATAAGCGCTGGGATCCCTTCGGCAAGCACGACGCCCTCCCGCATCAGCCCTGCACCCCATTCCAGTGGGGCAAGGAGTCCGCTCGGTGCTGTCCCGATGAGAGGGAGAAGGAGGAAGATAAGGAGGCTCGTAGGGATGAGGAGCGCCGAGAGTGGTACGACAAGGAGCGTCGTCCAGAGGAAGGCCAGCGAACTCTCACCGAAGAGATAGAGGCTCAGCGGTAGGAGGAGGGGCTGGACGGCGAGCGTCATCGCAAGGAGCGCCCACAGATAGCGTAGGAGGGGTTGGCGTAGCTCGCCAAGTAGTCCCTCAATGGGGCGGTAGAAGAGACGTATGCTGATGATCGCAAGATAGGTCATGAGGAAGCTCGCACTGAAGAGGCTCGTCGGGGCGTAGAGGAGCTGAAGGAGGGCGGGCAGGGTGAAGACCTCGAGGAGGCAGACGGGGCGACGCAGGAGGCGGAAGCCAAGATACATCGTGAGCATACCCGCAGCACGGAGGGTAGGGATGCTCGCTCCCGTGAGGAGGGTGAAGGCCCATGCAGCAGCGAGGAGTAGGGCGCATCGCAGTCTGTCTCTCCGCCTTACGTAGGGTATGTATCGTAGAAGTAAGGTCAGTGCCCCGATGACGACGGCTAAGTGGAAGCCACTCACGGCTAAGAGATGCGCTACACCGCCCCGCACGAAGCTCGCACTGACTTCCCTACCGAGTGCATCGTGACGCTTCTCACCGAGTGCCATCGCGATGAGGAGATGCTGGGCATAGGGGCTGAGTGCGCTCGCTCGGATATGTGCGGTAAGTCCATCTCGGAGCCTGCGGGCATAGCGTGTAGGGGCGTGGAGAAGGAGCGTACTGCTGGGTGTCGGCTGGTGGGCGAGGATGTGGGCACGGCCAAGGGCAGTCACGCCTTCGCTCAGGAGGTAGCGGGCATAGCCCTCCCGCTCGGCGGGTAGCTCACGGACATAGCTTAGCCTGTCAAGACTGAGGGTAAGGGTATCGCCCACCCGAATAGACACGCTGTCAGGGCGCCTGCAGGTGAGCTGGAGGAGCGCGGTGAGGATATTGCCTTCGGCTAAAAGGCGGATGCGCAGGCGGAGCGTGGTGTCCTGGACTTCCTCCTCTTCGGTGAGGACGGCGCGCAGGGACGTGTGGAGTGGTAGCCTCACCTCGGTGATCGCCTCGACGCTGTGAGCGTAGTAGAGGCGTGCTATGAGAAGCAGTAGGAGCGTGAGCCCGAGACGGAGCGCACGGGTGCGCCCTACTTGCGCTACATAGTGGCTGAGGCGTGTGCCTTCGGCGAAGGAGACGAGCGCCCCATAAAGGAAAGCTCCTCCCCCACAGAGGGCCAAGCCGAGGCTCAGCGCTCTATGGGGGAGGAGCTCTGTGGAGAGATAGCCGAGGAGGAGGATACCGAGGGCGAGGGTGGTGTAGCTACGGCTCACGGCCGTGACCACCGAGGCGACGAGTCCCCGCTCGTAGCTTAGACGAAGCCTATGGACGAGAGAGTGCCTTGAGGCTACGGATAGCGGCCTTGGGGTCTTCATGCGAGAAGACATAGCTCCCTGCCACGAGGACGTCGGCGCCAGCCTCTACGAGGGCGGCACCCGTCGAGGCGTTCACTCCGCCGTCGACTTCGATGAGGGTAGAGAGTCCGCGCTCATCGATCATACGACGCAGGCGCTGGACCTTGTCGATCGTCTGAGGGATGAACTTCTGACCGCCGAAGCCGGGGTTGACACTCATCAGGAGGACCATATCGAGGTCAGCGAGCACGTCGACGAGGAGCTCTACAGGTACGTGAGGATTGAGGGTCACTGCGGCCTTCATCCCTGCGTCCTTGATCGCGCCGATGGAGCGGTGCAGGTGTGGGCTGACTTCGTAGTGGACGTTCATCGTATCGACCTTCAGAGCTGCCAGCTCGCGGACGAACTTCATCGGCTCTACGATCATCAGATGCACATCCAGCGGCTTCTCAATGATGGGGCGGATGGCCTCAAGGATGGGGAACCCGAAGGAAATATTGGGCACGAAGACGCCATCCATGACGTCGATGTGGAGCCAGTCGGCCTCGCTCTGGTTGATGAGGCGCACGTCATCCTCTAGGCGAAGGAAGTTCGCCGAGAGGAGCGAAGGCGATACGATCGCCTGCTTCTTGCTCATGAGTCTGGAGTGAAAGGGGGGGGTGAGGGAAGGGAGGTGGTTTAGAAGAGCGCAGCTAAGAGGCGCAGCTGACGAAGCGTCTCTTGGTGCCGAGGCTGTGTGCGCTCGAAGACTGTACGGGCAATAAGATTGAGTTTTTCTTTGTCAGTACGGGGGTAGGCTTGTTGCATAAGCAGTTTGGGATAATGAATGAATAATGGATGCCCTGGGGTAACACCACGCTGGAGCGTACCCCAGGGCATAGATATAACGTAGTGTCCTCGAGGTCTATTATCCCCCGATGGACGTCTGAGAGAGTTACTTGAGGAGCTCCTTGATACCGCCGAGCGAGGAGAGTACGCCGGAGGCTTCGTAGGGGAGGTAGACGGTCTTGTTGTCCTGCCCAGAGGTCATCTCCTTGAGGGTCTCGAGGTAGCGGACAGCGATGAGGTACTGGGCGGGGTTGGCACCTGAGCCTTCGACAGCTTGAGCGATCTTGCGGATGGCCTGAGCTTCGGCTTCGGCAGTGAGGAGCTTGGCTTCGGCCTCGGCCTTAGCGTGGAGCACCTGAGCTTGGCGTTCCCCTTCTGCGTGGTTGATCGCCTGCTGCATACGCCCTTCGGACTCGCGGATTGTGGCTTCCTTCTGCCCTTCGGCATTGAGGATCTGTGCGCGCTTGTCACGCTCGGCACGCATCTGCTTCTCCATGGCGTCACGGATGTCGCGGGGAGGGTTGATATCCTGCAGCTCGACGCGGTTGACCTTCACACCCCACTTGTTCGTAGCCTCGTCGAGGATGATGCGGAGCTTGTTGTTGATCGTGTCGCGGCTGGTGAGCGTCTCGTCCAGGTCCATTTCCCCGATGATGTTACGCAGGCTCGTCTGGGTGAGCTTCTCGATAGCGTCGGGGAGGTTCTGGATCTCATACATCGCACGCATGGGGTCTACGATCTGGAAGTAGAGGATCGCGTTGATCTCGGTGACGACGTTATCCTTCGTGATGACGCTCTGGCGGGGGAAGTCATAGACGGTCTCACGCAGGTCGATATTCGTGATCTCGGTGAAGCGCACGAGGGTCTGCCCGTTGGCTCCTGGCAGCGTGTAGCGCCAGCGCATAGGACGTGGACGGTCGATGAAGGGGATGATGATGTTCACCCCAGAGGACAGCGTGCGGTAGTAGCGGCCGAGTCGCTCGATGATGACCGTCTGAGACTGCTGGACGATGCACAGCCCCTGGTAGATGGTGACGATAGCCAGGACACCGATGACGATGGGGATAATGAACTCAATAGGCATGGTAGAGGAGAGAATGAAGGTGATTATTGAATAGGCTCGACCTGAAGGACGAGGCTGGTATAGCCAGTGATACGGACTTCGCTCCCTGCGGGGAGGTCGTGGGCGACGGAGGAGATAGCGCGCCAGCTATCGCCGTCGACAGCGACGCGGCCACCACCATCACCTACCTTGATGGCTTCGCTCACGAAGGCCTTGCGGCCGATGAGGGCATCCATACCCGTCTTGGTGTCGCGGGCAGCGAACCAGCGTGCCATCAGGGGCTTCAGAAGCCACAGGGCAAGGAGGCTACCGACGCCGAAGAAGATCGCTTGGATGAGCCAGCTTCCGCCGAAGAGCGCTGGGATAATAGCCAGAAGGGCCCCCACGCCAAAGCAGGCCAAGATGAAGCCTGGCGTGATGACCTCAAGGGCGAAGAGTATGAGTGCGGCGACGAGCCACAGCTGCCATACTGGAAGGAGGGAGATGAATTCGGGCATAATCGATTCGGTCCTTAGTAAGAGAGGTGTTGTAGCAAAGTTAGCCAAACTTCCCTACTATTCCTACTTGCTCCAGACGAATCAATACACCTCTGTTGATTCATCCTCGGGGTAGTTTCTAGGCTTACAGTCCTCATTTCGGAAAAGGGATTCCCGTCCCTTGGGTTCAATATGATTAAAGCGAAACCCTACAACCACAGGATCTTCGTCTTCATTATAAAACTGAGCCCTATCCTTATTCTCGATCCACCTCTTGAGAAATTCCTGAAACTCCTTAATCACTGGTGATGAATCACCATCTTGCCGATTGATGAAGTCGCAAAAGGACTCGTTCTCAAAGGTCTCGTCGGGGTATATACCCCAGATAGGTTCAGGTAAGAGAAGCGTATAGACGTTCTTTTGGGGAGGGCGGAGTGGAGCTATGTATGGAGCTATGAAGTAAGGGATTACCGCCTCTAAGTTCTCTTGGATAGCCTGTTTCATCTCCTTATCCATTTCGGGGTGACGTACCACGGGTTTCAGTTGCGATTCCCCCCATCTATTCTGTAGCCCCGTGGGTTCAAAGGTTCGACACTCACGCCACAAGATATAACAGAATCCAGGATGGGTGGATTTGTTTTCTCTGAGGTACTTTAAGAATAGTTCTTCTTTAGTAGCATTAAGTTCTGCTGAAGAAAAATAGAGTGCCCCTTTATCCTCTCCTGTATATCGATCTTGTTCGGGTGGCTCGCTATATCGAATGGCCATTATGAGATAGAGAAGAACGCCAAGTCGGATATCTGGCCTTGCAAAAATTTCCTTCTGTTTCTCTTTCCTCTCCCCTTCTGGCATGTATTTATTGAGCGCATGTATAGCATCGTCAATATCTATTCTTGTAACGAGTGCCAAACTTTTAGACGCTATATAAAAGAGTGTAGATAGAATCTTTTCCCCCTTCTCCTTGGAATCAATATTCACTTGTTTGACCTTGCGATATAAGCTCTGCTCCTGCATTTGATTAAACTTTAGATCAGCATATCGCAGAACCTTCTCAATAGATTGAGATATACCTATCTGAAACTCATGATCATCAATCTCGACGGCGCGTAAAGTCCCGTAGAAGTATATTCCTATGTAGTCGCCATGATTAGCCTGTCGTGGCTTTGCATCTCGATCTCCTCCCCAAAGAGTTACTAGAAGCTCCATAACTAAACCAACATGCTTGATCTGAAGATCCTTATGATGTTCAGAGATGTACTTGCTAAAATTAATTCTATCTCCATATATTGGATGATCTGATAGCGCCTCTTGCATCCAGCTACTTTTATCTCCCTTTGAGTCATTTGTCCTAATTGCTCGTTTGTTCTCTAGAATATCAAACACTCGGCTATAATTCTCTCTTAAGAAGTCAAATAATCTAGGATATTGGATACGTATCAGTTCGATAATGAACCAGTCGAAGAGAGCAACATTGCTCTCTAGCTCCTTACGACGTGATGATAGGGTATTGCAGATCCGCTTAATTACTCGGAGAGTGGGGAGATGGTGGCTAAGCTGCAACCCCGAGTTTTTAATATCTCTCCAGAGGTCACCATATCCAATTCTCTTAAGCTCTAGTCTAAGAGCCTCCTCTAGTTGCTCGGGAGTAATCTTCGCTAGGGGATATTCCTCCTGCAGGATCTTCTCCATGTAGCGGTAGGTATGTGCGTCGAACTTGTTTTGGAGCTGGGAGGCAACATACTCCTTATCATAAGTTAGGATATAGCTCATGTTAGGGAAGGATAAAGAGCTATTCCGTATCAAGCTAAAGAGTTCGATTAGCTCTTCTCCATCAAGGCGGTCTACATCATCGATGAAGATCATTATCTTCCTCCCGAGCTTACCGATCTCTTTCTTCAAGAACTCGTACTGCTCACTTGTACTCTTTGCTTTGAAGCCTTGAGGTAAGAGACGCGCTCCAAGCTGTATCCAAGCACTGTCATCCTTATCTAAGATATGATCTACATAGCGTGTGAAGCCTGAGGCTAATGCTGAGTTGTAGGGGGCTAACGTACGGCTGAGTTCCTCGAAGAAGATCTGTGTCAGATTGGGGGCCTTGCGGTACATCCAAGGGTTGAACTCTATGAGGATTATCTCACTGCAGTGGTTATCTCTAAGGTACTGCTGCATAGCAAGCATGAAAGAGGTCTTCCCTGCTCCCCAAGGTGCAGTGAGCCCCAGCGTAAATGCAGCCTTTGAAGTATCTGTATGGAAGATCTTCTCTGTTAAATTCTCTGCTTCCTTTCTTCGCCCTAACAGATCGTTATCCTTATATGTGCAAGGGTATTCGACTTCAAATCCACGTATAGAGTTATCCACTCCCTCTTGCTTGGGTTTTGTGCGATGCCGATGCGACCACCACACTACAACTGCCATACAGCCCCCGCAGAAAGGAAGGAGGTCTACGTAGCATATGCCAGGTATTTGAGTTGGAGTAGCTACGTAGTCTGCGACTCCAATAAAACGATAGTATGCCCAGCCCACAAGTAGGACGACAGTCCCAAAGAGCACGCCTTTACTAATGACATCCTTTTGCTTGGGTTTTGTGCGCTTCCAATGTGACCACCCCATAACCAATGCCACACAGCTCCCCAAGATAGGAAGGAGGTCTACATAGCAAACCCCTGGTATGGGGGTTGGAGTAGCTACGTAGTCTTCGACTCCAATAAACCGATAGTATGCCCAGCCCAGAAATAGGAAGGCAGTCCAAGCACGCACGCCTTCACTAATGACATATCTCCTCCGACAAAGGACATAGGTATAGGTTAGTGCAGTCACAATTATCCCACACCATACGATGAAGCTCCCCCAGCTGGGCGCAAAAGACTGTAGGAGTGCTACGAACTTACTCTCAAAGGTGGGATGAAAGAAGATGTAGAGGATAACTAAGGCAAGGAGTCGCCACCGTCGCTGTAGGTAGGCAAATAGCCTGTCTATGACTTGGTTAATCTTTGTTTTTGGGGAGTAAGAGGGCGTAGAGTTTGAGTCCATAGGCATGGGATTTATCCGCTGGAGGGGCGGGCGATGAGGGGTATTATGTGGGGTAAAATTAGCGAATAATCAGCTTTCTGGATATAGGTGAAGCTTCTTTGCTTTCGCGGAGGAGGAGGGGGAAGGAAGGGCGGTCGGGAGGCGAAAATGGAGGGTGTGTAAGTGCTTATTGTAGAGCGAGGTGGGAGGAGGCGTGGAGGAGGGGGATTGCGACCAGTACTGGTCAGCGATCGAACCAGTACTAGTCACCCATAGGAAGCAGTACTGGTCACCGCGCGAAGTAGTACTGGTCAGACGAGTGACCAGTACTGGTTGATTTTGGGTGGGCGCAGGCCTTCCGCCTCGCACCGTGAGGGGAGCGGGGAAGAGGTGTGGGGAAAAGGTGGGGGATTATTCGCCGAGGAAGGCGCGGTAGTCGGCGAGGGTCTCGCGGGTGAGGAGGGGGCGGTTGGTCGTGCTGAGGGGAAGGAGGAGCGAGCCTTCGGGGAGGGCGGGAAGGAGCCCCGTCGCAGAGGTAGCGCGCTCACGGAAGGTCTTGAGGTCGCTCGCTGTGGGGAAGCCTTCGATAAGGTAGCCCTTGAGCCCCGTCTCCGTGGGGAGCGGGCTGACCTGGAGCGTCCACTGCGTGAAGTGCGAATAGACGAAACTCATCAGCGCGAAGTACACCTCGTGGCGCGGTAGGCTCCCCTCGGGGTAGAGGAGCACGAGGCTGACGACTTCTCCCGCTGCGGTTGGGGCGAAGGTCGTGGCAGGCCCTTCGGTCTCGCTTATCCCCTCGGTGCTACCCGTCACGGGGTGAGTGAGGAGGGGCGGAGTGGTGAGGGGGCGCCCCGCACGTAGGGCGGCGAGCAGGCTCGAAGCGTAGGGCATCAGCGGGGTCTCGGGATAGCGCTGGACGAAGTCCTCCAGGCGCTTGCGTAGCTGGGCCTCTTGTCCTGCCTGCACCTCGGTGAGGGCGGTGAGGAGGAGTGCCTTCGGGCGCAGGTCTTCGTCGTGGTAGGGGAGGGCATCCAGCTCGGTGAGGTACTCGTGTGCGCGGCTGACATCGCCCGTGCGGTAGGCCTTGTAGGCGGCATCATACAGCTCGGTGGAGCGGTTGGCAAGCCTTTGGAGGGAGTGTCTGAGCTCGGGCGAATGGAGGAGCTTCGCACGGGGAGAGTTGGGGAAGAGACGTAGGTATTCCCTGCGTAAGGCTTCGGCTTCGGCATCACGCCCCTGTCGGAGGGCGAGGAGGATCTGACGGTAGGCGACTTCTTCTCGTTCGGCGAAGTGGGGGAAGTCCCTAAGGAGGCGCGTGTAGAGGGCACCCACCTCATCGAGGCGCTGGAGCGGGTCGTCGAGGACGGATGCCATATGGAAGAGGGCGCTGGCGAGGGTGTCCGTCAGCGCTTCGCGTGCCTTGGGGGTGAGGGGAAGGGCACGGAGGTAGGCTTCACGGCTTCGGCCTCTATCGGGTGAAGTGGCATCGGAGGCGCCTGCCTCCTCGGGAGTGGTTGGGGCTACGGGCGCGGCATCGAGGGCGCGCAGACTGCGGTTCCAGTCGTCGGTGAGCGGACGACTCCCCCAGCGCTGGCGGAAGGCGATACGGCCGAGAGCGATCTGCTGAGGGTCGTCGAAGTAGAAGCCCGCGGAGGTGCTTCGTGGGGTCGTGGTCGGTTCGTCGAAGGGCGAGCGAGCGGCATCACCGAGATCGTGCACCTTCTCCTCCGAGGCTTCGGCACGAGCGATGAGGCTATCGATGTGGCGCTCCAGCTGGTCGGTGGGGAGAGCGGCAAGGCGAAGGAGGCTGTCGGCACGATGGGCGGTGCGTGCGTGAGGGGCGAGGAGGCGAAGTCCGGGTAGGAGTCGCTCCACCGTAGCGTAGTGGGGGTGCTGGCGCTGGATGAGGGGGAAGGCCTTCTCGAGGGCTTCGGCGGACTCTATGTAGCGCTGGTCTTCGAGCGCCAGCAGGCCTAAGCGGGTGTAGGCTTCGGCAGCAGCGCCTCGCAAGGTCTGTGCCGAGTCGATGCTCTGACGGAGGGCGGTGCGGGCGGCTTCGCGCTGGTCGGAGGCCAGGAGCGCTTCGGCCAGAGCGAGGTAGATGGCGGAGCGGTGGGGGGCGTAGCGGCGTAGACGTGCCAGACGCTGCAGGCGATGGATGCCCGCCTCGCTCTCGGTAGTGAGCGCAAGAGTGCGGAGCTGGGCGGCGAGCTCAAGGGCGGGCTGGGGGCTTGTGCGCTCCGCACGGGCAAAAGCCGCCTTTGCGGCCTCGCGTGCGCCCTGAGCCTCGAGGATCTGTCCGATGAGGAAGGAGAGGCGGGCACGCTGTAGGGCGGTCTTCTCCGAGTGAGCGAGGGCGGTGAGGTGTGTGAGAGCGGTGGAGTCTTCTCCACGGGCAAGGGCAAGTTCGGCCGCTGCGGTATGGTAGAGTAGGGGTGCTTGGCGGAGGACTTCTCCCTCACGACGGGTGGCTTGCTGTAGCTCCTCCTCGGCATCGAAGAGCTCGCCACGCAGGGTGTAGAGACGGCAGAGGTAGAGGCGGGCGATGTCGCCGACCTCAGGCTCGGTAGCGTAGCGTCGGAGGATGTCGGTGAGGGTGGTGTGTGCTGCGGGGAGGTCGCCGCCATAGAGCTGACTGCGGGCGATGAGGAGCCACGCCTCGGCGAGGGCGGGATTGTACTCGGTCTTCTCCTGCATACGCACGGCACGAGGGTCTTGCCTCCAGTGGGCAGGGCGAGCGGGCTTGCGGGAGATGCTATGCTCTTCGATGGCCTTGGTGGCCTTCTCTATGGTGCGGGTGAAGCGGGGAGCAGCGCCGGGTGTCGTGGCGCGAGCGAGTACGGGATCGACTGGCAGACGGAGCGTGTAGTCGTCGGTCGTGCCATCGAGTGCGGTCTGGTAGGTGGTCTGGTACGCCTCGCGAGCATTGTAGAGGACGTTGTAGCGCGTGACGAAGGCCTGCCACGTGCGGGAGCTCGCGGTATTCACGCGTCGGGAGCAGGCCCCGAGGAGCGCAAGGAGAAGGAGAAGGGAGCCGAGTGCGCGGGGGCTTAGCCTCGGGCGTGCTGGGCTCTGCGTCGTGTGATGGCGCTGAGACATTTGCCGAGGGCAAGGAAGAGGAAGAGCAGGAGGATGATCAGCACACCCGAGGGGACGCTGATGAGGTAATAGCTTAGGAGCAGGCCGCCGACGTTGGCGATGAGGCAGAGGACGATGGAGCCGCAGATGATCTTGCGGAAGTCCGCCGTGAAGAGCCCGATAGTCGTCTGGGGAAGGGTCAGGAGGGAGAGGAGGAGCATGATACCCACCGAGCGGATCGTCAGCACGAGGCTCACGGCCACGAGGATGAGTAGTCCACGCTCCCACAGCCCGACATTCATGCCACGCACACGGGCGAAGTCTCGGTCGAAGGCGGTATAGAGTATCTGTCGGTAGCCGACGCTGAAGAGTGCTATCAAGAGTACGGCAAGGAGGGCGAGCGCGATGAGGTCGCCCGCCGTGACGAGCAGGATATTGCCGAAGAGATAGGCGGGGAGGCTGGTGGCGTAGCCAGGGGTGAGGGTCATGAAGAGCACGCCGAGGGCCATGCCGAGTGCCCAGATGCTGGCGATGGCAGAGTCCTCACGGATGCCTTCGGTACGGCTGAGCTTGCCGATAGAGAAGGCGGCGAGGATGGCTGCACCCGCAGCAGAGAGGATGGGATTGATGCCGAGGTAGATGCCGAGCCCTATCCCACCGAAGGAGGCGTGCGTGATACCGCCACTGACGAAGACGATGCGTCGCACGACGATATATGCGCCCACGATACCGCAGACGATGGCGGTAAGGAGGGACGCCGCAAGGGCGTTTTGGAAGAACTGATAGGCGAAGATACTCGGCATAGTGTCGAGGTCGGTGCGCTGGGGACTTAGGCTGCGGGGCTGGGCTCGTGACGGCCGACGATGGCGTGGTAGTCGCGGTTCTCCCCGACGATGAGGTAGAGCTCGGGGCGGAGCGTCTCGGGGAACTCAACGCCACGCAGCTGGAGGCTACGCACCCAGGCGGGTACTTCGTCGGCATCGAGCGTGAGGAGGACGTCGCGGAACTCCTCGACTTCGCTCTCCTTGTAGGCGCTGGCACTGCGACCCTTGAAGCGGTCCAGCTCCTCGTCATCAAAGTACTCAATGCGCTGGCTGACGGCAGCCAGCAGGCTATCGGTCTCGCAGGTCAGGTGGTTGCCGCAGCAGCCCTCTCCGTGGGGTAGCTCCTGAGGCTCAGGCTCGATGACCTCGCCACGGGCGATGCGTCGGGCCTTGAGGTACGACTGTATGGTGGCTGCGAGAGCAGCGATGGCGCCGAGGACGGCGAGAGCGATGACTATGACGAGGATACTTCCCATTTGAGAGCTAAATCAAATCTATTTGTGAGTAAACTATGCTTAAGCATAAGTATATCTATGCAAAGATAGTTCATTCGTGAGGACTGAGCCTCCGTGGGGAGGGGTGGTATGAACCTATATGGGTCGGTGGGCTGACCTATATAGAATCACGCTGCGACCTATATAGGTCGTCGTCACGACCAATATAGGTCAGCCCGCTGACCAATATAGATCGCAGAATCGTCGTCACGCCAATGCGTACTCCATAGGCGATGAGAGCTTGGCGTGAAGCCCTGTAGATGGGGGCTATACTCCTATGGGAGAGAAAGAGAGCGGGGCGGAGCAACTGAGTCGTTGCCCCGCCCCGCTGCGGTATCGAGTGTAGTCGGCTACGCGCTTAGAACATATACTGCACGCGGAGCTGCAGTGCGTTGACCTTCTTCGTGTCAGCCTGCCCCCACTGCTTGACCTGCATGTGGTGGTAGTTCAGACGCAGTGCGACGTACTTATTCCAGTAGTAGGAGAGCCCAGCGCTGTAGTCGGTCATCTTACCTGCACCTGCCATACCTGCGATGTTTGAGTTCGTCAGCGCATTGTTGTCGGTGAGGTCGAGGAAGCCGTAGCCGAGCATCAGCTCGAGGTTGCCAGAGTTAGGAGAGTCGACCCCCGAGGTGACGTAGTTGTACTTATAGTCTACGGGGTTGATGATCATCCCACGGGCAGAGACGTAGAAGCCCTTGGTGTCGTAGGCATTGCCTCCGACGCGGTTCACGTGCGACCAGTAGTACTGGCTGCTGACCTGGACGTTGTGGAAGATCCCCTGGAACTCGGCTGTGAACTTATTCTCCCATCGGGCATCCGTCAGGTCGAGCGACATCGCGTTGCGCTTGTCGACGGCGGTGAGGTACTTCTTCGAGTAGGCGATGTGCGAGCCACCCTTGAGGTCGGACTCGGACTTCACGTGCATACCGCTGAAGCCGATGTGGAAGCCAGCCCCCTCGGTCAGCACGGGGCGCCAGACAAGACGCCCCGCTACGGTGTAGCCCTGTGCACCCTTGTCGGTGCTGGTGGTGAGAGCGGAGTTGTCAGCGAAGGCACCATACTGCCACCAGATGTGGTCGTTGGAGATGGTATGCATGATACCGATACGACGACCTGGCTGGTAGACGTTTGCCTCGGGCTCATCGAGGTACTCCTTGCTGGCAGAGCTGTAGGCCGAGGAGAGACCGAAGGGCACGGTGTAGTGGCCGGCGCGGATGAAGTTATTCTTGTTGAAGCTGTACTGCAGGTAGACGTCCTTGAGGGAGACCTTGTTGTTCGTGAAGGAAGCATCTCCACGGAAGTACCAGTTGTCGCCATAGTAAGCCTTGAAGCCGATACGCATATCGCGGATACCGATCCCATCATTCATCGTACCGTCCTGCGTCTTGGCAGCTTCATTCTGCGAGTAGGTCGCAGCGTCGAAGAGGGCACGACCCGTGACCTTGACCTCAACTTTTTCCTGTGCATTTGCCGCAGTCAGGGCAGAGAGCGAAGTGACTGCGATGAGAAGACTATGCTTGATATTCATGTGTTAGTAACTTCTTGCTTAGGATGAATAGAGTAGGTCTTAGAGAGTGTCCTCGATCTTGTCGTAGGCGCGGATAGCCTGGAGGAAGCGGGCATTGACATCGCTCATCAGGTAGAGACCGTCAGCGTTGCGCTTGAGCCCCTTGAGCTGGAGTGGGTAGACCATCGGGGGATTCTGCAGGTTGAGCTGCTCGATGCCACGTAGCTGCTTGGTCGTCTGGTAGACGATGTTGATGTCGCAGTAGAGCTTGCCGTCCTTGCCTTCGTACTTCTCGATGACGACCTTGCTACCGATAGGGGTCTTCTTCTCGATGGAGTTGGGGAGCTCGTAGGGCTCTACGTCGAGGGCTGCCGTGACGGAAGCGATGTTAGAGTCGTGCCCGCAGAGGAAGGAGAACTTACGGCCCTTGGCGTTCAGCTCATCATACATATAGGTAAGGAGAGGGTGGGCGACGTTGACAGCGACGATGGGTGCAGCGAAGAGCACGTCACCGTAGACGTCCTTGATACGTGCGATCTGTGTCCAGTCCTCGAGAGTAAGGTCGTGACCGAAGGCCGCCTTCTTCTCATCGGGCTCTTCATAGTACTGGAGGATGAAGGCGTCGGAGCAGGTGTTAGCGTCCTTGAGTGAGCCCTTCATGCGGGGCTCTTCGCCACGCTCGAGGAGGATCTCGGTGTTGTAGTTGTCGAAGGCGCAGAGCTTACCTTCCTTGCAGGCGGGGGAGTCCTTGAGGTCGAGGGTAGAGGCCGTGATCTCGTAGGCCTTCTTAAGGTCCTCGTTGATACCGCGGATGCCGCGCTTACCGCCCATAGCAGCGATCTGCTTGAGTGCTTCCTTCTTGAAGGACTCACTGATCTTCGTCAGGCGGGGGAAGAAGACGGGGTCCATCTTGCTGGGGACGTAGCGGTGGTTGACCTGGATGTCTGCTACGGGGAGGAAGGCGGTGGTGAAGTAGCGTGCAGTGGCGATACAGCGCTGCATGCTATTAGCGTAGATGTTTACTTCGTCTTTCGTGGGGTTTGCGTTTTCCTTGAAGAGGCCTGCGTCGACGGCCCATTTACGGAAGTAGAGGCCGAACTGATTTTCCAGTGCGCCACCTCGTGAGGTGAGTTCGCTTGCGCCAGCGGTCCATGCGAACCAGGGGTGCGTGGTGACCTTCTCGAGAAGGCTTCCCTTGGTGGAGAGTGGGGCGCGGATGTTGTGACGGCTCAGGATGACCGCCTCAGAGAGCGTGTACTTGTCCTTGAATTCTTGACTTCTCTGCTTCTGAGCAAAGAGGGAGGGCGCGACCGCGAGTAGCAAAAGTAGCGCCACTGAGTGTTTGAACTGTCTCATGTGATATGATATAAATAAGTCCTCTTCGCGAGGATGTGACCGGATGCACCTGTAGTAGCTCTGCCTAAGTGGGCAGGGAAATAGATCTTCCCCCTTCCTAAATCAAGGCTTGACAAATATAGCGATATTTGATCTTTCTGTGTTTGGAATGCTCCTGTTTTTTAAATGTGTATGGCTGTTCTCTTGCTATCTTTAAATCTCTTTTGGTGCGAGTGATGTGCCTAAATCAGAGCGGGGTATCGCTCTTATATATAGGTAGTTGTGAGAAGCTGCGGAGGAGGGTGATTGCGACCAGTACTGGTCAGCGATCGAACCAGTACTGGTCACCAATAGGAAGCAGTACTGGTCACCGCGCGAAGTAGTACTGGTCGGACGAGTGACCAGTACTGGTCGCAAGAGTCCCTGGATACGGGCTTTGCGGAGGTTGCTCCACGAGTATATACTATTTGTATGGGGATGAGCGTATAAGGATCAGCGCCCTTGCTGAGGACGCGCTGCCTTTCTTGATGCCATGAAGACGCCTTTTTTGAGGTGTCTACGGGTAGAGAACGGAGGTGTGAAATGGGTGGATTTTGTAAGTGTCACGAGGAAATCAGGTGCCTTTCTTAAATTATTGATAAAGTCCACCCTCTACGGCATGAAAATATTTCTATATTTGCACTCCCTTTGGCAGAGATGCTGAGGGGGCTACGAATTGGCGTCCTGTGAAGGGATTCACAAGCATTACTACTCAAATAATATATATCGCTTAATTAACTACCGCATGAAGCAAGCAAAGCATTGGGCTGCGGCCCTCGCGCTGGTCCTGGCCTCTGGATGGAGCGCCTTGGCTCAGACGATCAGCTCGCCCAATAAGGGTCTTCAGCTGCACTTCTCTCTGAGTCAGGACGGGGCACCTATGTATCGCCTCTCCTTCGCCGATGGGCAGGAGATCATCCGTCCCAGTCATCTCGGTCTGGAGATGACCGATGCGAAGAAGTCCTTCGACAAGGGCCTCGAGGTCACGGACACGAAGGAGTCGACCTTCGATGAGACCTGGAAGCCTGTCTGGGGCGAGGTCAAGTCGATCCGCAACAACTACAACGAACTGCTCGTCACGCTCAAGAAGAAGAGCAATGGCGATCCCATAGCTATCCGCTTCCGTCTCTTCGATGACGGGCTCGGCTTCCGCTATGAGTTCCCCGGCGGCAAGGATCGTAACTTCTACGTCGTCAAGCGCGAGCTCACCGAGTTCGCTATGACGGGCGACCACAAGGCGCACTGGATCCCCGGTGACTACGACACCGAGGAGTACGACTACCAGCACAGCCGTCTCTCCGAGATCCGTGGGCTCTTCGACAAGGCCTTCACGGAGAACTGCTCCCAGACCGCCTTCTCCAAGACGGGTGTACAGACGCCGCTGATGCTCAAGAGCGATAAGGGTGTCTACATCAACCTCCACGAAGCAGCGCTCATCGACTTCCCAGCTATCAACCTCGATCTGGACGACAAGACGATGACCTTCCGTGTGGAGCTGACGCCTGATGCACAGGGCAACCGTGGGCACATCGAAGCACCCTTCAACACCCCTTGGCGTACGGCTATCGTCAGCCGTGATGCACGCGATATCCTCGCCTCGAAGCTGACGTACAACCTCAACGAGCCTTGTACCTATGAGACGACCGACTGGATCAAGCCTATCAAGTACGTAGGTGTCTGGTGGGAGATGATCACGGGTAAGAGCACTTGGGCGTACACCGACGACCTGCCTTACGTGAAGATCGGTGAGACCGACTACTCGAAGGTGAAGCCTAATGGCAAGCACGCTGCCAATACGAAGCACGTCAAGGAGTATATCGACTTCGCCGCTAAGCACGGCTTCGATGCAGTCCTGGTCGAAGGCTGGAATATCGGTTGGGAAGACTGGTTCGGCAATAGCAAGGACCGTGTCTTTGACTTCGTCACCCCTTACCCCGACTTCAACGTCGCTGAGCTCCATGACTATGCTAAGAGCAAGGGCGTGAAGCTCATCATGCACCACGAGACCTCCAGCTCGGTCACGAACTACGAGCGCCACATGGAGAAGGCGTACAAGTTCATGGTTGACAACGGCTACTCCGCTGTCAAGAGCGGCTATGTAGGCAACATCATCCCCCGCGGTGAGTACCACTACGGTCAGAGCATGGTGAACCACTACCTCCACGCTGTCAAGGAGGCTGCTAAGCATAAGATCTCCGTCAATGCCCACGAGTCCGTCCATATGACGGGTCTCAGCCGTACCTATCCCAACCTCATCGCGCAGGAGTCGGCACGTGGTCAGGAGTATCAGGCCTTCGGTGGTAACAAGCCTAACCACCTCACCGTACTGCCCTTCACCCGCCTCATCGGTGGTCCGATGGACTACACGCCTGGTATCTTCCAGATGGATATCAACAAGTACAACCCCGACAACAACTCCCACGTCAACACGACGATCTGTAATCAGCTGGCTTGCTACGTCACGATGTATAGCCCCCTGCAGATGGCAGCTGACCTGCCCGAGGTGTATGCGAAGCACATGGACGCCTTCCAGTTCATCAAGGACGTAGCTGTCGACTGGGATGACACGAAGATCATCGAAGCTGAGCCAGGTGAATACATCACCATCGCTCGTAAGGCAAAGGACTCCGACAAGTGGTTCGTGGGTAATGTCGCTGGCTACGACGGCCACAAGACGACCCTCACGCTCGACTTCCTCGATGCGGGTAAGACCTACACCGCTACGATCTACGCCGATGGCAAGGGCGCAAACTACAAGACCAATCCCGAGGTCTACACCATCCGCAAGGTACAGGTGAAGAAGGGCAGCAAGCTCTCGCTCACCTCTGCTCCTGGTGGTGGCTTCGCGATCTCCATCCTACCTAATAAGAAGTAAACACCGAGGTCTCCGACCGCTCTCCACAGCTCTACTCACAGAGAGTCGTGGAGTGCGGGTGGGGACCTCTCCTTTTTCACTTACACAGAGCACTTCATATGAAAGCGATTCTGCGCCTTACCTACCTCTGTCTATCCCTACTCTTCCTCTCCCTCACAGCCTCCGCACAGGACGTGCAGGTCAAGGGTCAGGTAGTAGACGACAAGGGCGAAGCCGTCATCGGGGCTTCCGTCAAGGTCAAGGAGACCCCTCAGGGCGTCATCACCGATATCAACGGGAATTTCTCCGTCCGTGCCCCCAAGAATGGGCACCTCATCGTCTCCAGCGTCGGCTATGCCACGAAGACCGTAGCTCTCAGTGGCGCTACGCTCCCGCTGAAGATCGTCCTCTCCGAGAGTGCTGAGAACCTCAAGGAAGTCGTCGTCGTCGGCTACGGCTCCATGCAGAAGAAGGACCTCACCGGATCCGTCAGCACCCTCAATGCGAAGAACTTCCAGAAGGGCGCTATCTCCACAGCCAGCGACCTCCTTGTCGGTAAGATCGCAGGGGTACAGATCACGCCCGAGGGCTCTCCTGGGGCTGGTGGCCGTATCCGTATCCGCGGTGGTGCTTCGCTCAATGCCAGCAACGACCCGCTCATCGTAATCGATGGTGTGCCCATCGAGAACACCGCTGTATCTGGTGCACCCAGCATCCTCAGCTCACTCAACCCTCAGGACATCGCTTCGATGAACGTCCTCAAGGATGCTTCTGCTACCGCTATCTACGGTTCACGCGCCTCCAACGGGGTCATCATGATCACCACCAAGCGTGGTAAGGTCGGGCAGAAGACCCAGATTGCTGTCTCCGTACAGAGCTCCCTCTCCGAAGCTGCTCGCCGTGTGCGCGTGCTCTCGGCTGATGAATACCGCACGCTCATCCAGCGTATCTCCCCCGCTACGGCCTCGAAGCTCGGCACGGCGAATACCGACTGGCAGGACGAGATCTATCAGCTTGCCTACGGTGGTGACTACAACGTCAGCGTCAGCGGCGCTGCTGGCAAGCTCCCCTACCGCGTATCTACGGGCTTCTACCACCAGGAGGGTGTACTGAAGACCGACAAGATGAATCGCTTCAGCGGTGACATCAGCCTCAATCCCCGTCTCTTCGACAATCACCTCTCTATCGATGCGAGCGTGAAGCTCAGCGCTACGCACAATCGCTTCGCTAACAAGGAAGCTATCGGTGCTGCTGTACAGTTTGACCCCACGCGTCCCGTCCGTGATGCTGACGCTGCCTACGCGCCCTTCGGTGGCTACTGGACACAGCTAGACGGGACAGACCTCCAGAAGCTCGCTCCTAAGAACCCTGTCGCTCTCCTCAATCAGAAGGAGGATATCAGTGATGTCTTCCGCACGATCAGCAATCTGAAGATCGACTATAAGCTCCACTTCCTCCCCGAGCTGAAGCTCAACGTGAACCTCGGCTACGACTACGCTTCGGGTAAGGGTACGGTCGTCATCCCCGAGAACTCCTCCCTCGGCTGGCAGCGCTACACCCTCAAGCAGGCCGGTCAGCCCGACGTCTATAAGAGCGGTACGAACAATGCTTACGACCAGCGCAAGCGCAGCCTCCTCTTCGACTTCTATGCGAACTACGTCAAGGAGCTTCGCTCGCTGAAGAGCCGTGTCGACGTCATGGCAGGGTACTCCTATCAGGACTGGAAGACCTTCGTCCACAACACGCCTGACTACACCTACGACAAGACGCTCGTATCGACTCCCGTCTACGAGTACGACTACCCACAGAATACGCTGGTGTCCTTCTACGGCCGTCTGAACTACAGCCTCATGGACCGCTACCTCTTCACCGCTACGGTGCGTGCCGACGGCTCTTCGCGCTTCAGCAAGGAGAACCGCTGGGGTATCTTCCCCGCTCTGGCACTGGCTTGGCGTATGAATCAGGAGAATTTCCTCAAGAATGTCTCTTGGATCGATGACCTCAAGCTCCGTCTCGGCTACGGTGTCACGGGTCAGCAGGATGGTATCGGGAACTACACCTACCTCCCCTTCTACTCGCTCAGCACGAATACGGCTACGTATCAGTTCGGCGACCAGTATTACAACATGCTCCGCCCAGCTGCCTACGATGCGAACATCCACTGGGAGCAGACGGCTACCTACAACGTAGGTCTTGACTACAGCTTCATCAAGGGTCGTCTCTCTGGTACGCTCGACTTCTACCAGAAGAAGACCAGCGACCTGCTGAACGAGATCCCCACGCCTGCAGGGGCGAACTTCTCTAACCGTATCCTCACGAATGTCGGTAACATCTCCAGCAAGGGCTTTGAGTTCAGCATCAATGCTACCCCCATCCAGACCAAGCGCCTGACGTGGGATGTGAGCTACAACATCAGCTCCAACAGCACGCGCATCACCAAGCTCAACGCTGTAGAAGTCCCCGGCTATCAGGGTGTCCCCACGGGGGGCGTCACGGGTCTGACGGGTACGAACGTACAGATCCACTCCGTCGGCTATGCCCCTGGTACCTTCTTCGTCTACGAGCAGAAGTACGATGCTAACGGCAAGCCTCTGGAAGGTCAGTTCGTAGACCGCCACGAGGATGGCGTCATCAACGAGCTGGATAAGTACCGCACGCACAACCCCGAGCCTAAGGTCACGATGGGCTTCTCTACGAGCCTTGCCTTCGACCGCTGGACGCTCTCGACCTCACTCCGCTCGGGTCTCGGGAACTATATCTACGACAACATCTCGGCCTATATGGCTACGCACTCCGCTGTGCTCAACTCGGGTCAGTACTTCCGCAACACGACGCCTGAGATCAACGTCTCAGACTTCCAGACGAATAGCGATAAGCAGTTCATCTCGGACTACTACCTCCACAGAGCTTCGTACCTGAAGATGGACAACCTCACGCTCGCCTATGACTTCGGTCGTATCCTCGGGCGAGCTAACCTCCGTGCTTCGGCTACTGTGCAGAATGTCTTCACGCTCTCTTCCTACAAGGGTCTCGATCCTGAGCGTGCTATCGACTTCAGCCTCTATCCCATCCCACGTACGTACTCGCTCAATCTCTCCCTCACGCTCTAATCTTCACAGCCGATCATGACTACAGATAAGAAGATTCTTCGCCGAGGCCTCACGGCGCTTAGCCTTGTCACGGCTCTCGGCCTCTCCTCCTGCACCAAGGATCTGGACCGCTTCCCCACCAACGGGGAGACTTCCCAGACGATCTATAACTCCCCTGCAAAGACCTTCCAAGCGTTCGCTAAGGTCTACGGCGCATTCGCCCTCTCGGGCAATGGTGGTAAAAATGAAGACGGCAACGGTGGGGATATCGCGGGTATCGACGAAGGGGCGAGTGACTTTGTCCGTGGCCTCTTCAACCTCCAGGAGCTGCCTACAGAGACAGCTATCTGCGCCTGGGGTGACGGTGGTGTGCCCGACCTCCATACGATGAGCTGGTCGTCGTCGAACCCCATCGTCCGCGGCCTCTACTATCGCTCGATCTATCAGATCAAGCTCGCCTCAGAGTTCCTCAAGAACACCGAGTCGCAGGCCTCCGATGCTACGGTCCGCACCTACCGCGCCGAAGCTCGCTTCCTGCGTGCCTATCAGTACTGGGTGCTCATCGACCTCTTTGGCAATCCTCCCTTCGTCGACGAGTCCACGCCTACGGGTAAGGTCTATCCTCGTCAGATCAGCCGTAGCGAGCTCTTCAACTATATCGAGAGCGAGCTGAAGGCTATCGAGAGCGACCTCAAGACGCCTAAGGCGGGTGACTACGGTCGTGCCGACCAGGCTGCTGCCTGGGCACTGCTCTCTCGTCTCTACCTCAATGCAGAGGTCTACACGGGTACGGAGCGCTACGCCGATGCCGCTACCTACGCCGAGAAGGTCATCAGCTCGGGTAAGTATAGCCTGCACTCCACCTACGCAAACCTCTTCCTGGCGGACAACAACCTCAGCAACCCTGAGGTCATCCTCTCCGTCAACTATGATGGTAAGAAGTCGCAGAACTGGGGTGGTATGACCTTCCTCATCAACTCCTCTACGGGCGGTACGGCGAAGGCTGTCACGGGTGTCGCTATGGGCGTCAATGGTGGCTGGCAGGGTAATCGCGCTACGAAGGGTCTTCTCGACCTCTTCGGTGCGAATAAGGCGACCGACAAGCGCTGCCTCATGACGGCAGCTGCTACGGCAGACATCGCCTCGGTCACGAACTTCGACCAAGGGGTCTATGTCCATAAGTTCCGTAACGTCACCAGCACCGGTGCCAACGGTAGCGATGGCGACCAGTGCGATGCTGACTTCCCCCTCTTCCGTCTGGCCGAGCTCTACCTCAACTATGCTGAGGCAGCTGTCCGCGGTAAGGCTAATACGGCTACGGGTCTGCAGTACCTCAATCTCGTGCGCGCTCGTGCCTACGGCGCTACGACGGGGAACTACTCCGCCCTGCCTTCGCTCGACGAGATGCTCGCTGAGCGTGGCCGTGAGCTCTTCTGGGAGGGTCACCGCCGTACGGACCTCATCCGCTTCGGTAAGTTCGTCTCCGCTGACTACGTATGGCCTTGGAAGGCTGGCGTGAAGGCTGGTGCTGCTTCGCAGGCCTACCGCACGCTCTATCCGATCCCTGCAGATGATATCCAGGCGAACCCCGAGCAGCTCAAGCAGAACACGGGTTACTAATCCAGCGTAGGGCGCACTTCGCTCCCTCCGACGGCCTCGCCCCACACGGGCGATCCCTATAGAAGGCTTGCCCTCGAGCTCCCACTGTGGAGCCCGAGGGCAAGCTGCTTTATATCATCACCTTGCACGCCTATATGTGGCTTCCCAATAGAAGGGGGTGGTATGAACCTATATTGGTCATCGGGCTGACCTATATAGATCGCTCTTCCGACCAATATAGGTCACGACGCGGACCTATATAGGTCAGCCCGATGACCAATATAGGTCGGTAGCACCTCCCACGGGTGTCAGCTACAGATGCCGTGGGAGAGAGGGGGGGCGACCAGTACTGGTCAGTGAGCGAACCAGTACTGGTCTCCAATAGGAAGCAGTACTGGTCACTGCGCGAAGTAGTACTGGTCGGACGAGTGACCACTACTGGTTGGTTTTTGCTCCTGCTAAGAGGCTGTCTGAAAGCTCCCTTTTTTAGAGCCTAAATTGAGGGGATCGGGTGGGAGAGAAGAGGAGTGTTTGGGAGGGCTTTCCCGAGTGGCGCTCTACTTATATATAAGAGCGGGGGCGGGGAAGAGGCTAAAAAAGCGTACCTTTGCATACATAAGGAATAACGACGCTATGACCCAAGCCGAAGACCAAGAGCTCCAGCGATTACAAGTCAATATCCGACGTCTCGCCGGTATTGTCGCAGAGCAGAACGAGAAGCTCGCTCAGCTCAGGATGCTCCTTCAGCAACGGGATGAAGCTCTTCTTGCGATGCAAGAAGAACTCAAGTCAGTGCGACGACACGAAGCGACCTTGGCCACTGCCTCGGCACTTGTCTCTCCTGATATGGGAGATGTCAGCCGTAGGGATGCCCGGGAGCTCCTTGATGGGATCATCAGTCAGCTCGACCGCTGCATCAGCCAGCTCACCAGTGAGCCCGAGGCCACCGCAGCGTCTGAGCCCGAGATATAGTCAGAGACCGAATAGCTTGGGGCCACCCCGCCCCGCTACCGATATATGGATACCAATACCAGCCCAGAGGCCCTGCAGCGTATCACACTCGCTGTCGAGCACACCCGCCTCTCGCTCTACGTCCCTCGCTCCGAGGAACGCTTCTACCGCGATGCAGGCGAGGAGATTGCCACTACGCTGCGTATCTACCGATATAAGTACCCCAATCGCTCCGAGGTCCCCGCAGAGGGATATCTGGCGATGGCTGCTATCGATATCGCTACGCGCTACAAGCAGGTACATACTGCTCTGGAAGCGCGCAAGCAGACCTTGACTCCACGCCTCGTGGAGATCAATGAGGAGCTTGAGACTCTGATTCGTCAGGCTCGACAGCTCATTGACGATCCCCCCACCTCGTCCCGATAACCACAGCGTCCCTTTCCTTCAGCATTACATTTATTTCAGACAAAGGAATGGGAACAATTACGATCATTATCATCTGCATCGGTGCGCTTATCCTCGGTGCGGCTCTCTCGTGGGTCGTCTCGGAGAAGCTCCTCGGGCAGAAGACTCGTGCAATCCTCAGTGAGGCAGAGCGTGAAGCTGAAGTCCTCAAGCAGAAGAAGCTCCTTGAGGTCAAGGAGAAGTTCCTGCAGCTCAAGGGCGACCTCGAGCAGCAGGTGGCACAGCGCAATAATAAGCTCAAGCAGATCGAGGGCCGACTGAAGACCCGCGAGCAGGAGCTCACGCAGCGCCACAATGAGGTGGAGAAGCGCAACCAAGAGATCGATATACTCAAGGAAAAGCTCGCCCTACAGAGTGAGGGCATCGAGCTGAAGAAGGAAGAATACGACGTCAAGAAGGCCGAGTACGAGGAGAAGAAGGCTGAGCTGGAGCTCCTCCGTCAGAGCGAGCAGAAGCGCCTCGAAGCCCTCGGCGGACTCTCTGCTGACGAGGCGCGTGAGCGTCTTATCGAGAGCCTTCGCGCCGAAGCCAAGGACCAAGCTCAGGGCTATATCAACGAGATCATCGAGGAAGCGAAGATGACCGCCAACAAGGAGGCCAAGCGCATCGTCGTACAGTCGATCCAGCGCCTGGCTACCGAAACGGCTATCGAGAACTCCGTCACCGTCTTCCACATCGAGAGCGATGAGATCAAGGGCCGTATCATCGGCCGTGAGGGGCGTAACATCCGCGCCCTCGAAGCCGCTACCGGTATCGAGATCATCGTCGACGACACCCCCGAAGCCATCGTCCTCAGTAGCTTTGACCCCGTGCGCCGTGAGGTAGCACGTCTGGCCCTGCACCAGCTCGTCCAAGACGGCCGTATCCACCCCGCTCGCATCGAAGAGGTTGTCTCGAAGGTGCGTAAGCAGATCGAGGAAGAGATCATCGAGACGGGGAAGCGCACCGTCATCGACCTCGGTATCCATGGTATGCACCCCGAGCTTATCCGCCTCATCGGTAAGATGAAGTACCGCTCGTCCTACGGGCAGAACCTCCTCCAGCACTCCCGCGAGACCGCTAACCTCTGCGCCATCATGGCCAGTGAGCTGGGTCTGAATCCCAAGCACGCTAAGCGCGCCGGCCTCCTGCACGACATCGGTAAGGTACCTGATGACGAGCCCGAGCTGCCACACGCACTCCTGGGGATGAAGCTCTGTGAGAAGTACAAGGAAAAGGCGAACATCTGCAATGCCGTCGGGGCACACCACGACGAAGTCGAGATGGAGAGCCTCATCGCCCCCATCGTCCAGGTCTGTGACGCCATCAGTGGCGCACGTCCCGGTGCCCGCCGTGAGATCGTCGAGGCTTATATCAAGCGCCTCAATGACCTCGAGCAGCTCGCCCTCTCTTATCCAGGAGTGGTGAAGACCTACGCTATCCAGGCGGGTCGTGAGCTCCGTGTCATCGTCGGTGCTGAGAACACCGATGACAGCAGCATCGCTACGCTCTCAGCTGAGATCGCTAAGCGCATCCAGGACGAGATGACCTACCCTGGGCAGGTCAAGATCACCGTCATCCGCGAGACCCGCAGCGTCAGCTACGCCAAGTAGTCTCCCGAGGTGTGGGGCTCCTCCCCGCACAAGTGGGTGGCGTATGGCAACCAAATTCCCCTGTGGCGTGTTTACAGCGTAGGAGGAATAACCATCCATATTTATTGCATGCAAGATAACGATCAGATCATCGACGAGGTCACCTCGAGCGATTACAAATATGGCTTCACCACCGACATCGATACCGAGACCATCGGCAAGGGGCTCAGCGAAGAGACCGTCCGCCTGATCTCGGAGAAGAAGGGTGAGCCAGAGTGGCTCCTGCAGTTCCGTCTCGAGGCCTACCGCCATTGGCTGACCCTCGAGCAACCCGACTGGGCGCTGCTGAAGATCCCCCCTATCGACTACCAGGATATTATCTACTATGCCGCTCCGAAGAAGAAGGAGGGTCCGAAGAGCCTCGACGAGGTAGATCCGGAGCTCCTGCGCACCTTCGAGAAGCTCGGTATCCCCCTCGAGGAGCAGAAGATGCTCTCAGGGATTGCCGTCGACGCGGTCATGGACTCCGTATCGGTGAAGACGACCTTCCGCGAGACCCTCGCCGAGAAGGGCATCATCTTCTGCTCCTTCAGCGAAGCCGTACGCGAGTACCCCGAGCTGGTGAAGAAGTACCTGGGCGTCGTCGTCCCCTATACCGATAATTACTTCGCTGCGCTGAACTCCGCCGTCTTCAGCGATGGCTCCTTCGTCTACATCCCGAAGGGTACGCGCTGTCCGATGGAGCTCTCCACGTACTTCCGTATCAATGCCATCAACACGGGGCAGTTTGAGCGTACACTCATCGTCGCCGACGAAGGTGCCTACGTCAGCTACCTCGAGGGCTGTACCGCTCCCCAGCGTGATGAGAACCAGCTTCACGCCGCCATCGTCGAGATCATCGTCGAGAAGGAGGCTGAGGTGAAGTACTCCACCGTGCAGAACTGGTACCCTGGCGACAAGGAGGGTAAGGGCGGTGTCTACAACTTCGTCACCAAGCGCGGTGTCTGCCGTGGTGCCAGCTCCAAGCTCTCCTGGACACAGGTCGAGACGGGCTCAGCGATCACGTGGAAGTACCCCAGCTGTGTGCTCGAGGGGGATGACTCCGTAGCCGAATTCTACTCCGTCGCTGTCACGAACAACTTCCAGCAGGCCGACACCGGAACGAAGATGATCCACCTCGGGAAGAATACCCGTAGCCGTATCGTCTCGAAGGGTGTCAGCGCTGGTAAGAGCCAGAATAGCTACCGCGGGCTGGTCTACGTCGGCCCCAATGCGGAGAATGCCCGCAACCACTCGCAGTGCGATAGCCTCCTGCTCTCCGACCGCTGCGGTGCACACACCTTCCCCTACGTCCATGTCGACAATGACACGGCGATCATCGAGCACGAAGCCACGACGAGCAAGATCAGCGAAGACCAGATCTTCTACTGCCAGCAGCGTGGTATCGGCGTCGAGGAGGCCGTGGGTCTCATCGTCAATGGCTACGCCAAGGAAGTCATGAATAAGCTCCCGATGGAGTTCGCTGTCGAGGCTCAGAAGCTCCTGAGCATCTCCCTCGAAGGCTCCGTAGGCTAATCCCCATCACCCCCATTTCCGAATCATACAGATATGCTTAAGATAGAGAACCTCCACGCATCCATTGGAGATAAAGAGATACTCAAGGGAATCAACCTCACCGTAGGCAAGGGCGAGGTGCACGCCATTATGGGCCCCAACGGCTCGGGGAAGAGCACCCTTTCATCGGTCCTCGTCGGCCACCCCACCTATGAGGTGACGGAGGGCTCCGTGACCTTCGAGGGTGAGGATATCCTCGAGCTTGAGCCCGAGGAGCGCGCACACCGCGGCCTCTTCCTCAGCTTCCAGTATCCTGTCGAGATCCCTGGCGTCAGCATGGTGAACTTTATGCGTGCTGCCCTCAATGAGCGTCGCAAGGCCGCTGGTCTTGATCCACTGCCCGCTGCTGAGTTCCTCAAGCTGATGAAGCAGAAGCGCGAACTCGTCGAGCTGGACAACAAGCTCGCCAGCCGCTCGGTCAACGAAGGCTTCTCCGGTGGTGAAAAGAAGCGCAATGAGATCTTCCAGATGGCTATGCTCGAGCCCAAGCTCGCTATCCTCGACGAGACGGATAGTGGTCTGGATATCGATGCCCTGCGCATCGTCGCTAAGGGTGTCAATGAGCTGCGCAGCCCCGAGAACTCTACCATCGTCATCACGCACTACCAGCGTCTCCTGGACTATATCCGCCCCGACTTCGTGCACGTCCTCTACAAGGGGCGTATCGTACGTAGCGGTGGCCCCGAGCTGGCTCTCGAACTCGAAGAGCGTGGCTACGACTGGATCAAGGAAGAGGTAGGAGAGTAGTCTGACCATGGAAGCGATCACCAAGAAGTACCTTGACCTCTACGCTGCCCTTAGTGGGGAGCTGCAGGAGCGTCCACAGCTACTCAATCACTACCGCGAGGCGGCTTATGACGCCTTCGCTCGTCTGGGGGTACCCCGCTTCAAGAGCGAGGACTACCAGCGTACCGACTTGCCCAGCCTCTTCGCCGAGGACTGGAAGCTCCACGTGCTGGACGGTGCTCCTTACTGGGCATCGCAGGCCTTCGCACCGGAGATCTTCATCGGTGCATTCTCTGACTTCGTGCGCCTGCATCCCGAGCTGGCGCAGGAGTACTACGGCCGTATCGCGCCCATCGCTACTGACGGGCTCGTCGCTCTGAACACCCTCTTCGCTGCCGAGGCGCTCGTCATCTACGTGCCTCGTGGTGCGAAGATCCCTGGTCACATCGAGCTGAGCTATATCCTGCCACGTCTCGGGGGGCATATCTCCGTAGAGCGCGCGCTTATCATCCTCGAGGATGACGCCGAGGCGACGCTTCACTTCCGTGACTGCCCCGAGACGACGGAGCGCGCTATGGCGCTGCGCACCATCGAGGTCCACGTCGGGCGCCGTGCTCGCTTCTCGCTCATCGAGCGTGAGGAGTCGGCCGAGGCGAATGTGCGTATCTCCTCGCTCTACGTCCGTCAGATGCAGGATAGCGTCGTCGACCTCAGCGGTGTCACGCTGCGCAATGGTGTGACGCGCAATAACTACTCCGTCACTCTGGCCGAAGAGCGTGCTGACCTCAAGGTCTCTGGCTTCGTCCTCACCGCAGGGAAGGCACATGCGGACAACTTCTCCTACATCGAGCATGCAGTACCGCACTGTACCTCGGATGAGCTCTTCAAGTATGTGCTGCGTGATGATAGCCGTGGTGTCTTCACGGGGCGTATCCTCGTGGCGCAAGACGCGCAGAAGACGCAGGCTTATCAGAACAACCGCAACCTCCTGCTCTCGCCTACGGCTCGTATGCAGTCGAAGCCCCAGCTGGAGATCTACGCTGACGACGTGAAGTGCTCCCACGGGATGACCACGGGTCAGCTCAGCGCTGATGCCCTCTTCTATATGCGCCAGCGCGGTATCTCCCTCGAGGAAGCCCGCCTGATGCTGAGTAATGCCTTCGCCGAGGACGTCGTAGCACGTATCCCCGTCGAGGAGATCGCTGACGACGTGCGTGCCCGCATCGAGGAGCAGCTGCGTAAGTAGCCCGCCTACCTATAAGATATACGACCCGCGCCCATGGCTCCGAGTGAGCTATGGGCGCGGGTCTTTTATTATCTATATGTGCGACATAATGGCGTGTAATAATGCCGTTTATGCGATGTTATCTCATCGTTTCGGTCATAATGGCGCGCTTTTGGGGCTGGGTACGTGCTTTGCAGAAGGGTATGTAGCGTGGGCACTAAGGTCCACCCCCCCTGACATAAAATGAACATTAATAAGTATACCATCAAGTCGCAGGAGGCCCTGCAGAGCGCTATCGAGCTTGCTCGCAAGGCCGGCAATCAGGCCATTGAGCCCGTTCACCTGCTTACAAGTATTTTGACTCTCGGAGATAGTCTTACTGACTTCCTCCTCTCTAAGCTCGCTATCCAGCGTGCTCGCCTTGAGGAGAGCCTGCAGCGTATGCTCTCGGCTCTGCCTAAGGTCTCGGGTGGCGAACCCTATCTCAGCTCCGATGCCACGAAGGTACTCGACAAGGCTGAGGACATCGCCACCGAGATGAAGGATGAGTATGTAGCTCTCGAGCACCTCTTCCTCGCACTCGCAGAGGTCGATACCTCGGTAGCTCGACTCCTCAAGAGCGACTTCGGCCTGCAGGTCGCAGAGCTCCGCAAGGCTGTCGACGAGCTGCGTAAGGGCAACCGCGTCACCAGCCAGCACGCCGAGGAGCAGTACAACGCCCTCAGCAAGTACGCTATCAACCTCTGCGAGCGTGCTCGTAGCGGTAAGCTCGACCCTGTCATCGGTCGTGACGATGAGATCCGTCGCGTCCTGCAGATCCTTTCACGCCGTACGAAGAATAACCCCATCCTCATCGGGGAGCCTGGTGTCGGTAAGACGGCTATCGCAGAAGGTCTGGCCTTCCGTATCGTCCGTGGCGACGTCCCCGAGAACCTCCGCTCTAAGCAGGTCTACTCCCTCGATATGGGTGCCCTGATCGCTGGTGCGAAGTATAAGGGCGAATTCGAAGAGCGTCTGAAGTCCGTCGTCACCGAAGTCACGAAGAGCGAAGGCGAGATCATCCTCTTCATCGACGAGATCCACACCCTCGTAGGTGCTGGTAAGGGCGAGGGCGCTATGGATGCTGCTAACATCCTCAAGCCTGCTCTGGCACGTGGCGAACTCCGCTCTATCGGTGCTACGACCCTCGACGAGTACCAGAAGTACTTCGAGAAGGACAAGGCTCTGGAGCGCCGCTTCCAGATGGTCATGGTCGACGAGCCCGATGAAGCCAGCTCGATCTCCATCCTCCGTGGGCTGAAGGAGAAGTATGAGAACCACCACAAGGTGCGTATCAAGGACGATGCCATCATCGCTGCTGTCCGCCTCTCCGACCGCTACATCACCGACCGCTTCCTCCCCGACAAGGCTATCGACCTTATGGACGAAGCTGCCGCACGTCTGAGGATGCAGATTGACTCCCTCCCCGAGGGCCTCGACGAGATCGCACGTCGTATCACCCAGCTTGAGATCGAGCGTGAGGCTATCCGCCGTGAGGACGACGAGGAGAAGCTCGAAGAGCTGAACAAGGAGATCGCTATGCTGCGCGAAGAAGAGGCTGGCGACAAGGCTAAGTGGATGCGTGAGCAGGAGCTCATCAACCGCATACAGCAGTGCAAGATCGAGGTCGAGCAGCTGAAGATCGAGGCCGACAGCGCTGAGCGCAGCGGTGACTACGGTCGCGTCGCTGAGATCCGCTACGGCCGACTCAAGGAGAAGGAAGCCGAGATCGCCTCTATCCAGCAGGAGCTCACCGAGGCTCAGGGCGATAGCGCTCTGATCCGTGAGGAGGTCACTGCCGAGGATATCGCCGATATCGTCTCTCGCTGGACGGGGATCCCCGTCGGGAAGATGCTCCAGAGCGAGCGTGAGAAGCTCCTGCATCTCGAGGAAGAGTTGCACAAGCGCGTCGTCGGTCAGGAGCAGGCTATCCGTGCCGTCGCTGACGCCGTACGCCGTAGCCGTGCCGGTCTTCAGGACCCCAAGCGTCCTATCGGCTCATTCATCTTCCTCGGTACCACCGGTGTCGGTAAGACCGAGCTGGCGAAGGCGCTGGCTGAAGTCCTCTTCGATGACGAGACGATGCTCACCCGTATCGATATGAGCGAGTATCAGGAGAAGTTCTCCGCCACTCGTCTTATCGGTGCACCTCCTGGATATGTAGGCTATGATGAAGGTGGTCAGCTCACCGAAGCTATCCGCCGCAAGCCCTACTCCGTCGTCCTCTTCGACGAGATCGAGAAGGCTCACCCCGACGTCTTCAACGTCCTCCTGCAGGTCCTCGATGACGGTCGTCTGACGGATAATAAGGGCCGTCTGGTGAACTTCAAGAATACGATCATCATCATGACGAGCAACCTGGGCTCCGACCTCATCCGTGAGCGTCTCTCCAACGTCCCCGCTGGTGGTGAGCAGGCTGCTATCGATGAGACGCGTGAGTTGGTACTCGGCCTTCTGAAGAAGACGATTCGTCCTGAGTTCCTCAACCGTATCGATGAGACCATCGTCTTCACCCCGCTGGGTCGCAAAGAGATCGACGAGATTGTCCGCATCCAGCTCGACAGCACGGCCCGCCTCCTGCAGGTCAATGGCATCGAGCTTCGCTATACGCCCGAGGCTGTCGAATGGATCGGCAAGGAAGGCTACGACCCTGAGTTCGGGGCACGTCCTGTACGCCGCGTCATCCAGCATGTGGTGCTCAATGAGCTCTCGAAGAGCATCCTCTCGGGTGCTGTCGACCGCTCCAGCGTCATCACTCTTGACGTCGAAGATGGACAGCTGCGCTTCCGCTAAGGGCGCACGTCCCACGTGATATTGTTAGTTTAGTTGTTAGGGGTTGCTCCTCTGTAGGTCTGGATGCTTGCATCCTGCCTGCAGAGGAGTTTCCTTTTTATACAGCGGAGGGTAGGGATACGGGCCTATATTGGTCGCTGGGCTGACCTATATAGGATGGCGAAGAAAGCTATATAGCTTTGGACTGATCCCTATATAGTTTTGTGATGTGACCTATATTAGGTTGTTGCTCCGTGTAGGGATAAAAGTTGTGGACGAGTGGCAGATAAGTTTGGGCTACGTGCGTGGACGATAAATCTACGTACGTGGATATTTGGATTTGCATACCTGGTCTTTAAGACTACGTGCATAGATGCGGAAAAGCCACTACGTGAAGGTGCTTTTTCTTTCACGAGAACGATGCTTTTCCCTCTGCAGGATAAGAGGAATACTCGCGATAAGGCGAAGGGCTTGCTCGGTCGCTTCGGAGAGGTATATCGGAGAGCTGGGCGTCACTCGCTCCTCCCCGAGAGGCACCTGCTACGGCCTGTGGAAGCGCATCTTCTTCACCCGCACGGTCACCAGAAAAGCGCGGCTTCGTATGGAGAAATCAAGAGGCTTGCCCCGAGAGATACAAGTATTGTGAAGAGCTTGCTATCTTTGCTGTATAAGTCAATCACCTGATCCCCACCACATACCCCTCCCTCTTATGAAGATCAGATACGCCCTCCTTGTGGCTCTCTCGCTCTCGTTACCCAGCTATGGGCAGAAGAAGCAGAGCGCTAAGGCTACCCCCCAGATCCAACGGGTGCAGCAGATTCAGCGCATCCTCAAGCCCAATACGAGCCGACAGAATGATCGTAATCGTATTAATATCCCGCTCACCCGCGAACTCATCGACTACGGCATGAAGAAGCACGACCTCAATATCCTCCTCCAGGGCTACTCGGAGCTCTGGCTACGCACGATAGATCGAGATCCCGAGGCGAAGATCAATGCCTACCAGACCCTTCATAAGCTGAAGAGCCTGCCTTGGCTGACGGCGACGGACCGCCTGGCCCTCAAGCTCTTCACCCTGCGCTATTACTACAGGCATCAGGATCGCTATCGCTACCGCTCTGAGGAGATCGTGGCGAAGCATGTCGATCCTGTGAATCCCGAGAGCTGGAGCCAGCAGGACTACAATACCTTCTACACGACCCGTATCCGTGAGCTCATCAGCGATCCCGCAGCGCTGTCGGCTTCGCTGAAGCCTTACTCCGCCGCCTTCTCTATTGATGAAGGGACGATCGGAGAGCCTACGTTCGGTACGGAGCTACTCAACAACTTCCCCGAAGATGATACCCTTGAAGCCCTGCATCGTGAGGTGCTGAAGACCCTCCGCCCTGCCGCTGAGGCGAGCAAGAGCATCTACTATCGTGCGCTTATCGACAGGCATCAGATCCTCCTCGACAAGGATAAGATGACAGAGACCCAGCGCATCGAGGCTCTTGAGGGTTATCTCAAGAAGTATGCGACCCATCAGGAGGTCAGTACGTGGCTCGGCTCACTCCTCGAGCTCTATCCCTACCAGCGTCTGCGCCGTGCCCGCTTCCTTGAGTCGGTCATCCAGCGTGTGACGGGGCTTACTCCAGAGATGCGCAAGCAGCTTGGGGAAGAGGCCAAGCGATGCCGTCGCCCTGAGCTCCTACAGAGGGCTGACCATAGCTACCTCGATAGGGTAGGTGTCCACCTGGAGGCACCCTATCTCGTGACGAAGGCCACGGTGCAGCTCTACAAGGTCCCTACGATTATCCGCCCCGATACGCGTGAGGACTGGAAGCCTACGCGCCAAGACAAGCCCATAGCGACGAAGGAGGTGACCTTCCAGCTCGATGACTTAGGCGAAGGCAGGGGAGCTGAGCCCTTTAGCCTGGATCTCCCTACAGCTGGGAACTATATCCTCTTGACCAAGTTCGGCTACTCTCCGGAGGCTTCGTCCAAGGACTTGGATGCGGAGAGTAGTCTGATGCGTACGGAGTACGTCTATCTCGCTCATGAAGCGGGGGATGTCGGATCTCATCAGTGGCTGAATGCTCGCACCGGTGCGCCCGTGGCGGATCAGTCCTTCGACACCTATCACCTGTCCTCTTTCAGGGGAGACTTCGAGCATAAGGGGGATGTGAAGACTGATGCCCTCGGCTACTACCGTCTCAAGGATGGGGAGTGGCGCTACTTCATGGCGTCGGGGAAGGATCCGCTCATCGCTTACTCCTACCACTCCCGAGGTCGGAGTAGGTCTGATGGCCCAGCTGATCCCCTGCGTCTCTATGCCTACCAAGGCTATGTGACCACCGACCGTCCCGCCTATCGCCCTGGACAGACGGCTCATATCTATGGGGTGTACTCCGAGGTACGTATGCACGCAGAGGATGCTCGTGTAGCAGCTTCGAAGGCCCTCACGCTTGAGGTCATCAATGCATCGTATGAAAAGGTGCAGGAGCTCAAGGTCCAGACGGATGCCTTCGGGCGCTTCTCGGCCAGCATCACCCTGCCGAAGGATGGTCTCACGGGTGACTATCGTATCCGCGCTCGTACGGCATCGGAGCGAGATCAAGAGCTCTCGCCTGAGTTCAGCTGTGAGTTCGCTGTCTTCGAGTATAAGCGCGAGGGGACAGAGCTTACCGTCGATATGCCCCAGCCTCCCTATCAGTATGGTGGCACGCTCCCCATCACGGGCTCGGTGCGTACGCTCAGTGGTAGCCCCGTAGCGGATGCTCGTGTGAGCTACACGCTCCGCCGCTCCGTCTCCCTCTGGAGCTTCAGAGAGCTGAGCGTCGACTATAGCGACCGCAGCGAGATAGAGGATATCACGTCGGAGGTCGTCACAGATGCCTCGGGGCGCTATTCCTTCACGGTGCCTCTTCCTGAGGATCCCCAGAAGCTCACGCAGCGTAAGGGGGATTACTTCGCTCCGTGGTACAGCTATACGCTGACTGTCACCTCGACGGACGGTGCTGGTGAGAGCCATCAGGAGATCCTGAATATCCCCATCGGTCAGCCTGTGGGAGTGGTGAATGTGAATCTGCCCCAGTTCATCGACCGTAAGAGTGCGAGCACGACGCTTCGCTTCACGAACGAGCTCCATACGCTTCGCTCCGAGCTTCCGACCGTTCATTATCGCCTCACGAGTGGTGGGAAGGTGCATCTGAAGGGGACGACGCCTACTGATAGCATCATCGAGCTCGCTCCTCGCTTAGCTTCCCTTCCCTCGGGACGCTATGAGCTGGACTATACCGTCAAGTACCGCGACTCGCTCTCCTATGTTGGGCAGATGGCTCTTTACCTCTTCGATACGCGTGACAGCAAGGTCAGCGACCTGCGTGCGCCCCTGCTCCTCTCCGCAGGCGACGGGAAGTATGGCGCAGGGAAGAAGCCCGTCGTCTACTATGCGACGAGCCTCCCCGATGCCTACATCTACTATAGTGTATATAGTCAGCGTGGCCCCATTGCCTCGGGCGTCCTTCGTCCGAAGGCTGGTGCGCTGTGTACGCTCCCGATAGATATCTCCAAGGAGCCCACCGAGCCTGAAGAGATCGATGTAAAGCTCTACACCGTGCGTGACGGTCGCTTCCTCCGCGAAGAGGTGAAGCTTCAGCGCACACAACCCAAGAAGGAGCTGCAGATCACGTGGGATAGCTTCCGTGACCGACTGAAGGCAGGCGATAAGGAGACGTGGAGCTTCACGCTCCGTGACGATAAGGGGCATCCTGCTGAAGGTGTGGCGGTGGCCGTCTGGATGTACGATGCCGCCCTCGAAGCCTTCGGTACACTGGAGCCATGGCGTCCTACGCTGCGTCTGAAGGAGACTGTACATTCGCACCTCCTCGGTAGTTACTACGCCTCTACCTATAAGCAGAGTGGAGGGCGCTATCCAGATGGAGCGTGGTGGACTGCTTGGCTGGGTGATAAGCCTCGTGGGGAATTCCGCTCACCCTTCATTAAGAAGTCGGCTACTGCCGAAGAAGATGATGATGAGGAAGAGGACAATGTAGAGACGATGCTCGCGGTCGGTAGCCCTATGCTATATGGTGCAAGATCCACGATGCAGCTCTCAGCAGAATATAAGATCGTCTCTGCCCCCTCCGATATGGGCTCTTCTCGTACTCGTGCGAAAAAGGCAGAAGAGAGCGCCCCCACCGTGAAGCTCCGCAAGGACTTCTCCGAGACGACGTTCTTCCTCCCCGAGCTAAAGACCGATAGCAAGGGACAGGTCAGCTGGAGCTTCAATGCCCCTGAGCAGCTCTCTCGCTGGCGTCTCGTCCTCAACGCCCACAGCCGTACGCTGGATCATCATATTGAGCGCCGCACGGTAGAGACATCTCGCGAATTCAGTATCCGCCCCACGCTCCCTCGCTTCGTCCGTGAGGGCGATGCCGCCACCCTCGTCACCGAGGTGCGCAATGAGAGCCCCGAGGCACAGTATGGTACGCTGACCCTCGAGCTTTTCGATCCCGCAAGTGGTGCGGTGCGCTCGACCCAACAACAGACCTTCGACATCGCCGCTTCGTCAGCTACGACCCTTAGCCTCCCGCTGGAGGGCTATCGTGGTCTGGACTCCGTCGGCGTGCGTGTCATCGCCCGTGGTAACCATTCCTCCGATGGCGAGCAGCATATCCTGCCTGTCCTCTCCGACCGTGAGACCATCACCGAGACGATCGCCTTCTCCACGCACTCCGAGGGGACACAGCGCATCTCGCTGGCTCCGCTCTTCCCCTCTACGGGCAAGATCCCTGAGTCGGGGCTCTTCACCGTCACCCTTCAGCCCAACGCCTCGCGTCTGGCACTCACGGCACTCCCCGTGATGACCTATAATAAGGATGCCTCCGCCTTCGCTGCTGCCACGGCCCTCTTCGGGCAGTCGGTAGCCCGCCTCCTCGTAGGCTATGAGCCCCTACATAAGTGGGCAGAGGGTGTGCTGAACGCTCCCGAGTCCACGCAGAGGGGTACCAGCTATGGCGCCCTCGTCGGGCGTGACAGCCTGCTCTCGAAGAGCCCTTGGGCGCGTCGCCTGAAGCAGGAAGCAGAGCAAGAGCGTGAGCTGGCTCGCTTCCTCCTCAGTCAGGATCATACGACCACGAGCGATCAGCTCCTCAAGCGTCTCGGCGACCTGCAGACCTCCGACGGCCTGTGGGCGTGGTACCCAGGTATGAAGGGTAGCCTCTATACCACCGAGTATGTGCTGCGTACGCTGCTGCGTATGGCCGCCTACTCCGATCTGGAGTCCGCCCTGCGTCTGCGCCTTGAGGAGATGATCCGCCGAGGGATGAAGGCACTGGACAAGCAGGCCGTACGCGATCATGCTGAGCTCGTCAAGGCTAAGCGTGCGGGGAAGAGCGCCTACATCTACACTGACATCGACTACCTCTACCTCGCAGCTCTAGCGAAGACGCGTGGCCTGCGTGATGCCTCCGAAGAAGCCAAGAAGGCAGAGAGCTACTTCCTCCGCGAGCTACGCACCAATCTCCGTGATATGCCTCTGGACGACAAGCCTCGTGCAGCGCTGATCTTCCTCCGTGCAGGGGAGAAGAAGCTCGCCATGGAGCTCGTCGAGAGCATCCGTGACTACCTCGTCGAGGATGAGACGGGGCTCTTCTTCGCCCGCCTGCAGTCAGGGAGCTATTCGTGGATCAGCCGTGCACTGCCCGCTGCCGTCGAGACGCTGGAGCTCTTCTCCGACCCCGCCATCATGGATATCGAGCGTATCAGCGGTATCAAGCGCTGGATCGTCGCTCAGAAGCGCACCAACTCATGGGGGCGTGACCTCCCGACGGCCGAAGCCGTCTACGGGCTCACGCTCGGCGATCCTATCGCTCATGAGCTGGATAAGGACGCACAGGCACGCATTGATCTGCCCGTCGTAGGGGGCGAAGCCATCCGCCTCGAGGGCGACCGGCTGCAGGTGAAGATGCCCTTCACGAGTACCGTCCACCCCGACACCGTCCTGACGCTCTCGCAGTCGCAGCCTGCCGTCCTCTGGGGGAGTGCTACGGCGACCTACACCCTGCCCACGGCAGAGGTAGAGGTACGTGGCAAGCAAATCCAGATCACACGTGAGACCTTCCTCCTGCGTCGAGGGAGCAAGGGCGATGAACTCCTACCACTCGCCGAAGGGCAGGAGCTGCGTGTCGGTGACCGCCTCCGCACACGTCTCACGATCCGCCTCGAGCAGTCCCTCGACTTTGTCCAAGTCATCGACCCCCGCCCAGGCTTCACGGAGCCCATCATCCAGAAGCCCGGCTATGAGTGGGGCGAAGGTACGGGCTACTATGTCGAGCCGAAGGACACGGAGACGAACTTCTACATCGACCATCTCAACCGCGGTACGTACCTCCTCAGCTACGACCAGTATGTGGCACGTGCAGGCCGCTTCGCTGGCACCGTCGCCCGCATCGTCTCGTGCTACGCACCTGACTACAGCGCGCACACGTCAGCTGGTATCGTGACGAGCGTCCTACCTCTCAAGAAGTAATTCCCCAGCCGATTCGCTAAGCCCCCCACGAGCTCACTCATGCGAGCTTGTGGGGGGCTTTCTTTGTACTCTTACGAAGGGGGAAGAGCGACCAGTAGTGGTTCGTGCTCCGACCAGTAGTGGTTGCATATAGTGACCACTACTGCTTCGCTTCGTGACCACTACTGGTTTGCTCGCGGACCACTACTGGTTTCTACCACCCTTCACTACGGGCTCTCCTTTTCAGCGGGTAGGCATACCGATATCACTTCGGCAAGTATCCCCCAGATACCGCTACAAAAGGGCAGACGCTCACTCGCTCTTTTTCTCATTCTTTGGTGCTGGGCTCCTTCCGTGCCCTTAGCTCCTTGAAGGGGTGAATATCCGTATAAGCCTTCACTATCAACACATATAATAGATAAGTAAATTGTCTATATTTGCATATAATATGATAGGTTGAGTGTATGGCAAAGAATACGATGGGGACAAAGCTTCCCCGCAAACTGGAGCAGAAGATGCAGATCGTGGGGGAGCAGATCAAGCTCGCCCGACTTCGTCGTAACCTCAGCATTGCTCAGATCGCTGAGCGTGCTACCTGTTCGCCCCTCACGGTCGCTCGTGTCGAGAAGGGATCGCCCTCGGTATCCTTCGGTATCTACGCTCGTGTCCTCTACGCCCTTCAGCTGGAGGATGACCTCCTTCACATAGCGGGTGAAGACGAACTTGGCCGTCGCCTCCAAGATCTCTCCCTTACCCAGCGGCGTCGTGCCAGCAAGAAGGAATAAGCTATGCGTACCCTACTCGTCTATGCCGACTTCGATTGGCTTCCTGCTCCCACCCTCATCGGTGAACTTGGCTACGAATCCCTGCGTGGCACGGATAGTTACAGCTTCCGCTTCAGTGAGGAGTGGCTACAAGCGCACGGCGGGCTATACCTGAGTGCTGATCTCAACAACTACCCAGGCATCCAGTACACCGCCAGCGATCGGGATATCTTTGGTTGCTTCTCTGATGCTCTCCCTGACCGATGGGGGCGCACCCTACACCTCCGTCGGGAGCAGATCTTAGCACGAGAGGAAAAGCGCCCACTGAGACGACTCTCCTCCTTCGACTATCTGCTGGGGATCGATGACTACGCTCGTATGGGAGCCTTACGCTTCAGGGAAGAGGCGGATGGCGACTTCATCAACAGCGCCTCCTCGCTCCGCATCCCTCCCCTGACGGATATACGCACCCTCGAGGCTGCAAGCAAGGAGATCGAGCGCAGTGAACTCGCTAATGAGCTCCCCGACAAACGCTGGATCGTCCAACTCATACAGCCTGGCTCTTCACTCGGGGGAGCGAGGCCTAAGGCGAGTGTCGTAGATACGGACGGCACGCTCTGTATCGCTAAGTTCCCCTCTCGGCGAGATGACTATGACGCGGGGCTATGGGAGCACTTATGCCACCAGCTTGCCACGAGGGCGGGGATCAAAACTGCACGTACTCGAGTCCTCCGATCAGGCGACGAGTACCACACGTTCATCTCCGAGCGCTTTGACCGAGTGGGCGAGGGGAAGCGCATACACTTCGCCTCAGCGATGACCCTCCTTGGACTGCAGGATGGGGACAATGCCTCGAGTGGCTACGGCTACCTCGACATCGTGGACTTCATCCTGAGGCACAGCGGAGACACGGAGCAGAACCTGAGGGATCTGTATCGCCGTGTAGCCTTCAACATCTGTATCGGCAATAGCGATGACCACTTCCGCAACCACGGCTTCCTGCTCACACGTAAGGGGTGGACTCTGTCGCCTGCCTACGACATGAACCCAACGCTTAGCTCCCACCAGAGCCTGCTAATCAATAGCACCACGTCAGAGGCAAACCTCGGTATCTTGCTGGAGGCTTCCGAGGAATATATGCTTCCCCGTGAGGTAGCCCGATCCATCATTGACGAGGTACGCGAAGCACTTGACGATTGGCAAAGTCTTGCCAACCGTCTGGGGATCTCCCAGAGAGAGATCTCTTTCTTTGAAGATCGCTGGGATAGAGGCGTGGAGCTCACGTAAGAGATGAGGTCAGAGGGTGTCCACGTGGGGCCGTGGAGCTCTTCCCCAAGGAGGCTGGGAGGCGTATCTAAAATATAGAGCAAGGCACTCAGCATCAGTGTTCCCACCTTTTCACTATCTTTGCAGTACAGACCTTACGGGGATGACCTGGCTTTGACAGCATGAAGAAGTGGTTTGTAAGCATGTAGTGCAAGGCTTGTGAGCACTCTAATCTCACAGAGCAAAAATTCAACTGGCGAAAATAACTACGCTCTCGCTGCGTAACCGAATAGAGTAGGTTCGACGCTTCATCACGACGACAGACTGTTGTGACGAGACATCACTCAGGTAGCCGTTCTCACCGAGGCGACTTGATCATAGTGGTGCCGGAAAATCGGAGACTGGCCCAATGCTTGCCCTTGGCTTGGGAGTGTATTTAGAGGGATAAGGCACTGCCTATGGTAGCCTCAGTCGCGGGCGGTGCACGAAAACCTAAAGTGAGGATAAACATGTAGAAAGCAGATTAGTTCCATGTTTGGACCGGGGTTCGAACCCCCGCATCTCCACTCATTAAGGATCCGATCAGGCGACAATGGTGGCACCCGCCCCGTTGTCGCCTGATTTCTTTGTATAGACTACCTTTGTCGGAGGTACACTCACTTCTTACTAATCCGTTGCCCCACAAAGTGCCCCACATATATGAACCGATCGCTACACCGTGCGCTCTATAGCTGCGCCCTTGTCCTCCTTACCTTGATGATGTCTCAGACTGCTGCCCTTGCCCTCCCCTCCGATACGCTGACCCTTAGCCGTGGCTGGACCTTCAGCGAACACGGCAGCTCCGAGGTGCATCCTGCGACGGTGCCTGGTGTCGTGCAGCAGGATCTCATCCGTCTCGGCAAGCTCCCCGATCCCTATTACCGCCTCGCAGAGGACTCTATCCAGTGGGTCGGTGAGCGTGACTGGGACTATGCCTGCACCTTCGCCCTCACCGCAGAGCAACTCCAGCGTCCGTCGATTCATCTCCTCTTCGAGGGGCTGGATACCTACGCTTCGGTCTATCTCAATGGGCAGAAGATCCTCGAGGCGGAGAATATGTTCGTAGCGCACGAAGTCGATATCCGCCCGTATGTGAAGGCATCGAACCGCCTGGAGGTGCGCTTCCGTTCGCCTCTCACCGCTGCCCTCCCGCTCTACGAAGCTGCGGGCATCAACTACCCCGCGGACAACGACCATGCGGAGAAGCACCTCTCGGTCTTCACCCGCAAGGCACCCTATCACTACGGCTGGGACTGGGGCGAGCGTATGATCACCATCGGCATCTGGCGCCCTGTGCGAGTGCTCCTGCGTGGGGCGACCTTCTTCGCTGAGCGCCCCGTCGTGACCTATCACCCCGAGCGAAGCCTGCCCATCGAGGTGCGCCTCCCCGAGGGTGCTGTCCGTGGGAGCGAAGCGACGCACCTCAGCTACCGCCTCTATGACGCTACGGGGCGGCTGGTCTTCGAGCGTACAGCACCTCTTGCCGACTTCATCACCCCGACTGAGCGTGGGGGCTTGCACGCTCTGGCTAATCCCCAGCTGTGGTGGCCCAATGGCTTAGGCAAGCCCTACCGCTATAAGGCTCGCTTTGAGCTCCTTGAAGGCGAGCGTGGCCGTGTGCTTGACGTGACGCAGTGCGCTGTCGGGCTACGAACAGTCGAGCTCGTGCGTGAGAAAGATAAGGACGGGCAGAGCTTCTTCTTCCGTGTCAATGGTCAGCCGCTCTTCGCTAAGGGCGCGAACTATATCCCCGGCACCCTGATTCTCCCGAGCCGCACGGAGGCCGATCGCAAGCAGCTCTTCGACGACGTCGCTGGCTCACACTTCAACATGCTCCGCGTATGGGGTGGGGGGACGTACGAGGAAGATGCCTTCTACGACGAAGCCGATGCACGCGGTATCCTCATCTGGCAGGACTTTATGTTCGCCTGCACCGCCTATCCTGGGGATAGCACCTTCCTGAAGAATGTCCAGAGTGAGCTGGTGTACAACATCCGCCGTCTGCGTCAGCACCCCTCGGTGGCGACGTGGTGTGGCAACAATGAGATCCGCGAGGCGCTGAAGTACTGGGGCTGGGCAAAGCGCTACCCGAAGGAGGTGTATGAGAAGTTCTGGCACGACTACGAAGCCCTCTTCTGCAAGCTCATCCCCGAGACGCTGCGTGAGGAAGACCCCCTGCGTCCCTATATCGAGAGTAGCCCCGACACGGTGAACTGGGGTCGCCCACAGGAGATGGGTCTCGGTGAAAGCCACTACTGGGGCGTATGGTACGGCCGTCAGCCCTTCGAGATCCTGCGTGAGCGTATGCCCCGCTTCATGAGCGAATTTGGAGTGCAGTCCTTCCCCATGCTCCCGAGCATCAGTCGCTTTGCCCGCCCTGAGACGGACTACGATCTCGAGAGCGACGTGATGAAGGCGCATCAGAAGAGCAGTATCGGCAATGATGTCATCCTCCACTACATCCGTCAGGACTATCCCGAGCCCCGTGACTTCGCGGACTTCGTCTACCTCTCGCAGGTGATGCAGGGGCGTGGTATCGCTCTCGGCATCCGTGTCCAGCGTGCCGCAGCGCCCTTCTGTATGGGTAGCCTTTACTGGCAGCTCAATGACGCTTGGCCCGCTGTCTCCTGGTCAAGCATCGACTACTATGGCGAGTGGAAGGGCTTGCAGTACGAGGCGAAGCGTGCCTTTGCGCCCATCATCCTCGTGCCCGACACCGCACGGGGCAAGATGCTACTCACCTACGACCCGCTACCTCGCCAGCGTCAGGTACGTCTCACCGCTGAGGTGCGTGACTTCTCGGGTCGCCTCATAAGACGTCATACCTTTGCCCCCGAGACGCTCCCAGCGCGCGAAGTGGGGCGCCTCAAGGTCGAGCTTCCTATGGAGAAGCTCTTCACAAGTGATGCCGAGCGCAACGGAGCCTTCGTGCACTATGAGCTGCGTGATGCACGGACGAAGGCGCTCATCACCGAGCTCACCGACTACGCTGCCCGTACCAAGGAGCTGCGCCTACCTCGCACGAAGGCGGGGGACTTCACGCTCAAGACGACCCGACGTGCTGGTACGCTCTTCATCGATATCCAGAGCAAGACGCTCCTGAAGGACGCTTACATCGACCTCGGGGAGACGGGCTGGCAGCTCTCGGATAACTTCCTCGACATCCTCCCAGGTCGTCGCTACCGTCTGCGTGCTACGCGCCGTCAGAACGCCCCTGCCCGCACGACGACAGCCCTTCCCACCGTCACCCTTCGCTCCATCACGACGGCGGGGTAGGGTAGACTTCCCGATGACTACAAATAGCCCTGAGCCGTCTCTTGTGAGATCGCTCAGGGCTATTCGCTTTAAGAGCCTTATCTTTGTGCGGGCTGGACGGCCCTATCACCCCGATTACAGATGAATAAGAATATCACTCGCATCGCCCTCACCGGCGGCCCTTGCGCAGGCAAGACCACCGCCCTTGCGCAGATCATCGAGCACTTCAGTGACCTCGGTTACCTCGTCTATGCACTCCCCGAGACGCCTACGCTCTTTAGCAATGCGTCGATCAACTTCGGCACGCCCGACCGTCAGTACTTCTACAACATCGAGAAGGCTGTGATGAAGTACCAGCTGCAGATGGAGGATACCTTCCTTGAGCTCGCACATACCGCTCCGCACCCTGTGCTCATTATCTCCGATAGAGGTACGATGGACATCTCGAACTATATCGAGCGCACGATGTGGCAAGCTCTCCTTGACGAGCTGGGTCTCTCGGAGATCAAGCTGCGTGATGCTCGCTACGACGCCGTCATCCATATGGTCACCGCAGCACAAGGCGCAGAGGAATTCTACACGCTGGAGAACAACGCTTCGCGCCACGAGACCGTAGAGGAGGCGCGTGACCTCGATGCTCGCATCCTCAAGGCTTGGACGGGACACCCCCATCTGCATATCGTGGAGAACAATGTGGACTTCCAGGAGAAGATCCGCCACGTCCTGCAAGCCATCCATGAGACGCTGGGCGACGATCCCGCTACCTTCACCGATATCCGCCGTCGCTTCCTCGTGCAGGTGCGCGGTGAGATCCCCTTCGGCGTAGAGACCGACCTCTATCAAGCCTATATCGATATGGAGGACGGCTCGAGTGTCCGCATCCGTAAGCGCGGTCTGCGTGGCAACTACGTCTACTTCATGACACGCAAGAGCCCCATCGAGTCGCAGTCCATCATCACCGAGCGTCAGATCGGCCCCGACGAATATATCTCTTACCTCAACTCCATCCCCTCGCCTGACGACGTACTCGTGCACAAGCTCCGTCGCAACTTCGTCTGGGCAAAGCAGTACTTCGAGGTGGATGACTTCATCGAGCCCAAGCGCGACTACCAGGTCCTCGAGATCTCGTGCGCACCGGATCAGGAGGTGAAGTTCCCTCCCTTCATCGAGGTCCTCAAGGAGGTCACGGGCGACCCCGTCTACGGACGCTTGTAGTCCTTCGCTACTTCCCCATAAGCCATCGGCCCCGCAAGACGTGTGTCTCGCGGGGCCGATGTGGTATCAGATGGGTAGGAGGTACGCCTTAGCAGCAGTAGAGGCTGGCCGTTAAGAAGAGCGTCAGGGCAAGTGTCAGAAGGAGTGTCGTCGGGACGACGATCCAGCGAGACTGACCATACTGCTGGCAGGCGATGAGAGAGAGGATGAGGGAGAGGACGAGTGGCAGGATCACTGCGGCGATGGCGACCCCCATACTCTGGCCCAAGAAGAGCTGATTCATCATCTGCATCGAGAGCGAGATGAAGAATGCCAGCAGCGTGAGGGTGAAGATCACCATCAGCGTGAGGAGGGTTGGTTTGGGGTACACGATAGCTGAGGTATTACGGCGGGCGTTGGTGCTTACAGCAGCGTGCGTCTGTCGGGTTTAGGGAGTGTGTGGGGCTCCCGTATTCTGTGCAATGCCAGGGTCTCTACCCATTGGCTAAGCAAATGTACAAGTATTTTTCTCGACAAGCCCCCACACGCGTGGAGCTAAGTCCCCGAAGGTAGAGCACACTCCCCCTGAGCTGAGCCGTACCGAGGCTATGATGACTACTGGTATTGGCGTATCTTTGTATAGGCTGGAGTGGGCCAAAAGACCTTAGCCCCAGCCGAATTTATCCCCCTTCTCACCCAGCCAATGGACAGCAAACTTACCCTCGGGGAGGCGCAGCGCCTCGTCGACGAATGGATACAGAACTATGGCGTGCGCTACTTCGCACCCCTGACGAATATGGCTATCCTCACCGAGGAGGTCGGCGAAGTGGCTCGCCTGATGTCTCGTCTCTACGGCGAGCAGAGCTTCAAGAAGAGCGACGAAGGCCATAACCTCGGCGACGAACTCGCCGATGTGCTGTGGGTCGTCCTCTGCATAGCCAACCAGACGGGCGTCGACCTCGAGGCAGCCCTCAAGGCAAATATCGAGAAGAAGACCCAGCGGGACAGCGAGCGCCACCGCACCAATCTCAAGCTTGCCCCCGACACCCACCCAGAGACTCAACCATAATACCCACATACTGATGGCAGAAACAAATCAAACTAAGTACACCGAGGCATTCGGTGCTTTCGCCCCTGCTCTCACTGTCGAGGAGCTCGACAGCCGTATCGCTAAGATCCTCGAAGAGCGCTTCGAGAAGAACAATACTCGTGAGGTCAAGAAGTTCCTCCACTCGACGATCGACCTGACGACGCTCTCTGGTACCGATACCGAGGAGAAGGTCGCTCAGCTCGTCGCCTCTGTCAATGACTTCGAGGGCACGGAGGACGTCCCCTCCGTCGCAGCTATCTGCGTCTATCCGAACTTCGTCAAGACCGTCCGCGAAGTCCTCACTGCCGAAGGCGTGCAAGTAGCCTGCGTCAGTGGCTGCTTCCCCGCGTCGCAGAGCTTCCCCGAGGTGAAGATCGCCGAGACGGCACTGGCTATCGCTGCTGGAGCTGACGAGATCGACATCGTCCTCAACCTCGGTGCCTTCCTCGCTGGGGACTACCTCGAAGCCTCGACAGAGATCGAGGAGCAGAAGGCTACGGCTCGTGGTGCACACCTCAAGGTCATCCTCGAGACGGGCGCTCTGCGTGATCCCGAGCTGATCCGTCGTGCCAGCATCCTCGCACTCTTCTCCGGAGCTGACTTCCTCAAGACGTCGACGGGGAAGGAGTTCCCTGGCGCCGACCTGCGTGCTGCCTACATCCTCTGCTCGGTGCTGCGTGAGTACCGTGAGAAGTATGGCGAAGTGCGTGGCGTGAAGTTCAGCGGCGGTATTCGCTCAGCCGAAGAAGCTGTGAAGTACTACTGCATCGTCGAGGCTCTCCTCGGGGAGGAATGGCTGGACAACCGCCTCTTCCGCATCGGGGCAAGTAGTCTCGTGGGGAACCTCCAGCAGGAGATCCTCGGCTAAGCAGCCCTATCATTACCTCTAATATCGCACACAGGCTACCCCGACTCCGCACCAGCGGAGGGGGTAGCCTGTCGTGCTATGTAGGGCATTTTTTGTACGTTTGCCTACCGATAAGCATTTGACAATCCCACCACTTATGGCATTCAATACCTCCTCCTCCGAGGGCTCATTCCTTGGGCGCTACCTGCAGCGCCTCTATAGCCTGCGCTTCTTTGCGCTCCTACTCTTCCTGCTCCAGATGTGGGCTGCAGGAGATTACTACGTAGGGGATGGACGCTGGCCTTACTTCGGAGAGGTCATTTACCAGACGCTGAGCCTCGCTACCTGGGCCTCTATCCCCACGCTCATCATCGCGCTCTTCCCCTATCGCTGGCTGAGGAAGGTGCTGCAGGGCCTCACGATCTTCGCCTATAGCTACCTGCTCCTCTTCGAGTCCTTCCTCGTCTTTTCCTATAGCTCGCTCTATACCGACAGCATCGCGCTGAATATCCTGGCGACGAACCCAGGGGAAGCCTCAGCCTTCTTGGAGAACCTCAACTATAAGGTCTTCCTCCTCCCACTCCTTGTGCTTCTCGTGCTCTTTGCCCTCACCTACGCCCTCACACGTCGCTGGGGGAAGGAAGTGGGTACGTCGCTACGCCGTGGCCTCCTCTTTTGTGGGATGCTCGTGACGCTGCCTATCTCGTGCTTTGTCGTGCGTCCGGCGCAGCTCTCTACGATGAGCTACCTCTATATGGCGCCTGTCGAGCGTATCTACATCGGTACGACGAGCTGTATCGCCGATGCGGAGCTACTGGCCAAGTACAGCGCGAATGCACGCAACTTCGATGTGGGTGCTATCGAGCATACACGTGATATGAAGGGCGTCACCGTCGTGGTCGTCCTCGGCGAATCCATGCGCCGCAACTATATGCACTGCTACGGCTATCCACTGGAGAATACCCCTAAGCAGGACTCCCTTGTCAGGACGGGCGACCTCGTCCTCTTCTCCGATGCCATCTCTTCGGCAGCCTGGACGACGGGCTCGATCTCGCAGAGCATGAGTTTCTACACCCTTGAGGGCCCTGAGAAGGAGTGGTACAAGTACCCCGCACTGCCCCTCGTGCTCTCGAAGGCAGGCTACTATACTTACTGGGTCAGCAATCAGGAGAAGCAGGGCACGGGTATCCAGCCCATCCCCACGCTCGCCTCTACGTCCGATAGCACGCGCTTCGTGCGCATCCGTACGGCTGGTGACTGGAATGCCTCTCCCGATAGCGATATCCTCCCGCTCCTCTTTGACCGCACGAAGACTCCCGCAGGGAAGGATCTCTTTGAGGTCGTGCACCTGATGGGCTCACATACCCCCTATTCCGATCGCTACATCCACGAGAAGGCGCCCTTCACCGTAGACAACCTGCCGAAGACGCTCCCCAACGGGAAGCCTACTCCCTCCGACGCCAAGCGCCGTGGTATCATCTGTGACTATGTGAACTCCATCCACTACAACGACCAGATCGTCGCGCAGATCTTACAGCGCTACAGCCAGACGCCCGCCATCGTCATCTACCTCTCCGACCACGGGCAGGCTGTCTTCGAGAATCCCGAGCGCCCCGACTACTACGAGCATGAGGTATCGCAGGCTGGGCTGATGATCCCCCTTATGGTGTACACTTCGCCTGCTTTGCGTCAGGAGCACCCCGAGATCTACGAGCAGATCGTAGCGGCGAAGGATCGTAAGATTATGACTGACCTCTTGGCGAACTCTATCTGCGGTCTCCTGGGCGTCAAGACGAAGTACTATAACGCACGTCAGGACTTCTTCTCCGGCGAGTACGACAATGCCCGCCGACGCCTGGTGCAGGCATACGACGGGCAGATGCGTGAGTTCTAAGTCTTGTGCGAGTGGGTGCGTGCCCTTAGAAGTCTAAGAGTCGGTAGCGCTTGCGCACCTCCGGCATCGACATACGCTCCTGATAGTGCCACCACTCCTTGTCATAAGGACGTAGGCCCTCGGCACCTAAGAGCCGCTTCATCAGTGCCCTATTCGTAGGGACTTCTGGGGCAAAGACGCCCTTCTTCACTAAAGCCCCTTCATCTCCGAGGTGAGCCTCCTCACCGAAGTGATCGAAGGGGCTTCCCATATCCAGCGATTTGCCTGTGGCATCGACGATGGTGAGGTCCACCGCTACGCCGTAGTTGTGGCGTCCACCCCGCTCGGGTGCGGCGACGTAGATCTTCTTCGGCGTACCTGCCACAGCCTGATACATACGGCGCTGTACGCTCTGTGGGCGTGCGGCATCATAGATGAGGAAGGCATAGCCGGGCTTCTCACGCTCAAGAGCCTGCTGGGCACGGGCAAGTGCGCGTGCCAGATTGGGGTGGAGGTAAGCCTTGCGTAGCGAGCCGTACATATTCGCCCCGATGAAGTTGTCGCGCGTGGCGTACTTCAGCTCGACGCGGATGCGGGGAGCGAGACTGGTGACCTCGACGAGGCCATAGGCCTGCATAAGGGAGTCGAGGTTGCGAGCCGAGAGGCTCGTCGTAGTGAGGAGGAAGAGGGCGAGTAGGAGGCGATACATTGCTTCGTCTATGGAGGGGGGAAATGCGACCAGTACTGGTCGGTGAAGTAACCAGTATAGGTCGGCGATCGGACCAGTACTGGTAACTAATAGTGATCAGTACTGGTCGAAGCAGTGACCAGTAGTGGTTGAAAATGTCCCCTCCGTGAGACGCTGATTAGCAGCACGCTATGTGGGGATGTCGGGTGCAAAGATAAGAGGAAGCCCCGAGAGTCACGAGCGGACTCTCGGGGCTTCCCCTATGATGTAGTCGTCAGGTGCGGCTTACTTCTCGAGGAGCTCGAGGGTAGAGAGCTTGTAGACGACAGAGGCCTGGATCATCTGCTGGGCCTGCTCAGCAGCACCCATCTGAAGTGATTCGCCATAAGCCTGGTTGTAGTACTCACGTGCCTGCTTGTAGTCCTTCAGCTCGCGGTAGGAGTCCCCGACCATGACGAGGAAGTTGATCTTATTCATCAGGGTCGTTTCGTTGGGGATAGCCTTCTGGAGCCAAGCGATAGCCTGCTTGTGGTCAGCGGCCGTGAGCTTCTTGCCAGCAGCGTTGTAGAGGGACTGAGCAGCGATACCGTAGTCAGCAGCGTTGGCGTCTTCGCCGAGGCCATTGAGGTAGCTGGACATGAGCTTGATGTACTGGGGCACATCCTTGTTCTTGTAGATAGCGAAGAGCGCACCGTAGTAGTCGACGGACTTTTGGTAAGGCGTGACGGTCTTGAACTTGATCACGTCGTAGGCCTTCTTGTAGTCCGTGCGGATCTTCTCGAGGTACGTCTTGTAGGACTCGTCGCCCTTCTTGACGAGGTCGAGCATACGCTCATCGTTCTTCTCGATGACGTAGTAGGCAGCGGGCTCACCGACAGCAGCGATCCATGCGTCGAGGTTGGAGTTGATGTACTCGACGACACGTGCTACTTCGTCAGCGTCATCACCACCGAGGTTGCTGATGATCAGGTAGTCCTTCTTGTTGATGAGGCTGTTGTCAGCCATCTTCTTCGCGAGGTAGTCCTTGTAGAGCTTGCGGACACGTACGACCCACTTCTCAGCGTCCATGCCGTCCTGCGTGGTGAGGAAGCGTGGGGCGATGGTCAGCAGCTCCTGCTGGATCTTCAGGTCATTGGGCTGTGCGCGGTGCTCCTTATAGAGCTCTTCGAAGCCCTTGACCTCACCGATAGCAGTCTTACCCATCTCGAGCAGCTCATCGGCCTTCATGAAGCCGACGTTGATCTGGATAGCCTTGCCGTCGGGAGCGATGATCCCGAGGGTGGGGAAGGCCTCGACCTTGTACTTCTTAGCGATCTCGACGTTCTCGGGAGCCTCGGCATCCATCTGGAGGTTGACGAACTTCTCGTTGAAGAACTTCCCGACCTCGGGCTGCGTGAAGATGGTCTTCTCCATCTTCTTACAGGGTACACACCAGGTAGCGTAGAAGTCTACGAAGAGAGGCTTGTTCTGGCGCTGAGCTTCAGCGAGGGCTTCGGCGAAAGTCCCTTTGAAGAAGCGTATGCCCGCCTCCTGAGCGGAGACGAAGGAGAAAGCGAGGAGAGCTACGACCAGAGAGGTCACATACTTGAGGTATCTCATAGGGAGCGTGTATTAGGCAGCGTCTTGGATAATGAAGGTGAAGAGGCCACGGAGCTCACGGCTGTAGCCTTCGTTGTAGACCCGTAGATTGACGGTATAGCGCCCATTGGGGAGGTTCTGCACCGCGGCGGGGAAGAGGTTGATGGTACCGCCATTGACGGTGATCGTACCTTCCTTGACAGCGGCAGCGAACTTCTCGGCATCGCCCCCATCAGCGACATCGACGCTGAGGAACTCATAGTTCACGGGGTTCGTGCCGGAGACACCCTGGATACGCTGGGAGGTCCAGGGGGCGGGATAGGTTTGGGTCAAGCTATGGGGATCGTCATCGTCGACCGTGCGGTAGACGTTGAGTTCCTTAGCGGAGAATGTGGCGTGCGTCGCATCGAGGTAGCCCACGGGCATCTTGCGGCAAGAGGGCAGCGCAAGGGCGAGGATCACGAGGAGCAGGCCATATATAGATCTTGCAGTCATCGGATGAAAAGGGTTTAGAAGTCCGTAGGCGTGAAGTCGTACTGGAGCGAGTGGACGACACCCGTACGTGTCTGGATATCGTGTGAAGCGATATCACGTGAGATGCTGGTCGTGGGGGAGACGATGTGCAGGCGGTTCGCCCCTGAGCCTGCTACCCCTGCGTAGGTGTCGCGGAAGGTGTAGAGCCAGAGCTGCTTGCCCGAGGCCATCGTGTAGGTCTTACCCCCCGTACCGATGGTGCTCCCGTCAGCAGCCTTACGCCCTGCGGGGAAGTCCTCGAGGAGGAGCTTCTCTTGTGGGATGACGCAGTCGAGGATGATGCTGCGGCACGTAGCCACGCTCATACGGTCGATGAGCTTCATCGTCTCCTCGTCGGTGAGCGTGCTGGGATCGACGGCATCAGCGGGAGAGGTGCCGTCCTCATTGATACCATAGGTACGGTAGAGGTAGCGGCGGATGCTGTGGTTCGTGATCCCGAGGAAGGTGATGTTCGGGCCATACTGCGTGTTCGTCCCCTGGAAGAGGTCTTCGAGGCCGGCACGCTTGGTCATATAGACGAGGTAGCTCCAGTTGTAGCTATCAGTCTGGAAGTACTCCCACATCGTCGTGTCGTGGTAGGACGTAGCCTTGCCCGTCTCGATGAAGTCATACTTCGTACACGAGGAGAAGAGGCTGAGGACGAGTAGTGCGAGCAGATATATTGGATGCTTGATCGTACGCATAACGGATAGATCTTAGAGGGTACTACATGTAGCGGAACCAGTAGGGACGCTGCAGGATGAGGCCGTTGATGACCTTACCATCCTTGTCGCGCTGGGCGCTCGATGGGATAGGCAGGCAGAGGGCACCACCAGCGATATCCGCCGTGGAGAGCGTGGGGAACTTACCCGTGAGCTCAGTCTTGACGTAGCCGTTGCGCAGGATATCGTAGTAGCGGGTATCATTCTCGAGGATGAACTCACGCTCGCGCTCACGGAAGATGGCCTTCTTCAGGTCGCTCTCACCCGAGGCGGGATAGGTCTTCGCACCAGCACGTGAGCGGATCTTATTGAGGTCCGAGATCGCCGTGGAGGTGTCGCCCAGCTTATTCGCACACTCGGCGCGAAGCAGGTAGACATCTGCCAGACGCCAGTAGACGTAGTTGGCATTGATGCTGAGGAAGCTCTTGCCAGACTCAGCGCTCTGGTCGATAGCGAAGACTGCGTTGCGGAACTTGTAGGGCACAGCGTAGCTCACGCCCGATACCGTGTGGTCGGTATTGAACTCATAGAAGAAGGCCGTACGGCGAGCGTCATTCGCATCGGGATAGAGCTTCTGGATGGTGGACTTCTTCAGGCGGAAGGAAGCCTGTGCCAGGTCCCCTTCGGTCAGTGTGCTATTGACAGGCCACGTAGCGAAGAGGTTGGCGACTTCATTCTTAGAGGTCGACTCATTGCCACGGCTCTTATCGTAGACGAGGGAGAAGATCTCCTCGGGGTTCGTAGCACTGGGGTCAGAGAGGAGCTGACAGAGTTCCTCGGGAGTCGATACAAGGCTGTAGGTACCGACCTCGCCGTTGATGACCTTAGAGGCATACTCGACGCTCTTGCGGTAGGCCTCAGTAGCGTCTACTGAAGACTCGCCGTAGAGCTCGGCCATGCTCCCCTTCCAGGCATAGAGGTGCGCCAGAAGTGTGGCGCTATTCCCCTTGCTACCGTACTGCTTGGAGGCGGGTACGTTACCGGAAGTCGTGCGGAGCTTGTCGTAGGTAGGCAGGAGCTCGAAGGCCTTGAGGGCATGCTCGATACCTGCGTCGACGACCTGCTGCTGCGTAGAGAGGCCGTAGGTCTTCAGGTCCTTAGCGTTCTCCGTGATGACCGCCTGACCATAGGCACGGGAGAGCATGAAGTAGCCGAAGCCGAGAGCGAAGTGTGCCTGACCAGCGTGGTAGGCGTAGCGCTCTTCGGAGAGGCCTTCGGTCTTGTCGATATTATCCAGCAGGAGGTTCGCCTCGAAGATCATACGATAGACGTACTCCCAGTCGGCGGAAGCCTGGATGATACTACGAGGATTCCCCTCGCGGAGCTGCCCATCGTCCTGCGTCTCGTCCGCAAGGAGGCCGACCTTCGTCAGAGGCGTGAAGGCGTCCATGCAGTTGTCGAGGTAGAAGTGGATGGTGCTCGTCGTCGTATTGAGCTCAGCCTCTGTGGAGAATGCATTGCTATAAGTGATGGCATTCTCGGGCGTCAGGTCCAGCTTACAGGAGGAAGCCAGGAGCGTGAGCGCCAGGGCGGGAAGGATATAGCGTTTCATTAGAACTTCAGATTGAGACCAAGCGTAAGCTTGCGGTTGAGGGGGTACATACGGCCCGTGTCCTTACCCGTAGCAGGGTCGACGATCTCGGGATCAAGCCCAGAGTAGTTCGTCAAGAGGAGGAGGTTCTCACCAGCGAAGTAGATACGCACATCCTTCATGCGGAGGCGCTTCGTCCACGTTTCGGGGAGAGAGTAAGAGAGGCTCAGCTGCTTGAGGCGGAGGTAGCTCACACGCTCGATGTTGGTATCGATGTCGCCATCGAACTGACCCGTGTAGCCGTCATCAGCGAACTCGAGTGAGGGATACTCGGTCTTGTCGCCAGGATTCTGCCAGAAGGTAGCGCGGGAGAAGTCGTTCATCACGACGCCGAACTTCTTATTGAAGAGGAAGGCACCGTTCTTCACCATGTTCATCATGCGCTGGTCGATCGTATAGGTCAGCAGCACATTCAGAGCGAGACGCTTGTAGGTGAAGGTATTCGTGATACCCCCGTAGGCCTTGGGCAGTGCGCTACCAGCGTAGTAGATGTCTTCGCTGTTGATGTAGCCGTCGCCGTTCTGGTCCTTGATCTTACGACCACCGACACGCAGTGGGTAAGCGAGCGAACCGAAGGAGAGGGGTACACGTAGACCCGTCTGGTCGTAGTAGTAGGGGATAGCAGACTCGTCCTGTACGAGGCCTTCATCCTTGTAGGTGTAGATACCATAGATGGGGCGGCCGAGTACCTTGTCGCCGAGGTCCTTGCCGTCGTAAGAGGCGAGGAAGCGGTTCCAGTTGCGAGCGATATTGAAGCGGAGGTTCCAAGAGAAGTCCTTGCGGCGCATGATGTCAGCCGAGAGGTCCAGCTCAAGACCTTCGTTGGAGATAGCCGAAGCGTTCGTCCAGGTCGTCTTCGAGATGAAGAAGTTACCTGGGGTGGGCACCTGCATCAGCAGGTCATAGGAGTGCTTGTAGTAGTAGTCTACCTTGACCTTGAAGCGGTAGTTGAAGAGGTCGAGGTCGAGACCGAGGTCATACTGGTCGCTCTTCTCCCACGTCAGGTGGCTATTGGCCATAGCGCTGGGCTGGAGACCGGGCTGACCGAGGAAGGAGTTCGACTCTTCCATCAGACCGTGGGCGAGGTAGGCTTCCTGGAACTTCTGACCGCTCTTACCCCATGAGGCACGGATCTTACCGAAGCTGAGGAACCAGAAGTCCTTCATGAACTGCTCCTTGGAGAAGGCCCATGCGGCACCGAGAGAGGGGAAGGCTGCCCAGCGGACGTCACGGCCGAAGACCGACGAGCCGTCGTAGCGGAGTGAAGCCTCGAGCATGTAGCGCTTGTCGAAGTTGTAGGCGACACGACCGAGGTAGCTGAGCATGATCTGCTCCTGACGGTCGGTCGTCACGCGCTGGAGGTATTCGTCACGACCCTCTACGTTGCGAGCTTGTGGCCAGCCATCACCGATCTCATAGATCTTGTTGGTAGGACCACCAGCAGCCTTACCCTTGATGTTCTCCATCAGGTCGTAGGTCGTGGTCATCCCTGCCATGAGGTCGAAGTTGTGACGGTCACGCAGGTTGAAGCGGTAGGAGAGGATGTTTTCCCACTGGATCATGGCGACCATCGAGCGAGAGGCTTCGACGGAGGAGAGGTTGTTGCTGTTGAGGTAGGAGGGGCGGAAGACGTGGTTGTTAGAGAAGTACGCGTCACCCGAAGCGGAGGTAGCGAACTTCAGCCCAGCGATGGGGGTGTAGTCGATACCGACGGAGAGACGGGCGTTGAACATCCCGTTGCGGGCACGTACATCACGGATCTTCTGCAGGGTGAGCTGCTCAGCGATAGAGCCACGGCCTGGGTAGACCGTGGGCGTTTCCTTAGGGTCGACGTCGAGCCCCTGGATGTTGGTGCCGCTGATAGCTTGCTGCTTGTTGTACGCGAGGTTGAGGCGCGTGAAGGCGTTGACCTTAGGCGTGAGGCGCAGGTCAAGGTTCGAGAGGAAGCTGAGGCGCTTGAAGCCTGAGTTGATCTGGATACCGCGCTCGTCATAGAGCCCCGTGCTGACGAGGTAGCGCACGTTGTCGTTCCCCCCAGAGGCGTAGAAGTCACCCGAGGTCACGCGGCCTACCTGGAAGATGTACTTCCACCAGTTCGTGTCATTGTTATAGAAGGTATTCAGCGAGTCCTGTGCGGAGGCGGGGGGCTGGTTGTCCTTCGTCAGTACATTCCCGTTACCCCAGAAGTAGTCGTAAGCCCCGTCAAGGGTAGGCTCCCAGCCGTAGGATTCCCCATAGCGGCGGGGGAGGATGTAGCGGTTGGTCGTATAGTCGTTGTGACCGATACGCTGGTGCTGTGCGAGGATGTTGTGCACACGACGCTCTCCGTGACCACGCATCTGCAGAGGCGTGGAGGGGAGGAAGGAGATGGACTGTGAGAAGTTCAGGCCGAACTCTGCCTTGCCCGACTTACCCTTCTTCGTCGTGATGAGCACGACACCGTTACCCGAGCGTGAGCCGTAGAGCGAAGCGGAGGCAGCGTCCTTCAGCACTTCGACCGACTCGATGGTCGAGGGGTCAAGACCAGCTAAGGCGTTGATACCACCGGTAGACTCAGCAGAGACCTTCGAGAGAGGCACTCCGTCGACGACGAAGAGAGGCGAGCCGTCGTTGATACCCTGGTCGTTGAGCGAACTGATACCGCGGATGTTGATGCGCGTACCGCCACCACCAGGCGAGCCCGACTGGTTCGTCACCGACAGCCCCGACATCTGCCCCTGTAGTAGGGACTGGAGGCTGGGTGCGGGAGCGTCCTTGAGCTGGTCTGCTTTGATCGAGCTGACAGCCCCGACGAGCTCCTGCGTATTGCGTCGGCCGTAAGCGATGACGGTGACACCGTCGAGTGACTTGACGTTCTCCTTCAGGACAACCGTCACGGGCTGTCCTGCGGTGAAGGTGGCGCTATTGTCGTAGTAGCCGACGTAGCTTATCTGGAGCTCGCCCGAGGCCTTGTCGGTATTGATGGTGAAAGCGCCATCGATGCCCGTCTGGGCGCCGAGCTTCGTGCCCTTGATGCGGACGCTGGCTCCGATGATACCTTCGCCACGAGAGTCCTTGACGACCCCAGTGACTTGGCCCTTAGCGGTAGCCTGCTGCTGTGGGCGGAAGATACGGATGGTCTTGCCGTCAACAGCGAAGATAAATGGAGTGCCCTTGAGCAGGCCTTCGACCGCCTTCTCGGGAGTTACCTCGTCGAAGGAGACGGTGGCTTTGTAGCCTGCGGTACGAAGCTCAGGCTCATACTCAATCTTGTAGCCTGAGTTCTGGGCGATGAAGTCGAGGATAGAGGCGATGTCCTTGTCTTTGAAGGAGACCGAGACGGTCGGCGTCGCAGGGGTCTGGCACCAGCCCTCAGTGGGGGTGGAGAGTCCCAGCGCACACAGGCAAAGCCCGAGGGCCAGACGCCGGCGTATTCTTAATGGTTGTCGCATGGAGGATAGGTATAGGTATGACTTATCTATCGAGGTGTAGGGATATATCAGAGGCGCTGCGGTGTGTGTGGTGCTGACGCAGCGACTCTCAGAGCCCGTGAGAGAGGGCCCTGAGAGTCTACTGTCGGAGTCAGCTGTGCTTGCGCATATTGATATGTATAGCGAGGGGGCTTAGTGCTCCCAGGTCTTTGCTTCGGGGGCGAGGCTCTTGACGACGATGTCACGGCGCTTGCCTTCGTCGAGGAGCTTCTTCAGCAGGGAGGAGACGTCCTGAGCTGTGACTTCAGAGACCTTGACCTCCTGACCGGTAGCGGTCTTCTTGGAGAGGTCGGGGGCCTTGCCTGTCTCAGCGTAGGCATTCAGGAGGGCGATCCATACGCCGAGGCTCATGCCGTCACCGGCTTCCTTGGCCTCAGCCTCTTCGTCGAGGACCTGAGGGATGTGGACCTTCTTATACTCGTCGCGGTCGATCTGACCTGCTGCGATGGAGCGGAGGATCTCATAGGTGCGGGCCTTGAGGTGGTCGGCCTTAGCACGTGAGGTGATGAAGTGGATCGAGAGGCTTGTGCTGGCTACAGGGTCGTCGGTGTAGTTCGTCTTGACGGCGATGCTGTAGGTACCCTGCTCCTTCTCACGAAGCTCGTCGAAGAGGCGGTTCTGCAGGAGGGGCTCCAGCAGACCGAGGGCGATGCGCTCGCGGTCGGTGAGCTTCTTATCTCCGAGGAAGGAGAGCTCGACTTCGCCCAGATCCCCCTCGGTGTCGACCTCGAAGGTACGCTCGATGACACGCTCACGGGAGCTGTGGTCACGGATCGTGTAGGAGCGACGTGGTGCCTTGGGGTTGCCAGGCAGGGCAGCCAGATAGGTCGTGACGATGCGCTTAGCTTCGGCCTCGCTGATGTCACCGACGAGACAGCCCGCCAGCTGTGAAGCATCGCCGAAGTGCTCAGCATAGAGGCGGGGCAGGTCGCTCAGCTTCATCTTATCGTAGAAGGCATTGTCCTCACGAGGGTTGGCCTCGGTGATGGGGTTCAGCAGTTCGCTGATCTCGCGGTCGACGGCTTCGCGGCCCTGCTGGGGCTTCGAGTCGTAGATGTAGCGCTTACGCTGGAGCCACTTGTCGAAGATATGCTGATCGAAGCGCTGCTTATTCAGTACGAGGTAGAGGTAGGAGAAGAGGTCGTCTACGCCGTCCGTCTTACTACGTGCCTGCATCCCGTCGATATACTCGGTGATGGAGAGGTTGACCTCCATGGGGCGGTTGCGCAGCCACTGGGCGAGCTGGTTGCGGTCGTACTTATAGAGACCTGAGGCCATGATGAGGCTCTGCATAGCCGAGAAGGAGGGAAGGTCGGCAGGCTTGACGATGGACTGGCCACCCTTAGCCGAAGCGAGGAAGAGGACTTCGCCCTTGAGCTCCTTGGCCAGATTCTTATAGATGACCTTCATGCCATTGGAGAGCGTCCACTCGGTAGCGCCGAGGGAAGGGATCTTCTTCTCACGAGTGATCTTCCCTGCGGGGAGCTTGAAGTCGATGAGCTTCGTGATAGGTGCGGGCTCGCTGCTCTCGGTGGCCTGTGCGGGAGTGTTGTAAGCTGAGAGCTCCTTGAGGAACTCCTGCTCGGAGATCGCTTGTGCGGAGGGACTATTGGTGTAGGCGACGAAGGCGAGGTTGCGGTCACCCATAGCACGCTGCTTGAGCCAAGTACGCAGGTCGTCAGCCTCCAGCTCGACGAGTGCCTCGAGGTTGTCCTCGAGCTGCTGGCGGAATTCGCGCATCGGCGTACCGTAGAGGTAGTTGTTGCGGTAGATGTCAATGAAGTTCTGTGGCGTGCCGAGACCCTTGTCGTCGCTCAGCACTTCCTTCATACCATCATAGAGCTTCTGCTTCTCAGCCTCGAAGGCGTCATCGCTGAAGAAGCCATAGGGCATCTGAGCTCGAGCGGCGAGGATCTGCTGGAGAGCAGTCTTGTCCTGACCCGAGTAGGGTACGAAGTCCCAAGCGAACTGGCCGTAGCCACGTACCAGCGGTGAGTAGCTCACTGAGGCAGCGATATAGGCTTCCTCACCGCGGTTGCGCAGGCGAGCGAAGTATTGTGGAGCAAGGGTGTTGAAGAGCTGCCCGAGGAGGTAGTCCTTCGTAGCCTCTGCCGTGGGGCGGTTCGTGGGGGTGGCTACACGCTGATAGAGCCCGTAGGAGTGTGAGCGGTTCTCCTTATCCGTGAAGCGATAGTAGAGGGGCTGCGTATTGTCGTCAATCGCATAGGGAGGGCGTGCCTTAGCATTGCGAGGTGCGGGGAGCGAAGCGAAGAGCTTCTGCACCTTCTGCTCATAGACGGCGGGGTCGATATCCCCGACGATCATCACGCACTGCAGGTCGGGGCGGTACCACGTCTTGTAGAAGGCCTGGATATCGGGATACTTGAAGGTCTTCAGGACGTCGAGGCTACCGATGACATTGCGCTTGGAGTACTGCGAGCCATTGTAGATGACGCCGGCGATGCTATCGCTGAGACGCTTGTCGATGCCGCCACGCTGGCGCCATTCTTCGATGATGATGCCGCGCTGCTTCTCCGTATCCTTCTCGGTGATGGAGATGCCACTGCACCAGTCCTTAAGGATGAGGAGCACGGAGTCGGTGAGGCCCTTCTCTGTCGTGGGGACATCCATGATGCTGTAGCGCGTGTCGTCCGTACCGGTGCGTGCGTCGAAGCTGTAGAGGCCACGCGTACGCAGGTAGTTCATCACGCCACCTGGGAAGTGCTCGGTGGCTTCGAAGGCCATGTGCTCGAGGTAGTGGGCAAGCCCATTCTGCTTGTCGTCCTCGAGGATAGCTCCGACATTCTGTAGGAGGAAGAAGTGTGCCGTACCCTCGGAGGCACCCGCATCACGGCTGATGTAGTACGTCAGCCCGTTGGGGAGACGGCCTGTGCGGAGGGTCGATACTTGTGCGGATAGTTGGGTGTAAGAAAGCCCTCCCAAGGCAGCTGCTATCAGGAGGCTTTTCGCGAGTCGAGTCGCGCGTGGTGTCTTGGTCGTCATCACGTATTGGGGTCTATTGATCAGGTTACGTCAGTACAGTATAGTGGGAGGGCGTTCCTCCCCCGAGTTCAGAGTAAGGCGCTTTCCCGCCACTCATAAAACGCTCCAAATGTACATAAAGTGCCTCAATACTCATACTAAGGCGCAAGAATATGGTATGAGATGTGATAAACAAAGGCTATCGGCGCGCTGCGAAGAAGCGCTGCATCAGCTCGCGCGCCTCGTCGGCAAGCAGCCCTCCACGTATCTTGGCACGACGGGGGAAGAGGTCGGGCGCATAGTGTCGGTAGCCGAACTTCTCCTCTCCTGCACCATAGATAATCTCCCCTAAGCGAGCCCAGAAGAGCGCTCCAGCGCACATCACGCAGGGCTCCACGGTCACATAGAGCTGGCAGTCGGGGAGGAACTTACTACCCATATACTCCGTGGCGGCTGTCACCGCCAGTACCTCGGCATGGGCTGTGGGATCACTGAGGCGCTCGACCTCGTTGTGTGCTCGGGCGATGATCTGCCCACGGCAGACGACGACAGCACCGATGGGTACTTCGCCCGCCTCGTAGGCCAAGGCTGCCTCAGCGAGGGCCTGGCGCATGAAGTATTCGTCAGAGTAGGGGAGGACGGTGCTCATCACTGCATCTCAGCTTCGTCGAAGAGGAAGGGCGCATTGCGCTCATGCTCCGTGATGACCTCGGCCATAATGACCTCGCGCATCCAGCCCGTGCGACTCGCGATACGTCGGCTCTCACAGTGGTCGATGATCGCCTTGTACTCCCGCTCGTTGAGGGTGAGCGTGAGGCGGTGCGTACGTCGGAGGCGGGGGCGTGGGCTTGCGACCCTTTTCTTAGCCATGGCGTGCTGAGGGGAGGCGGACTATTGGGGGATGATGACGTGCAGCGAGTGGGGGCGCAGCTGGATGTCGATGGTGGTACCCAGCTCGAGGGGCTCACCGTCGATATGTACAGCGCCTGCTGTGGGGCGCTCGATGCGGAGCGACTTGATGCGCTCGGTCTCGTAGTGCTTGTTGCCCGCGAGCTTGCCGAGCATGAGGTCACCTAAGACCATAGCTGCCTCGAGGATGGGGAAGGGGCGTATGATCGCCAGATCCAGCAGGCCGTCCGACAGGTCTGCCTCGGGAGCGATGTAGGCATTGTTCCCGTACTGCGTGGCGTTCGCCACGACGAGGACGAAGGCCTCCGTCTCGAGCGTGCGCTCACCGTCGTTGATGTCGAGGCGATAGGTCTCGGGCTTGAAGGAGCGGTACTCCTCGATCATGGTGCGCAGGTAGGTCACGGGGCCACGTGTGGAGGCCTCGGCGAAGGTCCTACTGACGGCAGCGTCGAAGCCCATCCCGCAGGTGCAGAAGAAGGGACGTCCGTTGAGCTCGCAGCTGTCGATGGCGATACGTCGACCGCTGACGAGCTGCTGGATGACCTGATCGCTCTTCATCGAGAGGCCGAGCGTGCGCGCCAGACCATTGCCCGAGCCCTTCGGTACGATGCCGAGAGCCGTCTGGCTCCCGACAAGGCCGCGTGCGACCTCATTGACCGTGCCATCACCTCCGACGGCTATGACGTGGTCGTAGCCTTCGCTGGCGGCACGTCGGGCAAGCTCTTCGGCGTGCCCAGCGGCCTTGGTGTAGGTGAGGAAGAGCTCGTACTCCGATGCGTTGTAGGCTTGGCCTAAGAGATCGGGGATATTCTTCTTCGACCCCGTGCCTGAGATGGGGTTGATGATGGCAAGGACTTTCTTCATCGTACGGGGTGATTAGCTAAGCGCTGGAAGGCGAGCTCCTCGTACTTCGTGCCGGGGCGCCCGTAGTTGGCGAAGGGCAGGATGCTGATACCACCGCGTGGGGTGAAGTCCCCGACGACCTCGATGTATCGTGGATCCATAAGCTCGATGAGGTCCTTCATGATGATGTTCACGCAGTCCTCATGGAAGGCCCCGTGATTGCGGAAGCTGAAGAGGTAGAGCTTGAGGCTCTTGCTCTCTACCATGCGCACATCGGGGATGTAGTTGATGTAGATGGTCGCATAGTCGGGCTGTGCCGTGATGGGGCAGAGGCTGGTGAACTCGGGGCAGTGGAAGCGCACCCAGTAGTCGTTGCCCTGATGCTTGTTGGTGAAGGCCTCCAGTACCTCAGGAGCGTAGTCCTGGCTGTACTGGGTGGTCTTCGATCCGAGGAGGGAGAGTTCGTTCTCTCCGTCACGTATGCTGGCCATAGGGTAGTCTGTGGTGATGAATTAGTAGGCGCGGGCGAAGAGGACACGCTGAGCTGAAGGCTTGCCGGTGACCATGCACTTGCCTGGAGTCTTGTCGCCCTCGAGGGGGATACAGCGGATCGTGGCCTTCGTCTCGGCCTTGATCTTCTCTTCGGTCTCGGGAGTCCCGTCCCAGTGGGCGAGGATGAAGCCACCTTCCTCGATCTTCTCCTTGAATTCCTCATAGGTGTCGACCGTGATGGTGTGGCTCTCGCGGTAGTCGAGCGCCTTCTGGTAGATGTTCTGCTGGATCTCGTCGAGGAGCTGAGCGATGTGGTCGGCGATGCCGTCGAAGGCACAGGTCTCCTTGGTGAGCGTGTCACGGCGAGCTACCTCTACAGTGCCGTTATCGAGGTCACGACCACCGAGAGCGAGGCGTACGGGTACACCCTTGAGCTCGTATTCGGAGAACTTCCACCCGGGCTTCTTGTTGTCTGCGTCGTCGTAGCGCACACGGATGCCGCGCTTCTTCAGCTCGGCGATGAGGGGCTCGACGTGGCGGCCGATCTCGTCACGCTGCTCGAGTGTCTTGTAGATGGGGACGATGACGACCTGATGAGGGGCGAGCGTTGGGGGGAGGACAAGACCGTTGTCATCGGAGTGGCTCATGATGAGTGCGCCCATCAGACGGGTCGATACGCCCCATGAGGTAGCCCATACGAGCTCCTGCTGGCCGTCCTTGTTGGTGAAGGTGACGTCGAAGGCCTTGGCAAAGTTCTGCCCAAGGAAGTGCGACGTACCGCTCTGCAGGGCCTTGCCATCCTGCATCAGTGCCTCGATGGTGTAGGTCTCTACGGCACCGGCGAAGCGCTCGTTGGCGCTCTTCACACCGACATGCACGGGGATAGCGAGGAAGTCGCGGGCGAAGTCGGCGTAGACATTGACCATACGTACTGCTTCTTCTTCGGCCTCCTCACGGGTAGCGTGGGCGGTGTGACCTTCCTGCCAGAGGAACTCAGCGGTGCGCAGGAAGAGGCGGGTGCGCATCTCCCAGCGCACGACGTTCGCCCACTGGTTGCAGAGGATCGGGAGGTCACGGTAGGACTGGATCCAGCCCTTGTACGTATTCCAGATAATGGTCTCGGAGGTAGGGCGCACGATGAGCTCTTCCTCGAGCTTGGCCTCAGGGTCGACGACGACGCCCCCGTCGGGGCTGGTCTTCAGGCGGTAGTGGGTGACGACGGCACACTCCTTAGCGAAGCCCTCGACGTGGTCGGCCTCCTTGCTGAGGAAGCTCTTCGGGATGAAGAGGGGGAAGTATGCGTTGTAGTGACCCGTTTCCTTAAACATGTCATCGAGCTGGCGCTGCATGCGCTCCCAGATAGCGTAGCCGTAGGGCTTGATGACCATACAGCCGCGCACGGCGGCGCTCTCAGCTAAGTCTGCCTTGATGACGAGATCCTGATACCACTGGGAGTAATCCACGCGGCGGGGAGTCAGTTCCTTGAGTTCTTTTGCCATTATGATTATGTGTCGTTATCTATCTCTATGTTTATGAGTTCACAAAGATACTAAAACCAAGGGAGTGGCGGCGGGTAGCGCTCTGGGTCTCACCAGAGGTCAAACCGCCCGCGAGGGGGTATACTATAGCCGACGGGCCGAGCATACCCCCTCATGGGATCGCGTGGAGGACGGATCGGTGTGGTGTACGCCTATCGCCCTAATGGGTTGGTGAAGACAAGGCCTACGCTGGGATAGACCCCGACATTCGTATTCTTCCCGAGGATGCTCCCTGTGTAGGCATCGGGGCTAAATGTTCCCCGCCAGCCGAAGGAGCTATAGGTGCTCAGCCCGACCTGCAGGCCGATAGCATGGTAGGGCGATAGGCGGTAGCCCAGTGTCAGGCGGTAGGTGAGCCCTATCCCCCAGGCATTCGCCTTGGTCTCAGCACGGCTCCCCCATGCTTGTGCTAAGCCGTGGGTGTAGGTGACGCCCACGCTGAGGCTATTCCGCAGGAGGAAGCTCTGTCGATGCAGGGGGCTTACCTTCGCCCAAGCCAGCCCCACATAGCTCTGCTGGATACGCGTCTCTGCGGATAAGTCAGCGAGCGACCTGCGCCACTGCAAGCCCTGTGCTTCTAAGCCGATGGCCTCCCCTGGCTTGTACTGTAGGAGGAGCTGTGCATGTAGGGCGGGGCGTAAGCCAAAGTATTCGGACTGATACTTTAAGCCGAAGGGAGAGATATTCATCCCTGTGTTCCACACGGTGGAGAGACCGATCTCGGTTGTCAGGGTAGGCTTCTGCGACTCTTGAGCTGCTGCGGAGGTAGCTACTACAGACGTAGCGAGGAGCACTCCAGCTAATCTCTTGACGTTAGCCATAGGGAGTACGAGCTTTCTCATAGGATATAAGTGTGATTAGGGTCGGTGATGAGGTCACCTGAGGGGTGCATAGTCCCATCGGTGTGTGCCGTAGGGATGGGGTGTTCGTATGACTTGTTAACGGCAGGCGGTGCTTGCTTCTCACGGTCCTGCTGGTGGGTGACCTCATGGCGCCTTCAGGGCAGGGAAGTAGTGTATCGTCTGAGAGCGGAGATAGGAATTTTTCTCACGCAAACGATGGGGATAGGGTGGAGGTGCGGACTCTCGCCCTTCGGTGGGTCTACGGCGTGGCGGAGAAAGTCCTCCCTTTGATACGGCTATGAGGAGCGAAGTGGTGCTGCAATGGGCTCAAAACGAGCGAGAAAAAGTTGTGGAGGAGTAGAAAGAAAGTTACGACGCACTACGCCTATTCTTTCGTCTACGTGCGAGGACTTAAAGACTACGTACCGAGATGATAGGATTTACGTGCCTGGCTCTAAAATCCACGTACGTAGACAGCGGAATAGACGTAGTGCTTCGGGGGAACTTCTCGCGGTGCACGAGAGACGTGCAGTGCTGCTTTGCGCCTTTTCCTCTGCTCCCTTGGAGGGCACCCTTGTATAGCTCTTCGGAAGGGGGCTGTATGGCCTTGTCGTCGCACCCCTACGGGAGGGCGGTCTGTCGTCGTGGAGTGCGGGGCCAGTGGCATAGGGTGGTTTTCGTATCTTTGTAATTATAATAGATGTACTAATCATTTTACTCACCTCAAAAACAACAGAAATATGTCAGAGATGAAGAAGCTACGTGCCGCCGTCGTCGGCTACGGGAATATCGGTCGCTACACCATCGAGGCTCTCGAGGCAGCACCCGACTTTGAGATCGCAGGTGTCGTGCGTCGCGACCCCTCGAATGTCCCCTACGAACTCCGCCCCTACCGCGTCGTCAGTCGCATCGAGGAGCTGGAGGACGTCGATGTAGCTATCCTCTGTACCCCTACGCGTCTGGTAGAGGCCACCGCTCAGCAGATCCTCCCACTCGGCATCCACACGGTCGACAGCTTCGATATCCACACCGATATCCTGCAGCTGCGTAAGAACCTCGGCGAGACCGCCCGTGCCCACGGCGCCGTCTCCGTCATCGCCTCGGGCTGGGACCCCGGGAGTGACTCGGTCGTCCGCACGCTGATGGAGGCTATCGTCCCTAAGGGGATCACCTATACCAACTTCGGCCCAGGGATGAGCATGGGCCACACCGTCGCCGTGAAGGCCATCGCAGGTGTCCGCAAGGCCCTCTCGATGACGATCCCCACGGGCACGGGTATCCACCGCCGTATGGTCTACATCGAGCTGGAGCCTGGCTACAAGGCCGAGGAGGTCATCCAGGCGATCAAGTCGGATGCGTACTTCGTCCATGACGAGACGCACGTCACCGTCGTCGATGACGTTGATCAGCTCATCGACATGGGCCACGGCGTACACATGACTCGCAAGGGCGTCTCGGGTACCACGCAGAATCAGCTCCTCGAGTTCAACATGAAGATCAATAACCCCGCTCTCACCGCTCAGATCCTCGTCGCCGTAGCACGTGCTACGCGCCGTCTGGCTCCTGGCTGCTACACGATGCAGGAGATCCCTGTCATCGACCTGCTCCCTGGTGAGCGCGAGCACTGGATCGGCAAGCTCTGCTAATCCTTCATTTCCCCTCTCTCTGTAAGCCCTTTAGCCTATGCTTAGTGCCATCACTTGGGACGTCGATCCCGTCATCATAGATATCTTCGGCCGCGGTATCCGCTGGTACGGCCTCCTCTTCGCCCTCGGGCTCCTGATCCTCGGCCCGATGATCGAGGAGCGTATCTGGAAGCGTGAGCGCCTGCCGGAGGAGTGGATGAACTCCCTCTATATCTATGTCGTCCTCGGCACCGTCATCGGGGCGCGACTGGGGCACGTCCTCTTCTATAATCCCTCCTACTACCTCGCCCACCCTGGGGATATCCTCAAGGTATGGGAAGGTGGCTTAGCGAGCCACGGGGGGACCATCGGGATCATCCTCGCCGTATGGATCTACTCGCGCCGTGTGACGAAGAAGTCCATCCTCTGGACACTCGACCGTCTGGCTGTCCCCACGGGGCTGGCTGCGGCACTCATCCGTATGGGGAACCTGATGAATAGCGAGATCTTCGGCCGCCCGACCGATGTGCCTTGGGGCTTCATCTTCCCTCGCGCCTCGGAGTTCGCTGGCTACGCTGAGCGCGGTATGGCGATCCCCGCCTGCCACCCGACACAGATCTACGAAGCGCTGGCTTACCTCCTCGTCTTCGCCCTGTGTATGTACCTCTACTGGGTGCGTGACGCTGCTCGCCGCTACTCGGGCCTCATCCTCGGCTACTTCCTGACGGGCGTCTTCGGCTTCCGCTTCTTCGTCGAGAGCATCAAGAACGTGCAGGAGGCTTGGGAGATCAATATGGTCGCCAGCTACGGTATCAATATGGGGCAACTGCTTAGCATCCCCTTCGTCGTGGCAGGCATCGCACTCATCGTCTACGCCTACCGCCATCCGCTCAGCCCTGAGCCCCTTGACAAAAAGAAAAGCTAACAACATAGAGGCGCTCCCCGAGTCCTGACGACTGCGGGGGAGCGCCCCTTCCTTGTCTTATCCATACTACTACACCCTATCACTACACTACGGACTATGTACCAAGTACCTCAGATCACTGACTCCGTCTACTACGTCGGCGTGAACGACCGCATGAAAGAGCGCTTCGAGAACGTCTGGTCGATCCCCTCGGGCGTGGCTTACAACGCCTACCTCATCGTAGACGAAAAGACGACCCTCATCGATACGGTCGACGTCTGCTACTCGGATATCTTCTTCCACAAGCTCGACCTCATCCTGCAGGGCCGCCCCGTGGATTATCTGATCATCAACCACATGGAGCCTGACCATGGTGGCTCGATCGGTCTCCTGCGTCAGCGCTACCCCGACATGCAGATCGTGGGGAACAAGAAGACCTTCGATATGCTCAGTGGCTTCCATGGCATCACGACGGGCCTCCACGAGGTCAAGAGTGGCGATGCGCTGCGTATCGGTAGCCATGAGTTCTCCTTCCTGATGGCTCCTATGGTACACTGGCCCGAGGTGATGTTCACCTATGAGCAGTCCAACCGCCTCCTCTTCTCTGCTGATGCCTTCGGCTCCTTCGGTGCGCTGAGTGGTCATATCTTCGATAGCCACCTCACCGACCGCCAGTCCTACCTCGATGAGATGGTGCGCTACTACGCCTGCGTCGTCGGTAAGTACGGCCCCTTCGTCAAGAAGGCGCTGGCCAATATCGACAAGCAGGGCCTCGACATCGAGTATGTATGCCCCTCGCACGGTGTCGTCTGGACGCGTGAGGGCTTCGCCGATGCACGCCGTCTCTACGACCGCCTCTCGAGTAACGAGACCGAGGAGGGGGTCGTCATCCTCTACGGCTCGATGTACGGCAATACCGAGCAGCTGGCCGACATCCTCGCACAGAGCCTCGCTGCCTCAGGCGTGAAGTCCATCGTCTGTCACAACGTCACCAAGAGCGACCCCTCGGTCATCCTGCGTGATGTCTTCCGCTACCGTGGCCTCATCATCGGTAGCCCCACCTACTGCGGTGAGCTCTTCTCTCCCATAGAGAACCTTATGAACCTCATCCGCATCCGCGACGTCAAGGACCGCATCTACGCGGCCTTTGGCTCCTATGCGTGGGCTCCCGCAGCCCTCAAGCGCCTCCGCCCCTTCGCTGAAGAGATGAAGTGGGAGGCTGTCGGTGAGGGCTTTGAGCTGAAGATGGCGGACCTTCCCTCCGTCATCGGCGCAGCTTGGGACCTCGGCACGCAGATGGCCGAGCGCCTCAAGGCTTAGTCCCCCCCCTAATTCCAATTTGCATATCAATCCATCAATTTCTAAACACAGATCGCATGCGTCTAATCATCCAGCCCGACTATGTGGGCATCTCCCAGTGGGCAGCGGACTATGTAGTCCAGAAGATCAATGCTGCCGCTCCTACGGCTGCTAAGCCCTTCGTACTTGGTCTGCCCACAGGCTCCTCACCCCTCGGCATGTATCGTGCCCTGGTGGCAGCTCATCAGGCCGGGCGCGTATCCTTCGAGCACGTCGTCACCTTCAATATGGATGAGTACGTAGGTATCCCCCAGGATCATCCTGAGAGCTACCACACCTTCATGTGGAAGAACTTCTTCAGTCACATCGACATCAAGAAGGAGAACGTACACATCCTCAACGGTAATGCCACCGACCTCGAGGCCGAGTGCGCTGCCTACGAGGAAGCGATCCTCGCCGCTGGTGGTATCGACCTCTTCCTCGGCGGTATCGGTCCCGACGGGCACATCGCCTTCAATGAGCCAGGCTCTTCGCTGACCTCACGCACCCGTATGAAGACCCTCACCACCGATACCATCATCGCCAACAGCCGCTTCTTCGATGGCGACGTGAACAAGGTACCTAAGACGGCCCTCACCGTCGGTGTCGGTACCGTCATGGCTGCCCGTGAGGTGCTGATCCTCGTCAACGGCCATGGTAAGGCTCGTGCCCTGCAGCAGGCTGTCGAAGGCTGTGTGAACCAGATGTGGACGATCACTGCTCTGCAGCTCCACCCCAAGGGCATCATCGTCTGTGACGAAGCTGCCTGCATCGAGCTCAAGGTCGGTACGTACAACTACTTCAAGGATATCGAGCGCCTCTAAGGCTCTCGCTCCCCCTAAGCAAAAGGCCTCACGCCCCACGACTCTCCTCGGAGTAGTCGTGGGGCGTGAGGCCGTTTTGCGTGCTGTCGTGGCGCCTTAGACGCGGCGGCAGCGGATGAGTACGTGCGAGCCGTCGGAGGCTGTCGTGCCGAAGAGCGTCTGCTCGGCGCTGTCCTTGATGCGGAGCTTAGCGCGCAGGGCTTCGGGGCGCAGGGGGAAGTTGCGGCAGGTGATCTGCGCTGCACCGATTTCCCGTCCGAGTGCCTTGAGCTGGGACGAGGCGAAGGGATAGACCGCCTCGACTGCGAAGGCGCGGCCAGGGAAGGGCGCTTCGGGCAGCGTGTCTGCCGTGTAGAGGTGGCTATTGGGGTGCAGGGCTTCGAGGCCGTAGACGGCGCCGATACTGCGGTAGAGCCCTGTCTTCATCAGGGCAGCGTGAGGCTCGAAGAGGTAGGCGCGGGGGCTCACGGCATAGTGTAGCTGGGTGCTCTCCTCATAGTGTAGAGCTTCGGGGAGGACGAAGGCAGGGGTAGGCTGCGTGGGATGGAGGTCTTGAGCGACGAAGGTCACCGTCTCGGGCTCCGCTTCGCCCGTAGCCTCAGCGAGGTCGATGAGGAGGAGAAGCTCCTTGGCTTCGCCACGTACGGAGACGACGTGTAGCTCCCGCATGCCAGCGACGGAGCGGAGCGTATGCACCACATCGAGCATCGGCGAGAGCTTGACGAGAAGGCGGGGGAAGGGTAGGGAGAGCTCACGATAGAGGGTGTGAAGCTCGGGGAGGAGTGTGTGGAGGCTGGGCTCACAGTCCTCGATGGCGTAGACTCTACGCGTCGTGTCCTCGCCCTCTCTGCGGGCGGGATCGAGGTAGATGAGGGTAGGCTGGTGTGTGGAGATGAGCTCCCGTAGCTGGGGGATCGACTCACCGTGGATGAGCTGGAGCTTTGCCTCGGGGAGTAGGCGAGGGAGGTTCGCTCGTGCTGCTGCGACGAGGTCTGCCTGTCGCTCGACGTAGACCCCTTGCCCCGTGACGCTCGTGAGTGCCCAGAAGTCCACGCCGAAGCCCCCCGTAAGGTCGATGAGGCGGTCGGTGGCTGTGGCGAAGCGCGTCTTATAGCGGGCAGCTTCTTCGCTCGAGCACTGCTCCAGCGTCAGTGATGAGGGAAGGAAAACCCCAGCCGTATGCCAGCTGGGGAGCTTCCTTCGGAGGGCTGACTCTGCCGTCAGCTGCAGGGCAAGCGCTGTGCGCTCCTCGCGAGAGAGTGATCCTTTGCCGAGGAGGATCCTATCGGGGGATGTGCCCCGATAGGTCTCCTGCAGCGAGAGGATATGATGTATGAAGTCGAGCTGTAGCGACACGACGGGTGGCTACTTCGTGACTTGGATGCGGATCTTAGCCGTGGGCAGGCCCTTAGCTGAGACGGAGAGGATAGCTTCGCCAGCCTTCTCACCACTCTGTACGAGGGCTACGAGCTGACCGCTGAAGGCGTGGTGCTGGGGCAGGTGGAAGGCATCGAGTGAGGCGGGATTGCCCGACGCAGCAGCACGGAAGGAGCCGGCGCCCGTGACCTTGAACTGCAGGAGGCGTGCGTCATCGGGGATGAGGTTGCCGTCCTTGTCCACGACACGTACCGTGACGAAGGCGATATCCTTGCCGTCGGCATTGATGCTCGTGCGGTCAGCGATGAGCTCAAGGTGATGGGGGCGACCAGCGGTGTGGACGACCTGCTCAGCGACAGCCTTACCTGACTTGTCGTAGGCGACGACCTTGACTTCCCCTGGCTCGTACTTCGTATCCATCCACATCAGGCGGTAGCGCTTCTGACGGGTGAAGGCCTCTTGGCTCTCCTTGTTCTCCGTAGCGTCGATGGTGATGCTCGTATCCTTCTTCTGGCGACCCTGGCTCTTGCCGTTGATGAAGAGCTCGGCCTCGGGGTGGTTGGTGTACACGAAGATGGGGGTTACCTGTCCTTCGCGCCCAGGCCACGTCCAGTGGGGGAGGATGTGAAGCGTCTCAGCGTCCTTGTTCCAGTGGCTGCGATAGAGATAGAAGCGGTCCTTGGGGATCCCTGCCAGGTCGATAGCACCGAAGAGCGAGGAGTGGCTGGGCCATTCGCTGTAGTAGGGAGTAGGCTCACCGAGGTAATCGATACCCGTCCAGATGAATTCGCCCATGCTCCAGTCGTGGTCCTCCTGACGGATGAAGTCATCCTCGGGGAGGTTACTCCAGCCGCAGTGCTCGACGTCGTAGCCCGAAGCCTGATGGTCGGGGTACTTCGCCATGCTCTTGCGTACGACGGGGAACTTATACACACCGCGCGAGCTCACCGTGGAGCAGGTCTCGGAGCCGAGGAGGAAGCCCTGTGGCAGGACCTTGTGTGCGGTGTCGTAGAGGAAGGGACGGTAGTTGAAGCCTGGGATGTCAAGGGTGCCAGCCATACCGCTCTTCAGCACGCCTAGGGGATTGTCCATGCCGTTGGTGACGGGGCGCGTGGGGTCTTCGCGGTGGCAGATCTCCTGTAGGCGGTAGGCGAGCTTAGCGCCTTCGAAGCTGGGCTGCTCGGGGACTTCGTTCCCGATGCTCCACATGATGACCGAGGGGCTGTTGCGGAACTGGTGGATGAGGTTCGTGAGGTCACGCTCATGCCACTCGTTGAAGTCCAGGTTGTAGCCGTTGGGCACCTTGGGCTGGGCCCATGAGTCGAAGCTCTCGGCCATCAGAGGCATACCCATCTCGTCACAGAGACGGACGAACTCAGGTGCGGGCATGTTGTGTGAGGTGCGGATGGCATTGACGCCCATGTCCTGCATCTGGCGGATCTGGCGGCGCATAGCAGCCTCGTTGACAGCGGCACCGAGAGGGCCGAGGTCGTGGTGGAGGCAAGCGCCTTGGAACTTCAGCTTACGGCCGTTGAGGAAGAAGCCTTCGCCCGCCTTCAGCTCGATGGAGCGGATACCGAAGGTCGTGGTATCGCGGTCGATGACTCGCGAGCCGTCGGAGAGGGTGACGGCGTACTTATAGAGGTTGGGCTGGTTGATGTCCCAGAGCTTGGGAGCGGAGATATCGAAGCCCGTGCGATAGATGCTGTCTGCTCCCTTGCTGGAGAAGCTCTCTGAGCGCTCAGCGACGACCTTACCCTCGGGAGAGAGGATCTTCGTCTCGATACGCAGTGGGCGACCAGCGAGGTGGCTAAGACCAGCGATCTTCGTCTCTATGGATACGTAGGCTTGGTCAGCACTTACCGAAGGCGTCTGGATGCGCGTGCCCCAGAGAGGGATGTAGGTGGGGGAGGTGATGGTGAGGTGCACGTTGCGATAGAGCCCTGCACCAGGGTACCAGCGGCTGCTCTCGTGCTTGTTCTCCAGACGGACAGCAAGCGTGTTGCTTGCTCCGGGGCGAACGTATGGGGTGACATCGAAGGCAAACGTGTTGTAGCCATAGGGCCAGTAGCCGACCTCCTTGCCGTTGACGTAGACGCGGGCGTGGCTCATCGCGCCATCGAAGCGGAGAAAGACGCGGCGATCACCGAGGTCTTGGGGGATGTCCAAGCTGCGGCGGTACCAGCCAGCCCCTACGAAGGGAAGGCCACCGGTACGACCAGCATGCTCCATAGCTTCCTTCTGACCATCCTGTGCGATAGCCAGGTGCTGCTTGTCGTTCTCAAAGCTAAAGGGCCCGTAGATCGCCCAGTCGTGGGGGACGGTGACACGGCTCCACTTGCTGTCGTTGTAGTCGGGGGTGGAGAAGGAAGCCTGGTCCTGGCGGGTGAAGCGCCACCCCTTCTCGAGGAGGAGCTCAGAGCGCTGGGCCTGTAGCTGGTGGCTGAGGGCGGCACATAGCGCAAGGGTACATGCGAATCGTCGCTTCATGTGAGATGAGTATCTGTATTTCTATATAATAATGTACATGGAGAGAAGATGCGCCCAGAGTGGGCACGATCTCAAAAGTCAAAGATAAGCAAAAAGCCCCGACCCAGCCGACCGTATGCCCTGCGGCTAAAAGCAGAGAGCTCCGCCATCCTGTCGGATAGCGGAGCTCTACTTCTGAGGTTCCTGGCGGAATCGAACCGCCGTAAACGGTTTTGCAGACCGGTGCCTAACCACTCGGCCAAGGAACCCTGTGTGGTTTGCGCTTGCAAAGTAACTAAATTCCTCCCACATAAACAAGCACGGGGCATGGGGTGCGTGCTCGGGGTGGTATAAAAAGCAAGATGCGCATCTCAGAGAGACGCGCATCTTATAGCTTGCTTAGTCAGCGTAGAGCGGAAGACGGGGCTCAAACCCGCGACCCTTAGCTTGGAAGGCTAATGCTCTATCAACTGAGCTACTTCCGCATTCCTGATGACGGAAAGGAGTGGGCAGTGATGGATTCGAACCACCGAAGGCGTAAGCCAGCTGAGTTACAGTCAGCCCCATTTGGCCACTCTGGTAACTGCCCTTACCTGTTCTTTGCAGTGCAAAGGTACAAACTATTTCTGAACTGTGCAAATGGGACGGCACATCTTCAGTGCAGTCTCCGCTGCTTCGGCACCCTTGTTGCCCAAGCGACCGCCTGCTCGCTCCTCCGCCTGCTCCATCGTTTCGGTCGTCAGGACGCCGAAGATGACGGGTGCAGGAGTCGTGCGGAGGCCAGTGATAGTCATGTTCAGCTGGGATATGCCGAAGGTCACACCCTGACAGATGTAGTCGAAGTGAGGGGTGTCCCCACGGACGACACAGCCGATAGCGATGACGGCATCCACACCGTCGTTCAGCAAGCGAGCGGAAGCATTGACGAGCTCGAAGGCCCCTGGTACACGGAAGACCGTGATCTTCTTTACCTCTTGCTTGCGGAGCACTTCGAGAGCGCCCTCTAGCAAGGGTTCAGTGATGTTGTTGTTCCACTCCGCTACAGCGATACCGATGTGTAGCCCTTCCCCAGAGGGGACGGGGCTGTAGTGGAGGGATTGGATATGGTCTATCGTAGACATAGTCTATGTGCGAGCGGACTACTTGCCCTGAGCCTGAGCACGCAGGAGGTCAGCTTCTACGCTTTCTGCTTCGGGGGTGGTGTAGTACTTCGTCTTGACCTCGTTGTAGAGGGCGATAGCCTTGTCGTACTTGCCGAGCTTCTCGTAGACGTGACCAGCCTTGATGAGGCAGCTGGGAGAGATCGCTTCGCTGGAAGCAGCCTTAGCAGCAGCTTCGTAGCTCTTGACAGCTTCTTCGAGCTTGCCGAGCTGTACGAGGCAGTCACCGATCATGCGCTGTACCGAGGGAGCGACGACGGCTTCATCAGCAGAGAACTTCTTCAGCTCAGCCAGTGCTTCCTGATACTTACCCTGGTCATAGAGGCAGATACCGCTATAGGCGTGAGCGAGGTTCGCTGCGTCTGTACCGGAGAAGTTCTTGGCGATGGCTTCGAAGCCTGGGGCACCAGCACCCTGACCCTTGAGGGCGAGGCTGTCCTGCCCAGCGATGAAGCTGTCTTCGGCTACGAACATCTGTGCGGTAGCCTTCTCAGCCTTAGGGACTTGGACGAAGCGGTGGTAAGCGAAGATGCCGAGAGCGACGATGACGACAGCCGCTACTGCGATGATGATCTTCTTGCCGTGGCGCTCGAAGAAGAGTTCACCCTTCATTACCTTCTCATCGATGGTGTCGAGGGCGTCGTGCTCTGGGAGCTCGTGATGTGACATACGTATTTATCTTATTTGTTGTTGGTTATTCCGCTATATCAGTGGGGCAAAGATACGACTTTTCATGCAACCTGACACGCCCCACCCAGAGCCCTGCAGCTCGCTGGGAGTGCGGGGCTCTGGGTGGCTCTATACATTATAATATATAGGGGCGGCTTACTTCAGCAGGGCCTCCATCTCGGCTGCCTTCTCCTCGAGGCACTCGAGGTAGCGGAGCTGAGCGCGCGTGCGCTGGAGGTTGTGCTTGGGAGAGTGGATCTTGAAGTAGGTGTCTCCGTTGAGGTAGTCGACGAGGAAGCGTACCGTCTGCATGTAGGTCATCAGGCGACCACCGTAGGCGATGAGGCTGCGCTCGGTGGGGGTGAGGAACTTACCCGCCGTGGAGAGGTAACCTTCGACGAAGGCCTTGTAGATCTCCATGTTCACGCCGATCTTCGAGAGGTCTGCTTCATCTTCGGGAGCGAAGTTCACGCCCGTACGGATGAAGTCACCCACGTCGCTGAGGATGAAGCCAGGCATGACGGTATCCCAGTCGACGACGCAGAGTACAGCGCCCGACTTATCGAAGAGGACGTTGTCGACCTTCGTGTCGCAGTGGATGGTGCGCTTGGGGAGCTTGCCCTCAGCGTAGAGCTTCTCCTGGAGGAGCATCGAGTCGGCACGGCGGTCGATCTCGGCGAGGATATCCTGCACTTCGGCGACACGGCCAGCGGCATCCTGAGCGACAGCGTCGCGGAGCTGCTGCAGGCGGAAGGGCATGCTGTGGAAGTTCTCAATGGTCTCACCAAGACGACCCTCGGGGATGACGGAGAGGATTTCTTCGAACTGACCGAAGGCGGCACCAGCGTAGCGGGCGGCCTTGGGGGTGAGCTCGCTCATGCTCATACTCTCGGGGATGAAGCGGCAGACGCGCCAGTAGTTCTCCCCATCGTGGTAGTAGTTCTTCTCGGGCTCCTCGAGGTTGGGGAAGAAGTAGAGGTACTTACGCTCTGCTTCGGGGTCGCCCTCTGCTTCGAGGCGCTCGCGCATCGTGTCGGATACGATAGCGACATTGCGCTGCAGGACTTCGATGCGGGGGAAGACGAGGTGGTTCACGCGCTGCAGGATCCAGCGTGGTGTCCCTTCACGGTCAGAGACTACGTAGGTGTCGTTGATATGGCCATTGCCAAAAGGCTTCATCTCCCCGATCTCAGCAGAGGAGATGAACTTGCTGATAATATGCTCCATATTAGGATGATTCATTTTTAGGTAAGGACAAAGATATACAAAAAGCCTATCCCCACGCCAGCGGACTGACGTGGGGATAGGTGTATTTAGGCGAGGTCTCAGCGACCTCTACCCTTAGCGGGTGGCTCGCTCTTAGAAGCGGAGGCCTACGCCAGCGAAGAACGAAGCGTTCTTATAGCTGGTGTTAGCGATGTTGTTCTTGAGGGCGTTGACCATACCGATGTCGGTACCGACACGGAGGTAGACCTTGCTGAATTCAAGAGCGGCAGAGGCGTTCAGACCCATATCGAAGCGCTTGTAGATGCCGGCCTTGAAGGCATCGAGCTTACCCGTGGTAGAGAGACCGTAGGCGAAGTAGGGGCCAGCTTCGACAGATACAGCGAAGTTCTCGCTGAAAGGTACGCGGATACCGAGGTCCACGGGTACGCTGATGTAGTTGAGACCGTAGCCATCTTCAGAGATGTACTTGAAGCCTTCCTGGCGGAACGTCACCCCAGGAGCGAGGTAGACGCCAGAGGCAAGCCCGACTTCGGTAGCAAGGCTGGCGCGGAAGCCCAAGCGGACTTTAGATTCGGGGGTGACGCCTACTACCTTATTGACGCCACTTGCGAAGTTTGCGCCTACTTCGATACGGGGATGGATTTCAGTCTGAGCTTGAGCGGAGAGGACGCCTGCAACGAGAGCGAAGGCGGCGAAAAATAGCTTCTTCATATTCGTGTCTATTTGTGTGGTGAATTACGGCACTATAGCGACAGAGTATAGTTGGCCGTAGGATTAAAGATAAATGTGCTTCATGTCGCGTATATACAAAGGTACATAAAAAGCCTATTCCCTCAAAAAGCCTATCCCCACGCCAGCGGACTGACGTGGGGATAGGTGTATTTAGGCGAGGTCTTTGCGACCGGAGCCCTTAGCGGATGGCTCGCTCTTAGAAGCGGTAACCTACGCCAGCGAAGAACGAAGCGTTCTTGTAGCTGGTGTTAGCGATGGGGTCCTTGAGAGCGTTGACCAGACCGATATCGGTACCGAGACGGAGGTAAACCTTGCTGTATTCGATAGCAGCAGAAGCGTTCAGACCCATGTCGAAGCGCTTGTAAGCACCAGCCTTGAAGGCATCGAGCTTACCCGTGGTAGAGAGACCGTAGGCGAACGAAGGACCAGCTTCTACAGATACAGCGAGGTTGTCGCCGAGACCTACGCGGATACCGAGGTCCACGGGTACGCTGATGTAGTTGAGGCCGTAGCCGTTACCATTGTCGAACTTGTAGCCTTCCTGACGGAACGTCACCCCAGGAGCGAGGTATACGCCAGAAGCGAGTTCGATTTCGGCAGCAACGCTAGCGCGGAAGCCCGTGCGGACCTTAGAGTCAGCGGTGACGCTACCTACCTTGCTGATACCACGAGCGAAGTTAGCACCTACTTCGATACGAGGGTTGATGGCCGTCTGAGCCTGAGCAGAGAGCACGCCTGCAACGAGAGCGAAGGCGGCAAAAAATAGCTTCTTCATATTCGTTTCTTTCTATGTTAGAGACCACGGCAACATACCGAAGTCGAGCTGCAAAATTAGAGATATTTAACGAATGTGCAAATATTCTTCAATTATTCAGCCTCGGATAAAACGCATCCTGATGATGGTATCGTATATATGGGAAGTCGCTGGAGGAGCTTTTCTGCCGAGAAAAGAGCACCCTATGTAGCGTGCGTGTGTATGTACCTTCGCGAGGGGTGAAAAGTGACCAGTACTGGTCGCCGATCGGAGTAGTACTGGTCAGCGCGCGAACCAGTACTGGTCACTGATGCGTAGTAGTACTGGTCGGATGAGTGACCAGTACTGGTTGCTTTTCGCCTCCCCTTATCTGCTGGTTTTAGAGTGTGCTTCGTATGGGCAGAGTTATATAGGATGGTGAAGAAAGCTATATAGCTTTGGATCAATTCCTATATAGCTTTCGGTGCGAAGCTATATAGCATTGTGAAGTGACCTCTATTAGGTTGTTGCTTCGCGTAGGGATAAAAGTTATGGACGAGTGGCAGAAAAGTTTGGGCTACGTACGTGGCTCTAATATCTACGTACGTGGATATTTGGACTGACGTGCTTGGTCTTTAAGACTACGTGCGTAGACAGAGGAAAAGCACTACGTGAAGGCGCTTTTTCCTTCACGAGAAGGGCGCTTTTCCTTCCGCTGGATAAGAAAAATACTCGCGATAAGGCGCAGGGCTTGTGTCTCTCTTCGGAGAGGTATATCGGGGAGCTATATTGACGATCAGTCGCTTATGCCTCGATATGGGAGCCGTGCGCTGGGTGGGAAAGGGCGCGAAGGGCAGAATTTGAGTACCTTTGTTTGGGTGCTTATACATCCGTGGAGGTGGTTAGCTTGGGCTTCGGTAATAGAGAAGCCCCTTTCTGTGGGCCCTATTGTCGGGCTGCAGAGCGACTTCCTCCACCCATAGAGCACCACCTTTCCGTAGGAACCCTCCGCTGGCGAGTCCTTCGCCTCTCGGAGTGTCTCCGATACATTATATATATAGGGAGAGTAGATGCCGAAGCGCGGCCTTGCTCCCCCCGCAAGCGAAACGATAATCAATGGACTATAAGACCACAACGGCCAATCTCGGCTGCTGTGCGATGACCCCCGGAGGCTGTGAAGGCTGTGACAGGAACCAGATGAGCTCCTATGACTGGCTGAACGATATCCCCGAGTCACTGCAGAGCTCCGACTTGGTCGAAGTGCAATTCAAGAATACCCGTAAGGGCTACTATCTCAATACCGAGCGGATCGACCTCTACAAAGGCGATATCGTCGCCGTCGAATCGACGACGGGTCACGATATCGGCGAGGTGACCCTCACTGGTAAGCTCGCTGAGCTGGCGATGAAGAACCATCGCTACCGCCCCGACAAGGGGGAGTTCCTCCACGTCTACCGCGTCGCCCGCCCTGGTGACCTCGAGCGCTGGGAGGAAGCCAAGCGCCGTGAAGAGCCGACGATGATCCAGGCTCGACAGATCGCCTCTTCGCTGGGCCTCGATATGAAGATCGGGGACGTCGAATATCAGGGTGATGGCAACAAGGCGATCTTCTACTACATCGCTGACGGGCGTGTGGACTTCCGCCAGCTCATCCGTGTGCTCGCAGATACCTTTCACGTGCGCATCGAGATGAAGCAGATCGGTGCTCGCCAAGAGGCAGGTCGCATCGGGGGTATCGGCCCCTGTGGCCGCCAGCTCTGCTGCTCCTCTTGGATGACGACCTTCTCCTCGGTGAGTACGGGGGCTGCCCGTGTACAGGATATCACGATGAATCCGCAGAAGCTCACGGGGCAGTGTGGGAAGATCAAGTGCTGTATGAACTTCGAGGTCAATGCCTATGCCGAAGCTCAGCGCAGCCTGCCCGACCGTGAGGTCGTCCTCGAGACCAGCTCCGACAGCTACTATCACTTCAAGACCGACCACTTCCAGCGTCAGGTCACCTATAGCACGGTGCGCAATGCGCCGGTACGTCTGGTGACGATCTCCGCCGAGCGCGCCTTTGAGGTCATCAGCCTCAACCGCCGTGGCGAGCGCCCCGAGCACCTCGAGGCCGACGCAGGCGAAGAGCGTCGCTCCTCGCGCTCCAGCGATATCCTTGCCGACAACAGCCTGACGCGCTTCGACAGAGAGCGCCGTGGTGGTCGCCGTGGTGGCGACTCTCGTGGTGCCCGTCGTGGCGGTGACCAAGGCGCTCGCCGTGAGCGCTCGGCTCGCCCCAGTGATGAGGCGAGTAGGGGCAATGGCGGAGAGCGTCCACAGGTACGGCAGTTCCGTAGCCCTCGCACTCCTCGCACGGAGTCCACCGGTGAGGGTGGGCAGCAGCGTATCCGCCGTCCACGTCCCGAGACCTCAGGCGAAGACAAGGGATAGATGCGCACCCCTTCACTACATTACTATATAGGGCGTCCACTACGGTGTGCACTCCTCGGCCTCTCCCTCCTTCTCCCCCTCGTGGGGTGTCAGCAGGAGACGGGTGGAGCGAGGGAGTACTATGCCTTCGAGCAGCCCGCTGGTGGCGTGTGGAAGCCCCGCACGACCTATAGCTTTGATCTCCTCTTCCCCGATCGCACGACGACCTTCACTGGTGAGATCGTCCTGCGTATGGATAGCCGTCTCGACCGCCCTCGAGCGCGTATGGAGGTACGGCTCCGACAGGATGAGACGATCCTGCGGCGCGACACGCTGCAGGTAGACTTCGCTGTGACGGCTGGAGATTGGAAGCGCCCAGGGGCGCTGTACCACGAGTTCGTCCTGCCTTTGGCACGCCCTTTGCAAGCTCCCTACACAGGCCTCTTCTCTCTGGAGGTGCGTCCGCTGGATACCATCCCCCTCAGTGGGGTGGCTGCTATCGGGCTACACACCGCAGAGTTACGAGGCGAGTAGTAGCTGTAATTTAGATATAGGCGGTAGGGGAATATGCCCCGACGACCGCCTCCACACCTCTACACATAGAATGAGCAAACAAAATAAATCTGACGAAATGTCACCCGAAGAACTGCAAGCACTGTCCCTGCCCATATTGGGTACCTACGAGGAGGATGAGACCTTCGCACTGAAGCCCGAGGAAGAGGCGAAGGAGTTCCCCCTCATCGCCCTGCGCAATATGTCCATCTTCCCAGGTACGGTGGTGCCCATCCTCGTGGGCCGCAGGAAGTCGATGCAGGTCATCCGACAGTCAGAGATACGTGAGCGCTGCTTCGGTGTCGTCACCCAGCGTGACGCCAATGTCGAGGACCCCCAGCTCAGCGACCTCTTCACGGTAGGTACTATCGTCGAGGTCTCCCAGATCGTCGAGCTGCCCACGGGTGAGCTCTCTGCCATCCTTCGTGGTCGTCAGCGCTTCAGTCTCCAGCACCTGACCATGGACGATCCCTATCTCATGGGTCGTGTCCACCTGCTCGAGGATAGCCTCCCCGCAGCAGATAAGGAAGAGGAGTACAAGGTGACGGTGGAGCTCATTCATGAGCGTCTCTTAGGGCTCTTGGATCGTCTGGCGCCGAATGCCCCCAATGGCTTCCGCGACACGATCCGTGGGCTGAAGAATCGCGCCTATATCGTTCATCTGGCAGGCTCACTCCTTCAGCTCAGCATGGAGGACCGTCAGAAACTCCTCGAGATGGATAGTATCTACGACCGTGCTGTCTATGTGCTCGGTCGTCTGCATGACCAGATCTCTGAGTCCTCGCTGCGTGAGGAGATCCTCAATCGCACACGCCGTGAGATGGATCAGCAGCAGCGTGAGTACTTCCTCCAGCAGCAGATGCGTACCATCCAGGAGGAGCTTGGCACTGGCCCCAGCGCCGATGACGAGATCGAAGAGCTTCGCAAGAAGGGTAAGGAAAAGCTCTGGAGCGAAGCTGTCGCTGAGATCTATGAGAAGGAGCTTCGCAAGGCTGAACGCCTCAATCCGCAGAGCCCCGACTTCTCGATCCAGATGCAGTATCTACGCACCATCCTCGAGCTGCCTTGGGGTGTCTTCAGTCAGGATAACTTCGATCTCAAGGGGGCGAAGGAGATCCTTGACCGCGAGCACTATGGCCTCGACCGCGTCAAGGAGCGTATCCTCGAGCACCTGGCGGTGCTGAAGCTCAAGGGCGATATGAAGTCCCCCATCCTCTGCCTCTATGGCCCTCCAGGGGTAGGTAAGACCTCCCTCGGGCGTAGCATCGCAGAGAGCCTCGGCCGTAAGTATGTGCGTATCTCCCTCGGTGGGGTGCATGACGAGGCTGAGATCCGTGGTCACCGCCGTACCTATATCGGTGCGATGAGCGGCCGTATCATCCAGAGCCTGCAGAAGGCTGGCACGTCGAACCCCGTCTTCGTTCTCGACGAGATCGATAAGCTCGCTGACGACCACAAGGGCGATCCCGCATCGGCTCTCTTGGAAGTCCTCGACCCCGAGCAGAATACCGCCTTCCACGATAACTATCTCGATATCGACTACGACCTCTCGAAGGTCCTCTTCATCGCTACGGCGAATAATATCTCCACCATCCCCTCCGCCCTGCGTGACCGTATGGAGCTCATCGAAGTCACAGGCTACATCGCAGAGGAGAAGCTGAAGATCGCCGAGCAGCACCTCGTACCCAAGGAAGCCAAGGAGCACGGGCTCAAGGTGGAGGACATCCACTTCGCCCCTGGTGCCCTCGATCTCATCATCGAGGAGTACACCCGTGAGAGCGGTGTGCGCTCCCTGACGAAGCAGATCGCTGCCGTCATGCGTAAGCTCGCTTGGGCTACCGCAGCTGAGGAGCAGCTCCCCGAGTCCATCACCCCCGAGCTCGTACGTGAGTACCTCGGCAAGACCGTCTATTCGCGCGATAAGTATCAGGGCAACGAGCACGCTGGTGTCGTCGTTGGTCTGGCTTGGACCAGCGTCGGTGGGGAGATCCTCTTCGTCGAGAGCAGCCTTCAGCCAGGGCAGTCGGGTAAGCTCATCCTCACCGGTAGCCTCGGTGATGTGATGAAGGAGTCTGCCACCCTTGCTCTCAGCTACATCCGTGCTCACGCTACCCAGCTCGGTATCGACCTCGAGACGCTCAAGGATCAAGAGATCCACATCCACGTACCCGAGGGCGCTATCCCCAAGGATGGCCCCAGCGCAGGTATCACGATGGTTACCTCACTCGTCTCCGCTATGACCCGCCGCCGTGTGCGTGCCCACCTGGCGATGACTGGGGAGATCACCCTGCGTGGTAAGGTCCTTCCTGTCGGTGGTATCAAGGAGAAGATCCTTGCCGCTAAGCGCTCAGGCATCACGGATATCATCCTCTGCCGTGAGAACGAGAAGGATATCCTTGAGATCAACGAGCACTATCTCGAGGGGCTGAACTTCCACTATGTGGACGAGATCACCGAGGTCCTCGACTTCGCTCTGCTCGACGAAATCGTGGATAAGGCAAAGTAGACTAACTTTGTAGCTCTATGGAAGCCCGTATCAATAGCACCGAGCAGGAGTGCCGTACCATCCTCCGTACCTGTCGGGAGCTCTTCGCGAAGAAGCTCCACGACTACGGTGCGGCGTGGCGTATCCTCCGCCCAGAGTCCCTCACAGATCAGATCTATATCAAGGCTGAGCGCATCCGTGGTATCCAGATGCGCGGGCATGCTGCCGTCGACGAGGGCATCGAGCCTGAGTTCATCGGCATCGTCAACTACGGGCTCATCGGCATGATCCAGCTCGAGCGTGGCGCTGTCTCCAGCCCAGATATGAGCGTGGAGGAGGCTCTCGAGGCCTATGATCGCTGTGCGGAGAAGACCCTGCAGCTGATGCTCGCCAAGAACCACGACTACGGTGAGGTGTGGCGTAATATGCGGGTGACCTCGATGACTGACCTCATCCTCTCGAAGATCCATCGCACCAAGCAGATCGAGGATCTGCAGGGCGAGACCTTCGTCTCGGAGGGCGTCGAAGCTAACTATATGGATATGGTGAACTACGCCATCTTCTGCCTCATCAAGCTTACCCTCCCCGCCGCGTGATCCATGTGCGTCATACCCTCGCCGAAGTAGCCCGCGTCATCGTAGGGCTCGTCTTCGTGGCCTCTGGCCTTCTGAAGGCCGTCGATCCCGTGGGTACCGCGCTGAAGATCTCGCAGTATCTCACCCCGATTCTCAGCCCTGCTTCAGCGGGTGCCGAGACTATTACGCTGGCGCTTTCCTTCGTGCTGTGTGGCTCCGAGTTCCTGCTCGGGGCTTTCCTGCTTATGGGGGTGTACCGCAAGTTCTGCGCTCGTCTCTCCGTGCTCTTCATGCTGGTGATGACGGCCGTGACGCTCTACACGCTCATCGCTAACCCCATCTCCGACTGCGGTTGCTTCGGTGATGCGATCCAGCTGACCCACCTGGAGAGCTTCCTTAAGAACGTCGTTCTCCTCCCGCTCTCCATCCTCGTCCTGCGTGATGCCCGAGCGCTACGCCACCTCTATTCGCGCCGTGAGCGCTGGGTGCCTGCTGTGCTCGCTGTCGTCGGGATTATCTACTTCATGGCGGAGAACTACCGTCACCTGCCTTACATTGACTTCCGCCCCTATGCCGTAGGGACGAACCTCCGTGAGGCCATCGCAAAGGAAGAAGCCTCTCTGCAACGTGTGCTCCTCGGCGCTACGAAGTACATCTACTCAAAGGATGGCAAGACGAAGGCTTTCGAAGCCTCGGCCCTCCCCGATAGCACGTGGACCTTTGTAGAGGCGCGTCAGGAAGCAGACCTGGCAAGCTACAAGCCTCGCTACGACTTCAATCCCATCGATAGTCTGGGTGAGCCCGTCATCTCGACGCTCCTCGACTCCCAGGGGATCACGCTCCTTCTCCTCTCTCCCTCGTGGCGTACGGCGAGCCAAGCCGTGCTTGACGAGATCAGCGAACTCCACGAAGAGGCCAGCCGCTTAGGCTATCCCTTCTATGGCGTCACCGCCTCGACGAGCGAAGAAATAGCTCAGTGGCGTTATCTTACAGGAGCCTCCTATCCGATGCTCCAGCTCGATGCCACTCCGATACGTACCATCATCCGCTCACAGCCAGGGCTCGTCGTCCTGCGTGACGGTAAGATCATCGATAAGCGCGCCTACGCTGACTTCCCCTCCGTCGAGGGCGTCAGCACTTACCTCCGTAGCCTGCCCCAGATGCAGCCTCACGGCCCCTCTGTGACGCGCACCTACCTCCTCTGGGCGTGGGCTGCACTGCTGCTCTTAGCCTTCCTCCGCTTTTGGGCGAGAAAGCTCCACCTCACCGTCCATCTGCACATCAAGAAGCGTTTACATTTAACCAAATAATCCTCTTTATCAAAGTAACAATGAGAAAGAATATCGTCGCCGGTAACTGGAAGATGAACAAGACCCTCAGCGAAGGGATCTCCTTCATCGGCGAACTCAAGGCTGCCCTCGCTGGCAAGTCCCTCCACTGTGACGTCATCATCGGTGCCCCCTTCATCCACCTCGCATCTATCGCTAAGGAAGCTGAAGGTAGCCCCATAGCTATCGCTGCTGAGAACTGCGCTGACAAGGCTGAAGGTGCTTACACGGGTGAAGTCTCTGCTGCACAGGTCGCTTCGACGGGTGCACGCTACGTCATCCTCGGCCACTCTGAGCGTCGTGCTTACTACCACGAAGACGGTGCTATCCTCACGGATAAGGTACGTCTTGCTCTCGCTGAAGGCCTCGCTCCTATCTTCTGCATCGGCGAAGTCAAGGAAGAGCGCGAAGCTGGCAAGCACTTCGAAGTCGTAGAGCAGCAGCTCGAAGAAGCCGTATTCTCTCTCTCTGCTGAAGACTTCGGTAAGGTCGTCCTCGCTTACGAACCCGTCTGGGCTATCGGTACGGGCCTCACAGCTTCCTCGGCTCAGGCTCAGGAGATCCACGCTCACATCCGTAGCCTCATCGCTAAGAAGTATGGTGCTCAGGTCGCTGAAGACTGCACGATCCTCTACGGTGGTAGCTGCAATGCTGCTAACGCTAAGGAACTCTTCTCTCAGCCCGACGTCGACGGTGGTCTCATCGGTGGCGCTTCACTCAGCGTAGAGAAGTTCCTCCCCATCATCGAAGCGTTCAACTAACGCTCCCTCCCTCTTTAGCCACCCCTTCCCTGTGAGGGGGTGGCTAACTCCTTTCCTCACACGCTCCCCAACCCCTCAGCGAAACTCCTATGCTCAGACGCATTCAGCTCACGCTTGCGCTCCTCGTCACGTGCCTCACCTTCGCCGCGACTCTCTCGGCGCAGACCGCACCTGAGAAGCTAAGACCACGCAATATCCTCGAAGCCCTCGAGCAGATCAATCCCGGTGAGGGCTTCGTGACGATCATCCAAGACCCCGACCTCCGTGGTGTCATCGGCAGCGCTCCCGCTCCCCGTGGCTCCTCGGTGCTGGCTCGTGATGGCAACTATTCCATCCTCTACGGCTACCGTGTCCAGGTCTTCAACAGCAACCTCCCCAACGCTAAGAGCGAGGCTTATGCTCGTGCCGAAGCTATTCGCCGCGTCGCCCCCACGCTCAGTAGCTACATCACCTTCCGCGCTCCTTTCTGGCGCCTGACCGTCGGTAACTTCACCTCACAGGAAGAAGCTCGCTCGGCTCGCGCTCGCCTTATGGTCGCTCTGCCTGCTTGGGGCCGTGAGTCCTATGTAGTCCGTGAGAAGGTCCGCATCCTCAACTACACCGAACCCCATGCCTCAGAAGAATAGCCTCCCCGATCCGTCGACACTCACCTTCGTCTCTGAGAGTGAAGAGGCTACCGAAGCCGCTCTGCGCCACCACTACCACGAGATCCTCCGCCTGCTGGGCGAAGATCCCGAGCGTGAGGGCCTGGTGAAGACACCCGAGCGCGTCGCCAAGGCCATGCGCTTCCTCACCTCAGGTGCTCACAAAGACCCGAAGGAGATCCTCCGCTCGGCGATGTTCCGTGAGGAGTATCGTCAGATGGTTATCGTCAAGGATATCGACTTCTACTCGCTCTGTGAGCACCACATGCTGCCCTTCTTCGGTAAGGTTCACATCGGCTATATCCCCAACGGCTACATCACGGGGCTCTCAAAGCTCCCCCGCATCGTCGACGTCTTCGCCCGTCGCCTGCAGGTACAGGAGCGTCTGACGACGCAGATCAAGGACTGTATCCAAGAGGCACTCAATCCCCTCGGCGTCATCGTCGTCATCGAGGCACAGCACATGTGCATGCAGATGCGTGGCGTAGAGAAGCAGAATTCCTTCACCACGACCAGTGACTTCACCGGTGCCTTCCGCGAGGCTAAGACGCGTGAGGAATTCATGCAGCTCATCACGCACAGCCGCCGCTAAGGTATAGCCCGTAGCATCCCCTATATAATATAGGTACGCTAAAAGCGCTCGCCCCAGCGATCCCGTATGGATCGCTGGGGCGAGCGCTTTTAGCATAGTGTATGTTGTGCGAGCGGCTTTTACTTCGAGGGCTCTGCGAAGCGGCGAGAGCGAGCGAGCATGCAGGCACCGATGAGCCCAGCGCGGTCGCCGAGCGTAGCCGTACGGATCTGCGTATCGCGCGTCACGACGCTCATCGAATAGATGCGTACCGAGGCCTCGACCTGCTGGGTGAGGTAGCCGGAGGCATCAGCAAGGCTACCACCGATGATGACGAGCTCGGGGTTGAAGACGTTGATGAGGTTCGCTACCTGCTTACCGAGCTCACGGCCCAGCTCGCTGAGGACCTGCAGGCAGAGCATATCCTCCTGAGCGCAGGCGCTGATGAGGTCAGACATACGGAGCTCACGGCCCGAGTGGACGATGGATGAGAGGACGGAGCTCTCACCAGCACGAATGCGCTCCTGGATCTTACGGCACATAGCCTGACCGCTGACCTCGGTCTCGAGGCAACCCTTCTTACCGCAGTGGCAGAGGATCTGGTTGTCGAAGACGGAGATATGGCCGAACTCCCCTGAGAAGCCCGACTTACCGAAGTAGATCTGTTTGTCCTGGATGATACCGAGACCGAGACCCCAGCTGATATTCACATAGAGGACGGAGTTGACCTCCATATCCTTAGTGCAGCCCGCAGTGAACTCCCCGAAGGCCATACCGCGCGTGTCGTTGTCGATCGAGACGCGCAGGGCGAGCTTGCTGCTGAGGATCTCGGAGAGCGGACGGTCGCCGAAGAAGTTGAAGAGGCTATAGCTGTGACCCGTGACGGGGTTGATGCGCCCAGGGAGGTTGACGTTGATGTTCAGGATCTCCTTGGGCTGGATGCCGTGGCGCGTGATGAAGCCACGGATCTCACGGCAGATCGTCTCGAGGGCCTCGGGGGTATTCTCAAGCGTGTAGGGCAGGTCGTAGTCCGCGCATATCAGCTCGCTCTGCAGGTTGATCAGACCGATGTGCATGCCCGAGCGCTTGATATCTACGCCGATGAAGTAGCCCCCGTCGGGGTTGAGCCCGAAGAGTAGGGGGAAGCGCCCGACGCCGATCTCCAGCTTACCTTGGCTCTGGATGCAGCCTCCGTCTTGGAGGTCTTGGAGGATCTTAGAAGCTGTGGGGACGCTGACGTATAGCTCCTTGGCTATGTCCGTCATCGTGGCCGTCTTGTTGCGCAGCAGGTAATTGATCACACGGAGCTTGTGTAGCCCCTTCTTGGTCTCCTGGCTGAGGTCGTCAAGTAGTTTGGGTGTCATGTGGAGTCTGGTACTGAGGTGAGCTATTTAGGCTTCGCCTTTAGGTGGCGTAGATCCCTGAGACTTGCGGCGGTTGTTGGGGCGCTTCTTCTTACGTGCACCCTGGGCTGCGCCTTCACCCTTGGGGGCGTCGCTTTTGCCTTCGGGGCGCTGGCCCTGCTGTGAGCTGCGGCCACGTCCGCGACCACCGCCCTTGTTGCCTTGCCCCCCGCGGGGAGAAGAGCTACCACGGCCACCGCGCTCGGGGCGACGGCTTGGGTCGTAGGCGGGTGTGGGGCCGAAGGCCTCATCTACTGGGATCTTATAGATTTCCTTTTCGAGGAAGTCTTCAATGCGTCCGAAGCCAGGCTGTTCCTTCTCGCTGACGAAGGTGATCGCCAGCCCCTCATCGTTGCCACCACGGGCCGTACGACCGATGCGGTGTACATAGTCCTCGGGGTCGTGGGGGATGTCATAGTTGATCACCATGCGGATGTTGTCGATATCGATACCGCGCGCCACGACGTCGGTGGCGACGAGCAGATCGATATTGCCCGACTTAAAGTTCTTCATGACCTCTTCGCGCTTCTCCTGCGTCAGGTCGGAGTGCATCTGCTCGACGCGGATATTCAGGCGTGAGAGGGCAGCCGTCAGCTCCTTGACCTTGAGCTTGGAGCTGGAGAAGATGATCGTACGTGTAGGGGGTGTTTCGCGGAAGAGCTGCGTCAGGATGGGCAGCTTCTGGCGCTCATAGCAGACATAGGCGGACTGCACGATGCTCTCGGGCGGGCGGGAGATCGCCAGCTCAACCTCGGCGGGGTCGTGCAGGATCGTGCGGGCGAACTTCTTGATCTTCGGTGGCATCGTCGCCGAGAACATCACGCGCTGGCAGTCCTTTGGCAGCGCACTGTTGATCTGCATGATGTCCTCCTGGAAGCCCATATCGAGCATGCGGTCAGCCTCGTCGAGCACGAAGTACGTCACTCCCGAGAGGTCTGCCTGCTGGAGGTTCATCAGGGCCAGGAGACGCCCTGGCGTGGCGATGACGATCTCCGCCCCGAGAGCCATACCGCGGCGCTGCTGCTCCCAGGCGATCCCGTCCGTACCGCCGTAGATAGCTACTGAGGAGACGGGGAGGAAGTAGGCGAAGCCCTCGACCTGCTGCTCGATCTGGATGGCGAGCTCACGGGTCGGAGCCATGATGACGGCATTGACCTTCTTAGGGTCGCCCTCGCCACGGCTCAGTCGGTTGATGATGGGCAGGAGATAAGCCGCGGTCTTACCTGTACCCGTCTGGGCACAAGCGATCATATCGCGGCGTTCGAGGAGAAGGGGGATGGTGGCCTCTTGTACGGGTGTGGTCTCGAAGAAGTTCATCGCTTCGAGCCCATCCAGCACTTCGTCCTCAAGATCTAGTTCGTCGAAATACATTGATGCTGCTATGTTGAGTTAGAGGCAAATATATAGCTTTTCCCCCAATATCTTAATAAGTCTACGCCCCATCCTAAAATATTATCCCGAAAAAGCCCCGTATTTCTAAAAGTCCTTCGCAGTGCCTCGCCTCCGGCAGCCCCATTGGGGCGCTCTATGTGCTGGGAAGGATCGTCCCTCATCCCTATAGAAGCGTCGCGGGGCACCCCATTGAGGTACCCCGCGATAGCTCCTTTGTTGAAGCTACTCTTACTGCCCTTATAGTGGCAGTGAGCTATGGTTGCTGGAGTAGCTTCTCCGTAGAGAAGATGCTCGCTACTCGCCCCTTCTCGAAGAGAACTAAGTTGAAGTGCTCCTCGTCGGTCGAGCGCCCCGTGAGATCCTTGACGAAGGCTTTGTAGAAGCTGTCGTGCCACTTCGTCCCGTAGTGCGTGTAGTCGATACTTAGAATAGGCTCGGTGCGCTTCAGAAGTCCAGGCGTGAGGTCAATGGCTACATAGTAGGGCTCTGCACCGATCTTATGCGCATACGCCCCTATGGTACTCAGGGGAAGACACGCGCTTGAGGTGCAGCCGTCGGTAAAGATGTAGACCAAGGCCTTAGGCTTGGAGGCGAGTGCAGCTCGGAGCTCGGTACCATTGACGCAGAGGATCTTTCCCTCTCGATGTACCCTATCGAGGGTCTCGTCGAGGTCACGGAGCTTATTCCGTGAGAAGACGATCCTTGCTCGCTCTTCGCGGTCTAAGTACTGGTAGCCTGATGTGAGCCCGTAGACTTGGAGGTACCCCGTGAGATAGAGGCCGCCTGCTGCGATGACGAGGATGGCAAGTGCTACCCCAATGCCACAGAGTATTCGCTTCACTGTCCGATGCATGAGAGGTGGAAGAATTAATGTCAGCTGGGCTATCTAAGAAGGTGATGAAGTTCGTGCTCGCTCTTCATAGTATCAAACCCGTTGGATGAAGATTATACCACTCCCAGCAACATATACTGATGTGGTATTCCGCTACGAATGTACAAAATAATGGCCGTGGAATAGGTGCGTCGTGTAGAGCTATATAGTATGGCGAAGAAAGCTATATATCTTTGGCCTGATTCCTATATAGCTTTCGGTGCGAAGCTATATAGCTTTGTACTGATCCCTATATAGCTTTTGTGAAGTGACCTATATGAGGTTGTTGCTCTGCGCAGGGATAAAAGTTGTGGACGAGTGGCAGAAAAGTTTGGACTACGTACGTGGCTCTAATATCTACGTGCGTGGATATTTGGACTGACGTGCCTGGTCTTTAAGACTACGTGCGTAGACATAGGAAAAGCACTATGTGAAGGCGCTTTTTTCTTCACGAGAACGACGCTTTTTCCTCCGCTGGATAAGAGGAATACTTGCGATAGGGCGAAGGGCTTGCGTATCACTTCGGAGGGGCATATCGGGGAGGGGCTTTGGTGATGAGGAGAGGGGGCGTCGTGGGTTGATGGTGCTGGGGAGGCTAAGGGACGGAGATTGCGTACCTTTGGGGGGAAGAAACGACTTACATATATATGATACTTACCGATGACTGGTTCACCAGCGTGAGCCATACCGAGGGTGGGGCGATAGTCCTCCTGACGGTCCGCAAGGGCCTCACTCAGTTCTTCGAGAGCGGCAAGCTCCGTGTGCGTGTGGATATTGCATGGCCTTACACCGCCGAGCCCGATGGGATGCCCGACGAAGAGACTGCCCGTCTCATCGAAGACATTGAGCCCAAGCTCCGACGGATCATGGAGCGGGACAAGCTCGCCATCCTCACGGGCAACTATACCGGCGGTGGGCAGAAGGACTGGACCTTCTACACGCGTCACCTCCCTACCTTTGGTGAGCGTCTGAATGAATGCCTCGCACCTTATCCCACGCTTCCGCTTGAGATCCACTGCGAGGAGGACCCCGACTGGAGCGACTACCACGAGATGCTGGTGCTCGAGACTGACGACTCAGACGAAGACTAAGCGATGGAGCAGCTCTTCCGCCCCGCTTCGGAGCCTACCGATCGCCTCGTCCTCTACTTCAATGGCTGGGCACTCAGCCCCATCGCCGTAGAGCACCTCGGCCTCCCCGAGGGGCAGGATCTCCTACTTCTCTGGGACTACCGCACCGATGCGCTGGACTTCGACTTCTCGCCCTATCGTGAGATCCGCCTCGTCGCTTGGTCGATGGGTATCTGGGCAGCCGACCGCTTCTTCGCTAAGCACGAGGAGCTCCGCAGTCGTGTCGTCTCGGGTACGGCGCTTGCAGGCACAGGCTACCAAGTCGATGATGCCGTGGGTATCCCCGAAGCCTTCTTCCACAAGACCCTCGAGGGGCTGACGGAGGAGAATCGTGAGCGCTTCGACCGGCACATGCTCGGTGGTAAGACCTACCGCCACCTCTATGAGGAGGTGCGCCAGCGCTCTACGGAGGCGCTCTATGATGAGTTCGTCCGCCCCTTCACCGTCGACCGCGATCAGCCCCGCCCGCTGCCTAAGCCCGCAGCTTTCGGTCTGTGGAGCAAAGCCTTCATCGGCGAAGACGACCGCGTCGTCCCCCCGACGAACCAAGAGAACTACTGGCGCATCCAAGGCGTGCCGTTCACGCATCTGCCGAAGACGCCGCACTACCTCCTCGGCCACTTCCGCCGCTGGGAGGAGCTCTGGTAGCCCAACTTCTTTCCCCTTTTTTAGCTTTAAGACGGCATCAAAACCTGTGTTTTGATGCCGTCTTTCTATAGCTGCGTCTCCTAATCTGTAGAGAAAGATCTGCTAAAGAAGTATAACCTATGAACTGAAAGGGCATATGTTGGTGCTATCTTTGCCGAAGTAATAGATGACACAGCTATGGGAATCAATCTAATGAACAAGTATGTCTGGCTCGTTGAGACGATACAGAGGGCTGGGGAGATCTCACTGAAGGAGATCCAAAGCAAATGGCTCGACTCTGATCTGAGTGAGGGGGTAGAGCTGTCGCAGCGTACCTTCCATAAGTGGCGTATCGCGACAGAGGAGCTCTTCGGTATCTGTATTGACTGCCAGCGTACAGGTGGATATAACTATTATATAGCCAATGCGGAGGTGCTCAATGAGGGGGGTATCCGTAGCTGGCTCCTGCGCACGGCATCGCTCAATCAACAGCTGTCGCGTAGTATGAGCTTGAATGAGCGTATCCTCTTGGAGGATATTCCCTCGAGCGAGACCTACCTGTCGGATATCATTCGGGCGATGAAGGCCAGTCGCTGCATCCAAGTCAAGTACCGACGCTACACAAGTGCGTCGTCGCGCATCTCGATACTCGAGCCCTATGCACTTAAGCTCTTTAAGCAGAGATGGTACCTCTTGGCAAAGGCCTCAGATATGCCCTATCTGCTCCTCTATTCCCTTGATAGGATGGAGGAGGTTGTGCTTACTGAGACAAAGTTCCAGCTAAGCCCAGACTTTGATGCGGAGACCTTCTTCGAGGATTGCTATGGGACGATCATTGATGCCTCGGTAGAGGCTGAGCGCATCTTGATACGCGTCACCTCCTCTCAAGCCTGCTATCTCAAGTCACTTCCTCTACATCATAGCCAGAGACTCTTATCCGAGGATGAGGAGTATAGTGTTTTCGAACTCTATCTAAAGCCTACGTATGATTTCCTGCAGGCACTCCTCTCGTATGGGAGTGAGCTGGAGGTGATCGCCCCTGTATCCCTACGCAATCAGATGCAGGAAGAAGTAGCCGCTATGATGAGCCGTTATCGATAAAGTAGAGCCTTATGAACCAGCCCTTAGATACCTATTTTGGCCCTCAATCGGAGTGTATCCGTATTGACTTTGAGACCTCGCCTGGGTGGGGTGGATCGTATGTCGATATAGAGGTAGAGGCTGATCCGAATACCTACATCCGTGTCACTTGGGGGGATGCTCCTGCTAAGATCTGCCAGAACTATACCCAGAGTCTACAGCTGACGCATAGCTACCCGAGCTACAACCAAGGTGGAGGTATTCACTTCACCCTATGTCTGGAGCTCCAGGAAGGGGCGCACTTCATCGGCTTGAAGACCAGGGAGCGTTCGGTATTCCTCGATACTCTCCGACTCGATGTGAGCCATTGCCCTCATCTGAGGTATCTACAGTACCAAAAGATAGAGGAGCTTCGCTTACCCAAGAGATGTATGCTGACCGACCTGAAGCTACGTGAATATAGAGGCACTCATCTGGACTTGAGTGGGGCGCACGATCTCGAGACCTTCGCCTGTACTTATAGCGGAGCCTTGCAGAGCATTGACCTGAGCCATAGTACAAAGCTCTACACGCTGGATGTCTGTTATTCGCCTCATATTCATACGATCAAGCTCCCTAATCGATGCAATCTAAGCGAGCTTCGATACAATGTCTTTGCGCTCAAGCCTACAGCACTGGAGTATGTGCGCGATATATTGCGTAGCAACAAAGGGGAGGAAGTGATCGAGGTATTCCTATCCTACCGGACACCTGGAGCTAATCCCGACTTCAAGGATAAAGACTGGTACGAGCAACTCATCCAACAGAAGGTACGAAGGATTAAGTACGAGTAGCAGGTAGGACTATATGCTTTTTGAGGGCAAATGCGTTGATGCATTTATAGTCTTATCTTTGCTAAGACGAATCAGAACACAAGTCTATGAGTCAAGAGTCTGTTTATATAGCGAGCGTCGACGAACTTACGGGTACCCGTAAGGAGAGTCTGCGTCGCAGACTCTCCTTATAAATTCCCTAAACACCCTAATTATATCCAGCACGAACCCTATTCCGAGCGAATAGGGTAGGACTCTTACTGTCCCTATATCCAGGCAGTAGAGAGATTATAGCAACCTCTTTACATCACCCTCAGAACATAAGTAATTAAGATGATGACAGCAGACCAACAAGCTTTTGCGGAATATCTCCGCCAGACCGAGCGCACGATAGAAACCCTTCCAGCTGGCTATTGGGAGGAGATCCCCTCCAATGGCTACGGGATCAATAGCGAGCGACGCACGCGCCTCCACCTCCAGTCACGCCCCTACGACTATCCAGAGCTGCTGGAGACCTGGGTCGGTACCGATCCTGAGAAAGCACAGGCCACCGTACTGATCCGCCAGGATATAGAGGTGACTCATCGCCGACTCGCGCAGCATCCGTGGAGGAAAACCCTCCTGCAGGGCGAAGTGGACTTCTCCGATCTCCGCCTTGGGGAGTTTGTCTTGCGCCTCCCCTCAATCTCCGAATATAGAGAGAGCCTAAGCCGTCAGGGGGTGCGCGTGGCTGATGTCACCCCCCGCACCATTCGTGATATCAATTATGCCCTGGTGGAGACGGCTCTCTGTGAGCGCTACCATCTGAGTGCCCGCACAGGTCGCAACTTCATCGGCAATGCTCTCAATGGAGTCATTCACGAAGACCTCGCGGGCTTCGCCTACATCGTCCCTCACAATACCCACGACGAGTATAAGCACCGTGGCTACGTGGAGTATGCCTTAAGAATGCTGACTACCCCAGCCGAGTAGTAGATATAATGTCTCACAACTAATAGATACCCTTCCCTATGGAATCACTCAATCGCATCATCGAGATCGCCGAATCGCTTGAGCAAAAGAGCATCGCAGAGCGACTACGAGCTATCGACGAGCGCACACAGAATCCTTCAGCTCAGCTTATTCTCCCTCTCATCGGGGAGTTCAGTGCGGGTAAGACGAGTCTCATCAATGCGCTGACCGATAGCAAGGTGCTGGAGATCGCTTCTCGCCCTACGACCGCTACCCTCTATCAGATCTTCTTCGGCTCTACTGAGAATAAGGCCGTCGCCCTCACCGCAGAGGGTGAAAGCGTCGAGCTACAGCTGGATTCAATGAAGAATGAAGAGCTGCTGAAGTACCCTACCGTCAATCTCTTTGACACCTCGACGAAGGTGCCCAAGGATATCATCTTCGTCGATACTCCTGGGCTCTCTTCTCCAGATCCGAAGCACCGCGAAGTCTTGATTAGTATCCTCCCCCGTGTCGATGCCATCTTACTTACTGTGGATGCCAATCAGCCCATCACGCGTAGTTTGCTGGCTTTCGTGAAGGAAATGCGCTTAGCCGAGAAGCCAATCTATCTGATACTGAATAAAACGGATACGAAGTCGACGGGTGAACTGCAAGATCTCAAGGCGGGGATTGCCCGTGATATCGACCTCCCTATTGATTCTATAGTATGCACATCGGCTTCTACGGGTGGCGTCAGCGAACTGCAGCAACTCCTTACGAAGATCCAGGGGCAGAAGATGCAGATCATTGCGAAGGTCGATGCCCTACGTACCAAGGAACTGATCGGCGAACTACGCTCCTTCATCGCCGAAATCCTTCGCTCCAGCTCCTCTCCCAAGGAATTGAAGGAGGCTGTGCGTGCCCAAGAGCGTGAGCTGGAGCGCCTGCAGAGTAATATCCGTCAGCTGATGGAGCGCGTCGAAGAGAAGCTCTCGGACAAGGTCGATGAGACACAGAGCAGTCTGCGTACCCAGCTGTGGTCTTCGCTCAATGGCATCCTCTCGAAGAAGGGAATTTCTTACAATGATGCAATCAAGGCGGAGGTTATTAACGTCAAGACCATCCTCTTGCAGAACTTCACTCGTCAGGTGGCTACTACTATCCGTGAGGTGAATGCCTCAAGTCGTGATATACACGTTCAGCTCCCTTCGGCGGAGACCATAGACTTGAGTCAGCTGGGCGAACAGGCGAATGCTATCCAGATGGAGGACTTTGATTCGGTTGGACACGAAAATGATAAGGCGTTTGGGTGGATCGCTAAGGGGCTGGCTATTGCGGCTGCTGTGGCTAGCGTAGCTGCTACAGGAGGATTCAGTGTCTTGGGGCTGGGAGGCGCTGGCACCGCTGGTGCTGCTGGCGCCGCTGGTGCCGCTGGTGTCGCAGGTGCTGCCCTCGAGGTCGGGGAAGTTGCAGCTGTGGCCACGACGGCCGTTAAGACCACCAAGATGATGCGTATGATGAATGTGATGAGTAAGGCTGGGAGCTTTATTCAGAAGGGACACCAGATATCTTCGGTAGTCTCCTCTGCAGCAGAGAAGGAGCGTGGCTTTATCGAAGGTTTGGTAGGTAAAGCGACTGAGTTCTTCAGTAAGCCCCGCCGTGAAGCTGCCGTAGAGCACTTCTTGGATGCGCAGATCTTGCCCAACTTCGAGGCGGACTTGCGCAACTACCTCTCCGAATCCCTCCGTCTCATCGCCGAGCAAATGAATGCCGAAGCTGCTACCCTCGTTGGTGAGAAGCGTGAAGCCCTCTCCCAGCTACAAGCCCAGCAGGAACAAGAACAAGCAAAGTATGAGGCTGAGATCAAGGCGATGAAGGAGAAGGATCAGTATCTGGCTACCTTCTCTTGCTAAGTGATAACTAATGGAAAAGACTAAGAATATGACAGAAGCACTTATTGGAATCGGTATTGGACTAGTCGTCGGTGCTATTCTCAAGGATAAGGTTCTCCCAGCAAAGCCAAGCGATGGCGTAGGTACGCCTTCTCCCGAAGCACAGGAAATGGCTTCGAAAGAGATCGAGCGGCTGCGTGAGCGACTCAAGACTCAAGATCAGCGTATCGAAGAGCTGAATAGCCGCTTGCAGAGGTCAAAGCAGGAAGCGCGTAGCTTGGAAGGCGACCACGATGATATCGAGGAAGAGCTTGACCAAACGAAGAAGCAACTCCGTCGCCTTAAGGAAGAGCATACGACTGCCCTCCGTGACTTGGCTGAATACAAAGAAGCTTGTGAGCTGCTGAATAAGGAGCTGCAGGAGTTGAAGCAACAGCACTAATCTAATCCATCCCCCCAGCCTATCCTATCTCGTAGAGCTTGGGCTGGGGGGATCATTATTCCGATCTATGTTTGACTTTATACTACGTTGGTTTGGGAAAGGTAAGCCAAAGGAAGATACCTCTACCCAAGATCAATCCTTGTCACTCTTTGAAGGAAGCTCACTCTTCGCCACGGATAAAGAGAGCGAAGCCTCTCCTGCGCCAGCCGAAGAAACGGAGCGGGTAGTAACTCCTTCTTCGACTCCGCAAGCAGACTCAGCCCTTCAAGCAAAGGTGGAAGAGCTGACGGCACGCCTGGCACGAACGAAGAAAGCTCTGGAGAAGGCCGAAGAAGAAAACGAAGAGCTCGAGGATAAACTCAAGCGTGATAAGCGTGAGGCTGAAAAGCGTGAGGCTGAAAAGGCGAAGGAAGCAGAGGAGAAAGTCTCGGCGAAGGAGAAGCAACTTTCCTCTCTGCAAGAGACCCTTGACGAGACGACGGACCGAGCCAATTGCCGAGGGCAAGCCTTATCGTTCGTACGAGAGGTGCTGACAGCTCAGGTCACTTCCGAACGCTCCGAGCTGGAGCAGAAGGTCGAAGAGATCGTCTCCTTCATTCACTCCGATGAATGTCGCGCGTACATCACGCTCACGGATGAAGGGGAGCGTGACCTCTCGATGTGGCAGTCTGAGTGTGCTAAGAGCTGGATCCAAGGTAAGGCCAAGGTGGCTTTTATCGGGGAGTTCAGCGCAGGGAAGACGAGTATCGTGAACCGACTCCTCCAGGATGGAGACCCTCACGCCATCCAGCTCCCCGTGAGCTCCAAGGCAACGACGGCCATCCCGACTTATATCTCTGGGCGTAAAGGCGGTGGTAAAGCTACGTATCGCTTCTATACGCCTGACTCCATCCTCAAGGAGATCTCGGAGGATACCTTCCGTAGGGTCAGTAAGGAGGTGCTGGAGGAAGTCGGTGGCATCTCCTCGATGATCAAATACTTCGTGATGGCTTATGCCAACAAGGGCTTAGAGCGACTGAGCATCTTAGATACCCCTGGGTTTAGTTCTCAGGATGAGGTGGATGAGCAGCGTACGATGGAGGTCATCAACGAGTGTGATGCCCTCTTTTGGGTCGTCGATGTGAATAGTGGCACGCTCAATACGCGCTCCATTTGTGTCATCCGCCAGTACCTGCACAAGCCTCTCTATATCATCATCAACAAGGTCGATACCAAGTCTCCGTCAGAGGTGAAGCAGGCCGAGCAGGCCATTCGTGCGACCTGTAGCAAAGAGAAGCTCGAGGTGAAGGGCTTCATCTATATGGGGATGAAAACTCCCCTGGATGAGCTGCATCAGGTCTTCTCTACGCTGGGCTCAAGCAGTAGTTTGGGCTTGCTTGAAGCCTTCTCACAGCGTATTCAAGAGCTGATCGATGAGCAGATGGACATCAAGAAAGAGTATGATGACAAGCAACATCAGTATCACCAAGACTTGAGCGAGCTTGAGACGACTTTTAGTAATAACCTCGATACGGTAGCCGAACTGGCGGAGGAAGCTGCTGGGATACCTCACTTCGAGACGCACTTCTTTAGCTCTGATTGCTTTGAGATGGATGTCTTAGAGTACAGGGATCTGGAGGAGAAGCTGAAGGTACTGAGCAAGGAAGCCCCTGATATACTAAGGGGGAATGTCGAGGGTATTAAGGAGGCTGTGTCAAACATCCTAAGTATAGAAGACGAGGCTGACACGTGTCGGTCGATACTTGCCGATCTGGAAGGACTACAGAATCGATTCACTCAGCTCCGTGAGCAAATAGACCAACTGAGCCAACTACATAGATAATACCCATCAAATCAAATAACAATGGATCTACTCAAAGAAATTTGGGAGCGCAAGCAGCGACTCCTACAGCTCCTCCAGCGAGCTAAGGAATATGGCTGGATCGATGACTCCACGCTGAAGGCCGAGATCAAGCGTGCCGAGGAGCAAAAGCTGACGATAGGTGTAATCGGGCAGATGAAGGCGGGGAAATCAACCTTCCTCAACACCTTCATCTTCGGAGATACTATCCTGCCTGCAGCGACCAGTCCGATGACCGCTTCGCTCTCCTACATCACCTACGGGCCAGAGAAGAAGCTCGTGGCGGAGTTCTATACCCCAGATGAATGGGCAGAGCTCCGTAATACGGCACAGCTTCCCATAGAGGAAGGACAGGAGTCGACCGCTCAAGGATCTAAGATCAAGGCGGCTCAGGAGCTGGTCGCCAAGGCTGGGAAAATATCCCAGATCAATAGCTTTTTGGGGAAGACAAAGGAAGACAGCTTCTCCAATCTCATCGACTATGTCGGTGCTGATGGGAAGTATATCGCTATCACCAAGGCGGTCACGCTGTACTATCCCCTGGAGTACCTCAAGGGGGTGGAGATAGTTGATACCCCGGGATTCAATGACCCGATCGTGTCCCGTGAGGAGCGTACACGCCAATTTCTCAAGCAGGCGGATGTATCGCTCTTGCTCCTCTATGCAGGTCGTGCCTTCGACGCAAGTGACCGCGATATCCTATTCAAGGATGTCCGTAACTGTGGTATCGGCAAGATCCTCGTCGGGGTCAATAAGTACGATACCATCGTAGCTCAGGGCGAGACTCCAGCGGGAATCACCCAAAACACGGAGCAAGCCCTGCGACAAGCTGCGTATGAAGTCCAAGATGAAGCCATCATAGAGCTTGTGCAGGAGACACATCCTATCCCCTTCTCTGCGGAGATGGCTCTGCTCTCCAAGCTCCCAATGAGCCGTATATCTAAGGATGAAAATCTTATGTTTCACTACAAGAGATACTGCGAGACCTTTGAGATCAGTTCGCAGTCTGAGCTATATGAGCGTAGCCTTGTAGAGTCGCTCAATGAGGCTGTCCGCGATGTCATCGAGCGAGATAAGGTGGAGATCCTCTTGCGCAAGCCAGTCAATATGATTCAGGCTGCAGGGAATAAACTTCTCAGTGATATTCAGAATGCTCTGACTCTAGCCGAGAGCCAGGTGAAGGTCTTAGAAATGCCTGACGACGAACTGGAGGATCGCGAAGATCAGTTAGCTAAAGCAGAGCGGAAGCTGAATCGTAAGATTGATTCCCTCCACGAGTCTCTGAAGGAGCTCATTAGAGAAGAGACCTATACCTTTAAGACAAAGGCTGAGGATGCCCTGGATGATGTGATTAGGGCATCTAAAGATAGGGCTAAGAAGATCAATTACTTTGGAATGGGCAAAGATGCAGCAGGCTCGGATATTCAAAGTAAGTTCTTTACGTTGGAGAATAGAACCCTTCCACGGCTACAGAACGCTACCTTGAACAAGATGAGAACTAAGGGGAATCGCGAGCTGCAAGACTTCAAAGTTGACGTTGAAGATATCTTGGAGCGTTATCTCCCTGATGATGTGGATGTGAAGGACTTAATCAAGAGCTTGTCACGTTTGCTTGGAGCCGAGGATAAGGATCACCATTTCAGTATAGATCAGAGGGTCTGTGGCTTTGGAGACTCAAGTTTCGGCTTCTTCGCAGACGTGGCGATTGCATCGCTCTTCCCATTGGTGGGTGTATTCAAGGGCGTCAATGCTCTATTCGGGGGCAGGGGACGGGAAGTCCGAAAAGAGCTCGTGGACCAACCCGATGATATCCAAACTGCAATGGATTTTGCCCCGATGCGACAGCAACTGATGGAGTTATTGGAGAAGAGAATAACCTCTATTCAAGAGACTCTTATTGATGAACTCATTGTTCCCCTCCAGCAGCAGATTGAAATGGTGCGCAGGGATAAGGCCAACAAGGCCAAGAAGCTCAAGGATGCCCGCGCCGAAATCAAGCTGCAGAGCGAGAAGAGGTCAACCCTCCTTGAGCAGCAACGGAGCATCTCTGAGCTGGCTACGTCTGTCCTGAAGTCTTCTGCTTCAGGTAACTAACCCCCCTGCTGTAGCTCGTGCGGTACCTTTGGGTACCCTTATACAAGCGAAAGAGCCGCCCTCTGCACTGCTGGCAGAGGGCGGCTCATTGCTTATCGTGCCTCAGCTACTAAGCGCCGTGGAACTCGTATTCGGCCTGGATGTCGATCGTCAGGTGCGTGAAGAGCGTCTCGATGAGCTGGTCAGTGACCTCGAGGGCTGAGCGAAGGACGTGGTCGGAGAAGGCTTGCAGGAGGTCGCGCGCATGCAGGGGCTGCGTCTGGTAGATAGCCAGATACTGCTCTTCCATCTCGCGCTGACGCTGGTCGGTCTCAGCTTCGAAGTCAGCGTAGACCTTCTTGATGATGGGGGCATAGCGGTTGTAGTCGACCATGCCGAGCGCCTGGACCTTGCGGAACTTCCAGTAGGCAGACTCGTGTGAAGACTCGTTCGTCCCCTTCGTATAAGCCTTGGGGTAGGAGCGGATGCCTTCGTAGAGGGGGAGGAAGACGCTGAGGTCAGCCATCCCGAGCGCCACATAGTTGACGCATCCGATAGCCTGAGGAAGCTCGGGGCGTACCTGTAGGAGGTGGGTCTGCGTGGTGCGGAAGATGGAGACGGGGCGGTAGACTTCCTTGGGGTTCTGATGGAGGTAGGGGTCGTGGTCCGTGCCGTCGTAGTGGAAGCGGAAGAGCTGTCTGAGGCGGCTGATGGAGATGGGCTCGGCAGCTTGGGCGAAGACGGGGAAGGTGTTCTTCGTCACGTCGTTCTTGATCGATGGGCTCAGCTGTGCCTGCAGGCCCCATACGCGGGGGTAGTTGTAGGTCGTGTCGAGCTTGACATCGCGGATGTAAGCCTCGTGGAAGTCGAACTCGCCACGCGCAGGGTCGTACAAGCCGTGCTGGATGGCGAACTCAATGAGGTCGTCCGAAGCCAGATAGTTCGCGTGATCCTTGGGGTCGTACTTGCGGAAGCGGCTCTGGTTCCCCGTGACGAAGTACTGATCTTCGGGGATGCGGGTAGCGAGCCAGCGGTGCCCCGAGGCAGTCTCAAGGTACCAGATCTCGTGGCTGTCGACGAAGCCGACGCCGAAGCCTTCGGCCACCCCGTGCATCTCGATGAGCGAGCCGAGGCGTTCGACACCTTCGCGAGCGGAGTGGATGTAGGGCAGGACGATGTTGAAGACGGAGTTCTCTGCGACGCCGTCGGGTACGAGGGGGTCGGCTTCGAGGGCGCGGTCGCTACTGAAGATGCTTTCGGTAGCACTCATGCCGACGCCGACGCTGTTGAAGCCAGCACTTCCCCAGTGACCGTGGAGGTGGTAGGGAGCAAGGGCGGAGTAGCCAAGAGCTCGCTTGGGGAGGTCGCAGCGGAAGGGGCTGTCGAGAGCAACGAAGCGCTCGGGACCATGGTCGGTGTCTTCGTAGATCTCAAGGTTCTTCGCCAGGACGGCGTTCCAGTCCTCGCTACGTGCGACGATCATAGAGCCATCGGAGGTGTGCTGGCGTCCGACGATGATGGTGGTACATTCGGATGGGTAGTCCGTGTGTAGCTGCTGTGGTTGGGTCTTCTGTCTCATGACTCTTTGTTTTTCGGTTAGGAACAGCGGGCAACTTGCGTTGTCAAATGGTACTGCAATGTTACGACTTTTTGACTGACAGTGCAATACCTACCGATAGGTATTTGCTTCTCTATGGGGGCTTTTCGTGGAGAAGAGGGTGTGCGGAGATCTCCGAAAGGTGGGTACATCTATATGTGAGGGTGGTGTGAACCTATATTGGTCGTCGGGTTGACCTATATTGGTCCGACAACGAAGCTATATAGGTCGCGATGACGACCTATATAGGATGGCGAAGAATGCTATATAGCTTTGGACTGCTTCCTATATAGCTTTGTGAAGTGACCTCTATTAGGTTGTTGCTCCGCGTAGGAATAAAAGTTGCGGACGAGTGGCTGGTAAGCTTGATCCACGTACGTGGCTCTAATATCTACGTACGTGGATATTTGGATTTACCTGCCTAGTCTTTAAGACTACGTACATAGACAGAGGAAGAGCACTATGGGAAGGCGCTTTTTCCTTCACGCGAACGATGCTTTTCCCTTCGCAGGATAAGAGGAATACGCGCGATAAGGCGAAGGGCTTGCGTATCTCTTCGGAGAGGTACATCGGGGAGCTGGGCATGCGATACCTTAGCTCCCTAAATAGAGTGCAGGACTCTAAGGCAAAGTCTCATCCGAAGAGATCGGCGGATGAAGGCCGCGCGGTGTATGCTCCGTCTTCCGCTTAAGTGTGGGGTGAGGTGTATGGGGCGGAAGAAATATCAGAGCCTTTTCCTGATCGCATATATATAATGTACGCGCGCGAATGGAGGGGAAAGCGCCTTGTCGTCGTATGAATTTGCGTGTGTATTTGGAAGTTTAGGTGATTTTTCCCTACCTTTGCACTCGCAAAAGAAACGAACGGCCTTGCGGTGACGCGGGTAGTTTGACTTTGAGAGATCTTTGAGATAATTGATATTGACAAACAGAAGTGTAGTAACAAACGTTTAGGGAAAAGAAGACCTAACCGTCAATTACGACCTTTACTTAGGTAGAGATACACTAATAAATCTGAAGCAAGAATCATTTCGGAGCAAGACAAACAGAACAAAGTACAATAAAAATATTGACAATGAAGAGTTT